>CAYWUZ010000022.1:0-28630 GCA_964461565.1 uncultured Candidatus Izemoplasmatales bacterium | reverse complement strand
GATGGTTGGATAACTTCATTAATGATTATTTTTTTGTTTAATAATTCAGTGAATTTCTTCACAACTTTATCTTTATTGTCTTTAGATAAAGCAGTATTTGAAAAAACATACAATTCCGCTATATTTTGACTTTCATTCAATAAGTCCTTATAAGCTTCAAGCATTTCTTGAACAAAATTAAAGCGATTGTTATCAATAACTGTTTTAAAGTAATTTATTAATAATTGATTATTGATTGTTTTTTCAATAACTTGATGTTTCTCAATATTATCTAATTTAGGATTCAAAAAGAATTTCCAAGTTAAATCTTCAAAACCATCGATAAACCCTTTAAATTCTTGATAAACATCATTATTTTGTTTTTTTTCACTAGCAAGCGAAAAAAGAGCCAAGGCATATTGTTTTGACGTATTGGTCATAGCTCTTCACTGCTTTCTATATTTTTGATCGTTATATTTTGAAATTCGCTTTCATCTATTTTTTTACCAATCATTTTTTCAGCCATTAAACTAGCAATGGTGACAACTTCTTTTTCAAGTTCTTGTTTGGCTTTTTTTCTTTCAGCTTCTATTTCTTTATATCCATTATTTAGGATAATATCCGCTTCTTTTTTACCATGTTCAATAATGCGTAGTCTTTCTTCTTCGCCACGTGTTTTTGCATTATCAAAATAGTCTTTAGATTTTAAACGAATTTCTTTTAATTCATCTTCTCGGGTTTGTTTTAATTGAAGCGCTTCTTGATTTGCTTGTTCAGCTTCAATCAATTCGCTTTCCATAAACGCTTTTCTTTTTTCAAGAAATTCAGTGATTCGTCCCCAGAAGAATTTTTTTACGATTAGCACTAATATGAGTGTTGCAAGAATTTGCACAATCATATCAAGCAAGTTAATCCCCAATGCTTGTTCAACAGCTGATTCTACACCAGAGACTAATTTATCAAAAAAACCCATCAGGCAATCGCCTCCTTGTTGTTTCTAAAGATTTTTTTATTTTCCAATTAAGATAAGTGCAACAAGCAATCCATAAAGACCTGTTGTTTCAGCAACAGCTTGAGTTACTAAAGTTGTTACTAAGATTTTTCCTTGAGCATCTGGTTGACGACCAACAGCTTCAGCAGCTTTACCAGCAGCATAACCTTGACCAATACCAGTACCAAGACCAGCGATAACAGCGAATCCAGCACCTAAATATGCTAAACCAGCATTTGTAACTTCTGCAAATCTAAAAATTGTCTCAAACATTATTTTTCCTCCTAAATGTTTTTTTTATTATTTTGTATTTTATTTATATGAACTGAATTTTAAGCATCAGTTGCTAACGAAATATTGATGGTTGATAACATTAAAAATACGAACGCTTGAATTAAACCAAAGAATATATCAAATACTGCATGTAAGAATAATCCCGCGACGATTCCAAAAACCCAATGTAAAACTGAGTAAACCATGGTTGCTATAACAACACCACTTAATAGATTTACGAATAAACGTAGTCCCATAGTAAAAGGTGTCGATACTTCACCAATGATATTAATTGGCAACATGATTGGTGCCATAAAAACAACTGGACCAATTAAATTACTGATTTTTTTCTTGACTGTTATATATTTAAATTCAGCTATCTTAATCGCAAAGAAAGTTAAAACAGTAAAGGCTAAAGCAACACCTAAATTAGCTAATGGTGGTGTTAATCCAATTAATGAAATAGTATTTGCGGTCGCTAAATAAATAGCTATGGTAAATAAATAAGGACCAAAGAATTTAAATTTATCTTTTTCCATATATTCAGAAATAAAATTATTAAAGGTATCTACCAACATGATACAACCAAACAAAAACCCCTTTGGTGTTTTTTTAGGATCCATTTTCTTTATTTTAATACCTACAATAATAAAGAATAAAGATAACCCAACAAAAATGATAATGGCTGACCTAGCTGCTGAAGAGAGAGGTTCAAATAAAGTAAAATCATTCATCCTCTGCATCACCCCTTTGACTAAATATGATAGATGTAGGTATTGCTACTATCACAAATGATAATAATCCTACAAATGTATAATACTCGTTAAATTCTTCACTTGAGTATGCAATGTATAAAATAAGACCCATAAAAGCATATCTCACAATAAACATCGTAATTTGTCGCCATTTGATTGTTCCAGGATTATTTTGAAAAGTTGATTTCATAACTCGATAATTCATAGAATTAACCATTAATGAAGATCCAAAACCAAGCATAAAACTAATCACATAATCAACATTCCTTGTAATGATATATACAACAAGCGAAAACAATATGGCGTAAGGCCATGAAAATAAAAATGTTTTTTCAATGATGTCTCTATTTTTCATCGTTTTCTCCTTTTTCGTATTTTAAAGCTCTTTTTATAAAATTACTTAATCCTGCAAAAATACCAATAACAACAAGTATATAAGTTAAAATAACTTTTTCTTCAAACAGCACTTTATCAAGCCATTGACCTAAGAAATACCCAATAGCCATCGCAACAAAAGTCTCTAAAAAAAACTGAGTTAACATATTAAATATGTAAAAGGCTGTTTTATTCGAATTGTTTTTCATTATTTTGTTCCAAATAAGCGGTCTCCACAATCACCTAAACCAGGGACAATATAACCATTCTCATTTAACTTTTCGTCGATACTAACAATATAAATATCAACATCCGGATGTGCATTTTGTAAAGCCTCAATGCCCTCAGGACAACCAACAATTCCAACGTACCTGATATCTTTAGCGCCATATGCTTTTAATTCATCGATGGCTGCAATCGCTGAATTACCAGTTGCTAACATTGGGTCCACAATTAAAACTGTCGCTTGTTTGGTTTCAATTGGAAATTTAGAATAATACTTATTAGGTTTTAAAGTCACTTCATCTCGGTATAAACCGATATGACCAATTTTCGCTGTTGGAATCACGTTTTGAATACCATCAACCATCCCCAAACCAGCTCTTAAAATCGGAACAATCACAACATCCTTAGCTAAGATTTTAGCTTTGGTTTTAGTCATTGGTGTTTCGATATCAATTTCTTTGACTTCTAAATCTCTTGTGACTTCATAAGTCACTAAAGATCCTATTTCATTAACGTTTTCTCTAAATTCCTTTGTGTTCGTGTTTTTATCTCTAATAATACTCAATTTATGTTGAATCAAAGGATGATTAAATACCACTACTTTACTCATTTTATTGTCCCTTCCTTTTCAATTAATAAACAAATATTTATTTAAACCTTAAACATATCAATTATATCAAAATATAAGGCTTTTGACAATCTTTATTACACACTAAAAAACATCGTAATCTTTATTATTTTGATCGAGGATCATTGTTTTTTTCGTTGATAATATGAATCATTTCTTTAGGGTGTGTTATTATGTATGACGCTCTTGATTGAACAAGTTCTGTTTCTTCCCTAAACCCCCATAACACTCCAACACTAGCTACACTTGCATTAAGTGCTGTTTCCATATCAGTTTTTGTATCTCCAACATAAAGAACTTCAGATTTTTTTACTTTTAATTCTTTCATCATTTTCTTTAAAAGTGTTGGATCCGGTTTTGCTTTTACACCTTCATGTTTTCCATAGATGATATCAAAGGTATTTTCAGAAAAATACTTTGGCATTAAATCAATTACTTGTTCATGAGGTTTATTGGATAATACATTTATTTTAATATCCATCTTTTTCATTGTTTCAAGCATTTCCGAAATCCCTGGATATATTTTTGTTGTTTTTGTTGATTCAATTGGATATATTTCATAATAATCACTCATTAACTCATCGAGTAATTGTTCTGGCATCTTCAATACTTCAATTAATTTTATTAATAAATTTTTAACACCTTTACCCACATATATTTTATAATCTTTAATCGGCAAAGATGGATATCCTCTTTTTTCTAATAACTGATTACATGTATTCGCAATATCTTCTATGGTATCTAATAATGTACCATCTAAATCAAATATAACAGCTTTAATCATATCAATTCCTCCAAATCTAGTTGTAATTGCTGCAAATAAGCGTCCTGTACAGGTTTATAAGTCTTTCGGTGAATAGGACAAGGCTTTAATGTTTTAAGTTGCTGAAGATGATATTTCGTCGGATAGCCTTTATGTTTATCAAATCCATAGCCAGGATATATTTTATCAAATTTCTTCATAATTTCATCTCTTTTAACTTTGGCTAAAATAGATGCAGCTCCAATACTTACAGATAAACTATCACCCTTAATAATTGGTGATTCATCTATACCCATATCTAAACTCATAGCATCAATCAATAAATATTCTGGTTTAATCTTTAAGGCGTTCACCGCTCTTATCATCGCTAATTTAGATGCTTGATAGATATTCAATTCATCTATCTCTGTTTCATTACAATAACCATAGGCATAAGCAATCGCTTTTTCCTTAATTGATTGACTTAAACTATCTCTTCTTTTTTCAGATAGTTTTTTCGAGTCATCAATACCAGCGATTTTATCATTCAAATCTAAAATACAAGCACAAGCCAAAACACCGGCGGCTAAAGGTCCTCTTCCAACTTCATCGACTCCGGCTATATACTTAATTCCTTGTTTTTGTAATTCTTTTTCGAATTTGTATAAATCATTCTGGTTTTTCAAAACTCAATTCTCCTAAAGCACCATTTCTTAAATCATATAAAAACAAATTAAATACACGATCATAATCAATTTCATTACCTGCCATTAAGGCACCACGTCTTCTTCCAATCAAATCAATAATATCAACCGCAGAAAAAGTTTCTTCTATAACAAAACCATAACGTTTTTCTAAAGCATTAGGGTAATGTTCTCTTAAATACTCAATACCAAAAATAACAACTTCATCTAAAGGCAATATTTCATCTTTAATCGTACCCATTAATGCTAGTCTAAAAGCTTGTTCTTGAGTTTGAAATTTCGGCCATAAAACACCTGGATTATCAAACAATAATAAATCATGTTCTGCTTTTATAAAGGTTTGTCTTTTTGTTATTCCAGGTGTATTCCCTGTTTTAACTTTATTCTTTCCAGCCATATTATTAATGAATTGAGACTTCCCTACATTAGGAACACCGATGACCATTGCTTTAAAGTTTCTTTTAGCTTTACCTTTTGCTTTATCTTCTTCATGAAGGTAGTGTAATACTTCTAAAGTTTTTTCATATACTTTTTGAGTAATATTATCATTTAAAGAATTACATAAAACAAATGGTATTTGCTGTTTAATATAATATTTCATCCATGATTTAGTCACTGCTGTATCAGCTAAATCAGTTTTATTTAATATTAAAATTTTATCTTTACGATTGGTGATTTCATCCATCATAGGATTTCTAGAAGATTCTGGTATTCTAGCATCAACTACTTCATAAACAATATCGATAATTTTTAATTTTTCTTCTATCAAGCGTTTGGCTTTTGCCATATGCCCTGGATACCATTGTATTTGTTTCATCATATCAACTCTTTCTTGAAACTAATTTAAATCTAAAATAACGACGCCAATCATCTGATCTTCTGTGATCAAACCGATGGCTCTCGAATCTTCAGAGTTTGTTCGATTATCACCTAAAACAAAATAAAAACCTTCTTCTATTGTTCCGTTATAAGTAAATGACCCTGAAGTCACTTCAATTAAAACACCATTTAACCAAACTTCGTTATTTTCGATAACAAGTAAGTCACCAGGCAAGCCTATAACGCGTTTAATATATAATTTATCATTTTCAAATACCACAATATCTTTTTCGTCTATTTGACTATTATAACTAATTAATACAACATTATCATCCTTATAAGTCGGCTCCATAGATGCCCCATCCACAACTGCTAAAGTAAATAGCCAACCATTTAAAACCATCATGATTAGAAAGAAAATCGGTATCACTGAAAAGAAATCAAAAAAATTGTATCTTTTTACAAATGCTTCAGTTTCTACTTCTTTATTCTTGTTAGATAAATATGTCCACATTAAAACTAAATAAGAAATTAAATAGAGAAAAACAATCAACAATAAAATCAATGATATTAACTGATAACTTCCATAAGCAGAAACACTCTCTGGAGACCGGTTAAATCTAAATAAGAACAAAGGATTTTGTTGGAAAATGATAAACATAAGAACAATAATAATGTTAATGAAGAAAAAACTGATGAGTCTAATTTTTGTTTTTTTCATCAGTTTTTGACGTTCATTCAATTGTTCGTATTGTAATTCCACTAATCAAGTCCCTCAAATATTTGGCTAAGTTGGTCATAATCAACCAATACTTCTCTAGGTTTTGTTCCAGCGTTCGCTGAAACAATACCGAATTTCTCTAATGTATTTACGATGTTATTTGCACGGTTAAAACCAATGCCGAATTCTTGTGTGATTTTATTTAAAGAACATTTACCTTCATCAACAACATAATTCGCTACGTCTTTAAACAATTCATCAATTTCTTCAAACTCATTTTGAGTTTTCATTTCCATTGATAGTTTTTGATGAGTGAAAATATAATCAGGTTCCATTTGTTGTTTGATAAAATCAGTAATTTTTTCGATTTCTTCAGGCGATAAATACGCACCTTGAATACGTCTTATAAGACCGTTTTCAGATAAAAGCATATCCCCTTTACCCAATAATTTTTCAGCACCTGTTTTATCTAAAACAACAGATGAATCTGTTGAAGACGGAACCCTAAATGCAAATCTTGTAGAAATATTAGCTTTAATTGTACCTTTTAAGATATCCGCAGATGGTCTTTGTGTCGCTAAAATAATATGAATACCAACAGCCCTTGATTTTTGAGTTAATTTCAAGATACTCTCTTCTATTTCATTTCCACCACTTAACAATAAATCAGATGCTTCTTCAACAATCACAACGATTCTTGGCATTTTTTCAAAATTAGGGTCATTTGCACGGCGATTATAATAATCAGATACGTTAATTGCTTTGAATTTCTTCAAAACATCATAACGTCTTTCCATTTCTCCAACCATCCATTTTAAAGACTCAATCGCGACTTTCACATCATCGATAATCGGAGTGATTAAATGAGGTAAGTCACCAAATTGTTGTAAGTCTACTTTTTTAGGATCGATTAATAAAAGTTTTAATTCATCTGGTTTGTTTCTAACAATTAAAGACACAATTGTAGCCGCAATACTCACGGATTTACCTGATTGTGTTGAACCCGCGACCAATCCATGAGGCATTGATTCAATGGATGTATAAACTGGTAAAGCATCGATATCTAACCCAACAGCTAATAATAATGGGTCTTTTGATTCAGTAAACTTAGGATGATCAATCACATCGCCAAAGAAAACAGGTTTCCTTGTTTTGTTTGGAACTTCAATCCCAATCGTATTTTTACCAGGAATCGGCGCTTCTATTCTTAAAGAAACCGCTGAAAGATTCATTTGAAGGTTATCTGAGATACCTGTAATCTTTTTAGTAGGTACACCAGAGCCTAAAGAAACTTCATAACGCGTTACAGTTGGACCAACTGTATAATTTGTTACTTTTCCGTCAACACTAAATGCAAATAATGTTTCATTAATCACATCGGTATTTTCTCTAACCCATACAGGTTCAACTTTTTCTGTTTCCTTAGTTTTTTTAAATAAAGCTAAAGGTGGTAACTGATAATCAGACATATCATTCTTTGGTAAATCCATAATTTCTTCAGGTTGATATTCTTCATAATCAATATCTTCATCAAATTCAATATCTTCAATATCCATTGTCTTAACTTCTGGTTTTTTAAATAATATATCATCTAAAGATTCCTCTTCATCTTCTTCGAATTGAATTGGAATATCTTCAAGATCTTCATCAGTAACCAAGTCTTTTAAAACATCATCTTCATTGACTTCCTGAGATTGAACTTCAGATTGATATTTTTTCTCACTTTCAAAAAACTCATCCACTGGTACAGAATGAATATTTTTATGTTCTTTAATTATTTCTTCTGTATTAATTTGATCATCTATTTTAGGCTTTCTGATTGAAGAAACATCTTCAACAGTTAACCCTTCTTCTGTATAAACTTTATTCAATGTGTCTTTATTAACAGAAACGAATTCATAATAAGAATGTCCGAATCTTTTCTTAGCTTCTTCTTTTGTTAAACGTTTATTCGTTCTAAAGGCATCGTATTTTTTATCAATGTCCCCAGTCCCTTTTCTATCACCAACGACAGATATAACATTCTTACCACTTACACCTGCTGGACTAATAAAATCTTGTCTTAATCTTTTTCTATCTTCAACAGTAGTAATCAAAGGAATATAGAAAGGTCGGTTATCTTTTGAACGTGATGTTTTAGGTACGATTCTTTCACTTTTAAATTTCTTTTTAAACAACATAATCTATGACTCCTCTTCAATTAATTCATCAAATTTTTCTTCTAAATCATCATCGTTTTTAACATCTGAAAAACTCTTAGAATAAATTTTATTTGTTTCTTCACCTACAACCGCAATAATATATTTACAAATTTCTTTGGTTAAAACCTCTGTGGTTGGTTTAATCGCTAAACGTCTAAACCAATAAATTGGGTTTGCATAATTTAAGACAGCGCGCCCTGCATTAAAAAATTTATTTACTTTTAATTTTCGAGATAATTTCATGATTTTAGAATTATCAACTGCTTTTTTCATATGTAACATATTCACAATTGATGAAATTCGATAATTCTTAAAATGTTTTAATATCTTTCCATCAACCATTTCTTCAAGTCGTTTGGTAATATAATGATTTAACTCCAATAATTCTTCAATCGTTATTTCATAAATCGGATATTTTGAATTCGGAAAATAATGTTCAGCGATTTCTTCTAACAACTCTAAACTTAAATCAAAAGCCACTTTAAAATAAGCGTTATCTGTTAATCTAACGGTTTCAATTAATTGGTTTTGTTTGGTTCCAATTAATTCGTATACTTCATGATCTTCTAAAGGTAATTGATTAAGTATTCTTTTTCGATATCGTTTTTTTGAATTAACAGTCGCGATTAATAAAAAGAACAAAAAGAACAAGACAAAACCTGTCACTACACCTAATAAAAAATTAAGGATTGTTGTCATCTCAAATTGTATATTTAATAAAAACATGTCTATCATTGTTCACCTCGATACTATCTAAATTATATCTTAAAACAGTGTTTTAATCAATCCATATAAACATTTGCATAATTAAAATGCTTATGAGATAATAATTACACCATATAATAAAGGAGCATATCATTTTATGTCACAAAATAAATATCTTTTCGTCCTAGATTTAGACGGAACAGTCCTCTATGATTTTGATTCAATATCACAAACATTGTGCCAATACATCAAAGAAATACAAAAACAAGGACACAAAGTTATGATTGCGACAGGTAGACCTTACAGAAGTTCTAAATTCATTTATGAAGCTTTTGGTTTAGATACACCTATCGTTAATTACAATGGATCATTAATTCATCATCCATTAAATAAAGATTTTAAAGCCATAAGTACACTCATTCAAAAAGAAATCATTTTTGATATTTTCCATCATAACCAAGATTTAATTAGAAACGCTTTTTCTGAGTTAAATGATGATATCTATTTATACAGACAAGAAAAAGCAATTGAACCTTTATTACATGCTGATCATGCAACAAAACTGACAATTGGACCATTCCATGAAACCATTAAAAATAATATCAATGGAATGATTATCATTGGAAAACAAGGCACTGGCCAAGCAATTAAAGCTTATATAGATAATCATTTTAAAGGAAAAGTTTTAGCGAGAATTTGGCATTTATCAGGTGAATATGATTCTATCTTAGAAGTATTCGCACCTGAAGTCAATAAAGGAAATGCCATAAAAATTGTTAGTGAATATTTAAACATTCCAAGAGAAAACATTGTGGCTATTGGTGATGGCCATAACGACATTGAAATGATTCAATACGCAGGTTTAGGAGTTGCGATGAAAGAATCACATCCTGAATTAATTCAGGTCGCAGATAAAATTCTAGATTATAGCAGTAGAGAAGATGGGGTCTTTAGATTTTTAAATGAATTCTTAGAAAACGAAAAGGATAGCTGATGCTATCCTTTATTATTAGAATCTAAATCCACCTTTTTTCTTCATTTTATCTCGTCTATCACTACGAGATGCTTTAGGTTCAAAGTTACCTTGAGCCATATTTTGTAATGAATCAGGATTCATACCTTGCATACGTCTCATCAGTGTTTGTTGTTTCTCTAACATATCAACCAATTTATTGATTTCAGAATATGATCTTCCTGAACCTCTAGCAATCCTATTTCTTCTTGAAGAAGAACGTGTAATTAATTCAGGATCTTTTCTTTCATCTTCAGTCATTGAACCAACAATCGCTTCAATATACTCAAGTTGCTTATCATCGACTTTATCCATGTTACCAAGGCTTTTCATACCTGGTAACATTTTTAATATACCTGAAAATTTACCCATTCTTTTAATCATCTTCATTTGTTTTAAAAGATCATTATAATTAAATTTCCCGGTCATCATTTTTTCCATCATTGATAAAGCTTCTTCTTCATCAATTTCTTCAGTTGCTTTTTCAACTAAGGATAAAATATCACCCATACCAAGAATTCTTGAAGCCATACGTTCAGGATGGAAAACTTCAATATCTTCTAGTTTTTCACCTGTACCAGAAAACTTAATTGGTACACCAGTCATTTTACGAATAGATAAAGCTGCCCCACCTCTTGTATCACCATCTAATTTAGTTAAGATACATCCGGTAATATTTAAGGCTTTATTAAACATTTCAGCAACATTCACTGCATCTTGACCAGTCATTGCGTCAACCGTTAATAAGACTTCGTCTGGTTTGGTTAATTTTTCAATTCTTTGGATTTCATCCATCATTGATTCATCAATATGTAAACGACCAGCTGTATCAATGATTACTAAATCATAACCTTGTTCTTTAGCATGTTTTAACCCGTTTTTAACAATTGTATCTGGTTCAATCAAACCTTCTTGATACACTTCGATATTTAATTGTTTTCCAACAGTTTGTAACTGTTCAATCGCAGCCGGTCTATAAACATCCGCAGCGATTAACATAGGTTTTTTATTATGTTTGTTTCTAATAAAATTAGCTAATTTACCTGCAGTCGTTGTTTTACCTGCACCTTGTAAACCGACCATTAATATAACGGTCATTTCTTTATTTGCTTTAAAATTTAGTTCACTGGCTTCTTCACCCATTAATTTCGTTAATTCATCATTAACAATTTTAACAACTTGTTCACCAGGTTTTAACCCTTTAAGAATTTTTTCACCGTAGGCTAATTTCTTAACTTCATCAGTGAATTCCTTAACAACTTTATAGTTAACATCAGCTTCTAATAATGAGAGTCTAACCTCTCTCATCATTTCATCAATATCATTCTCCGTTAATTTTGCTTTCCCTGTTAGTCTTCTAAGCGCCATCTGAAAGCGGCCAGTTAAATCTTCAAATGCCATACATTACACCTTCTTTATTTTATTAATTCTGTCTTTAATCGATTCATTAATAGATGAATCCTCTAACAAATCATCTAGTAATCCATTGACTTTTTCTTGTTTTTTTAACAATTCTAATTTTTGTTCATAATCTTCTAAATAAGAAGATATTTTTTTTATCTGTAAATGAACTGCATTACGACTTACTTTCATAATATCGGCAATTTCACTTAAGGAATAATCTTCTCTAAAATAATATTTAAAGTAATCTTGTTGTTTATCTGTTAATAATGATTGATATAAATCAAACAAACTATTTAATCTAACTATATCATCTATTAGATAACTCATATAACCACCCTATTCAAAGAAATCAGAAAACAAACCGTAAATGTAATCTTCAATATCGAAGTATTCTAAGTCTGTGATCTTTTCTCCTAATCCGACAAAACTAATCGGAATATTTAACTTATTTCTAATTGCTAAAACGATTCCACCTTTAGCAGTACCATCTAACTTTGTTAAAACAACCCCTGTTACATTGGTTACTTCAGAAAATATTTTTGCTTGAGATAATCCGTTTTGTCCTGTCGTAGCGTCAATCACTAAATATGTTTCATAAATATTATTACCCGTTTCTCTTTCGATAATCCGATTAATTTTCCCTAATTCATTCATTAAATTCTTTTTATTTTGTAAACGACCAGCTGTATCAATTAAAAGCACATCTATTTTTTCTTCTTTTGCTTGTTTAATTGCATCAAATATAACACTTGCAGGATCTGACCCAGCTTCTTTAGCAATAACTTTACAGCCAACTCTTTCACCAAATATTTTTAATTGGTTGATTGCGCCAGCTCTAAATGTATCTCCAGCAGCCAACATCACTGATTTACCTTCAGATTGAATTTTATAAGCTAATTTGCCAATGGTTGTTGTTTTACCTGTTCCATTAACCCCAACAAATAAAATAACCGTTAAATCATCTTTATTGTAGCGAATATTTGTATTGATCACTTCACCTTTTAAATAAAGTTCAAACATCTTATCTACAATTAAATTTTCTAATTCAATTGGCTTAGTAATTTCTTGGATTTTAACTTCTTCTCTTAATTCTTCGATAAACTCCACAACAGTATCAACACCGACATCTGCCATGATAAATATTTCTTCTAATCTGCCATATAAGTCGTCATCGATTGTTTTTGAGTTTTTCAGTAAATCTTTTAAAGATGATAATGAATTGTTTCTAGTTTTCATCATCCCTATTTTATATTTTTCAGCTTTTTGACGTTTTTCTTTATTTGAAAATAATTTCTTAAAAAGGCCCATAATAGACACCACACATTCTATCAATAATCTTTTAATAGTATATCATAAAACATTCATTCATTAAACTATTAAGAAAAAAAATCCGTCTTATCTAAAAGACGGATTTTTAGGAAGGGTAAGTGCTCTCACACTTTAAGGGAAATTTAAACTACATAATGTAGTTTATTAAAATTTACCATAATATTTTGATGTTTTTGTGATTATTTACAATCTTTTCCGTCAACACAGAAAACATTTCCTTCTTTATCTTTAACAACCACATTATCACACTTATCACAGTGTTCTTTAATCACTTCATAAGGACTAATAAACTTACATTTAGGAAATCTTGAACAACCTAAAAATTGATTGCCTTTATTCTTTCCTGATTTAGCAGTTCTTAAAACCAATGTGCCTTTATGACACTCAGGACATTCCACTTCAGTATCAAACGCTTTTTCTTTCGTTTTTTCGTTTGGTTTAATATATTTACATGTTGGAAAATTTGAACATGCTTCAAATTTACCATATTTTCCATCACGAATAACCATAGGTGATCCACAATTAGGACATAGTTCACCTGTTTCTTCAGCTTCAATTTTTTCCATATGTTCATGTGCATGATCGACTAAAGGCATAAAGTAATCATAAAATTCTCTTAATACCTTTAATTGTACTTCGTCACCTTGAGCGATACCATCTAAAATATCTTCCATATTTTTAGAATAATTAGCACTAATAAATTCTTCAAAGAACTTCTCTAATTTCTCAATTGTTAATATGCCCTGATCAGATGGAAAGAACTTCTTATCTTTATACTCTACATATCTTCTTTTAATAATCGTTGATATGGTCGTCGCATAAGTTGAAGGTCTACCGATTCCTAAATCTTCCATTTCTTTAATTAAACGAGATTCAGAATATCGAGCCGGTGGATTTGTAAATAATTTTTTATCGTAAACGTCATCTGCTTTTAATTGATCGCCTTCTTTAAACTTAGATAAATCTAATTGAGCTTGTTCAGTTCTTTGATCAATATTTTCTAAAGCCTTTAAATAACCATCAAATAATTGTTTTGAACTTGTTGTTTTGAAGGTTAAACCATTGTTATCTAACAATAAAGTTGTGACTTCATTTTTAGAGGCTTTCATTAAAGATGCTAGGGTTTTATAATAAATCAAACTATAGAGTTTATATAATTGTGATCCATTTTTTTGTTTAGACAATTGTATTTTAATTGATTCCGGTGTACGTTCAATATCAGTAGGTCTAATAGCTTCATGGGCATCTTGAACATTTTGTTTTTTCTTATCAACGCGGTAATGACCTAAATATTCTTTACCATATTCATCTAAGATATAATGTCTTGTTTTTTCAACGAAACTGTCAGATAGTCTTGTTGAGTCAGTTCTAGTATAGGTAATTAAACCAACTGTTTCATTACCTAAGTCAATCCCTTCATATAAATAAGAAGCTAAAGACATTGTTTTAGTTGATGAATAATTGTAACGGGTTGATGCTTGTTGCTGAAGCATTGATGTTGTTAATGCTTTATTTGGATTATTCTTAATCTCTCTTTTAGATAATTCACTCACTGTGAATAATTCACCTAAACGACCTAATAATGCATTTGCTTCTTTATCAGAAGAAATTTCAGGTTTTTCACCGTCAATTTTAAAAAGCATTGCTTCAATATCAGAAAACTTCGCATATATTTCATGGTATTCTTCCGGTACAAAGGCATTGACTTCTTTTTCTCTATCAACGATTAATTTTAAAGCAGCTGATTGAACTCTACCTGCTGATTTTGATTTAATTTTATTTTGTAGTAGTTTAGATAACTTAAAACCAATAATCCTATCTAATATTCTTCTTGTTTCTTGAGAAGATACTAAATCCTCATTAATACTTCTTGTATGTTGAAAAGCGTTAATGATTGCGTCTTTAGTGATTTCGTTAAACTCAACTCTATATACTTTTTGATCCTTTATTTTTAAAGTTTCTTTTAAATGCCAAGATATCGCTTCCCCTTCTCTATCAGGGTCAGTTGCCAAATATAACTCATCAGCGTCTTTTAAAGCTTTATTTAACTCAGAAACAATTTTATTTTTTCCAGAAATAATTTCATAGGTAGGTTCGAAATCATGATCAACATCAACACCTAAACCACCTTTACCTTTTGTGGCTAGATCACGTATATGTCCCACAGATGATTTTACTTCATAGTCATTTCCTAAATATTGAGAAATTGTCTTTGATTTTGTAGGTGATTCAACTATGACTAATTTTTTTGGCATATTATTACCTCGCTTCACTATATAATATAAAGACTTTTTTTGAAATGTCAAATGCTTTCTATTGAAAAAGAACAAGAAAAAAAAGAAAATCTAGTTCTAATTAAAATATTATTTTAATTAAAATTTATTTTCTTTTCACTTAAAATCCTAGGATAATAAATGTCATTCTGTCTAAGCCTTGCATATCTTTTAAAGTATTTATTTTTGCATTTGGATAAACTTCTCTAGCCATTTCTTGAATTTCTTGGGCTTTATCATAAGCATGTTCAAATGCGATCATTGCTTGTTCATTTAAAATATATTTAGAATCTTGAATGATTTGACGGTAGAATTTTAAACCGTCTTCTCCACCAAATAAGGCTAAATGTGGTTCATTATCATAGATAATAGAATCGACAATTTCAGTTGTAGGTATATATGGTGGATTTGATACTAAGATATCGTATTTATGATTTAATATTGGTTGAATCATATCACCTTGATAGAAGCTAATATCTGTACCTATTAATTGAGCATTTTCTTTAGCAAGATTTAAAGCTACTTCAGAAATATCAGTCGCTGATACTGTTAAATGACTTTCTTCTTTGGCTAAAGCAATAGCTAAACAACCTGAACCAGTCCCAACATCAACCAATGAAACATCCTTACCTTCAAAATACTCATCATAAAGCATTAATACATTCGCTACCAATTCTTCTGTTTCAAATCTTGGAATTAAAGCTTGATTGGTAACTTTGAATTTATATCCATAAAAATATACATAACCTATGATTTGTTGAACAGGTAAGTTTTTTTCTAAATATAGGTTTAATCCTTGAAGAAATTCATTTTCTTCTTTTTCAGGCATTTCTTTTTCATAATTTAAATATAATTCTGTTGGTTCTAACTTAGAAAAATGCAACATGAGTAACTCAGTTGCACTGGTTTCTTTATTCGTTTTTCTAGTCAGTTTTTTCGCTTTTTGTAAAACTTCTTTATATGTAGCCATATTATTGTTTTTCTAACTTTCTTTTTTGCTCTTCTGTAATTAAAGCATCAATAACCGCTTCTAGTCGACCATCAATAATACGATCTAATTGTTGAATGGTTAAATTAATACGGTGATCTGTTACTCTGTTTTGAGGATAATTATAGGTTCTTACTTTTTCAGAACGATCCCCTGTTCCTATTTTAGATTTTCGTTCTCCAGCTTCTTTATCTAGAGCTTCACGGAGTACTTTATCATATAGTCTTGATCTTAAGATTTTTAAAGCAGATGCTTTATTTTCATGTTGGCTTTTACCATCTTGACATTGAGCAACTGTATCAGTTGGAACGTGTGTGACTCTAACAGCTGATTTTGTCGTATTGACCGATTGTCCTCCAGGACCACTTGAACAATAGGTATCCACACGAATATCTTGCATATCCATTTCAAAATCAATCTCTTCAGCTTCAGGTAAAACAAGAACTGTCGCTGTTGATGTATGAACGCGTCCACTTGATTCTGTTTGCGGTACTCTTTGTACACGATGAACCCCTGATTCATATTTCATACGCGAGTAAACACCTTCACCAGAAACCATGAATTCTATTTGAGAATATCCACCAGCTTCTTTAGGTTCAGCTGATAAAACTTCTATTTTCCAATCCATATGTTCAGCGTATTTACTATACATTCTAAACAAATCACCAGCGAAAATATTGGCTTCATCACCACCTGCAGCCCCTCTAATTTCAACGATAACATTCTTTTCATCATTGGGGTCTTTAGGTATTAATAATAATTCTAATTCTTCTTCAAGAACTTGAATTCTATTATGTAAATCTTCTAATTCTAATTCAGCCATTTCTTTGATTTCCGGATCATTTTCTTTAGCCATTTCTTTTAATCCGTCTAATTGATTTAACAATTGTTTATATTCACGATATTTAATAACCGTTTTTTCTAGTCTAGAGTATTCTTTAGCAAGTTCTGTCACTCTTTTAATATCTGTCGCTACTTCTGGACTTGACATCTGCTCGCCAATCTCTGTATATCTTTCTTCTATTTGTTCTAATCTATCTGTCAACATATTATCCCTTCAATCCTCTATTGAATTCACTAGAGAATTTTGATGTATTCTTATTAAAGAGCAATTCAAAATCCCCAGGCTGTCCATGTCTGTTTTTCGCTACTGAAAACTGTGTAATGTTTTGTCTTGATTCATCTAATTTATCTTCTTCTTTAACATATAAGAAAATAATAATATCCGCATCTTGTTCAATCGAACCAGACTCTCTTAAATCTGCCATTCTCGGTGTTTTATCAGGGCGTTGTTCTAGATTACGTGACAACTGAGAAAGCGCCACTACAGGCACTTTTAACTCTCTGGCCATTTCCTTTAATACACGAGAAATTTCTGAAACTTCTTGAACCCTGTTCCCTTTATTATATTGTGATCCACTTAATAACTGTAAGTAGTCAACAATCACGATATCTAATTTATTATCTTGTTTTAATTTACGGCATTTACTTCTTAAATCTAATACTTGTACTGTCCCAGAATCATCAAAATAGATGTTTGATCCTTTAAGATTATGTACACCTGTTTGTAATCTTTCCCATTCATATTGTTTTAAATCACCTTTTCTTAAACTGGTGTTATCCACAGATGAAACACTTGATAATAATCTCATTACCAATTGTTCAACACCCATTTCCAAAGAGAAAAAAGCAATATGAGGTGCTTTAGGTAACATACCTATATTTAAGGCTAAGTTTAAGGCAAAAGCTGTTTTACCAATACCAGGTCTAGCCGCAATAATTAAAAGATCTGATGGTTGTAAGCCCAAAGTAAAACGGTTAAATTGATGATAGCCTGTATCAAGCCCACTAATCTCGTTAGCGTGTTGTGCTTGTTCAGCGATTTTAGCTAAAGTAGATTCCGCTGCATCAGCGATATTAACAAAGTCAGTACTTCGTCTGTCTTTAGTAATATTAAAAATTTCTTTTTCTACTTGGTCAATAAAATGAGGCGTGTCTTCTACAGAACGAGAAGCCTCAATTAAAGATGTAAAACTCTCTTGTAGTTTACGAAGAACAGATTTATCTTTAACAATATTAATGTATTCCATAATATTAGCTGTAGAAGGTACCACTGAAGAAAGATATACAATATACTCTCTTCCCCCTGCTTTTTCTAATGTATTGATGTTTTCAAGAAAATTACTGACTGTAATAACATCAATAGAATTACCATTGTTAAATAATTTTAAAATTGCTTGATAAATTTCTTGATGACTCGGATTATAAAAATCCTCTACTTGTAATTTATCAGCTATCGTTTTAATTTCACTTTCACTGAAAAAGATAGAACCTAATACAGATTCTTCTGCTTCTTGACTATAAGGTGTTTTAATCTCCATAGAAATCCCCTATTCTTTTTCTAAAACTGCAACATCAATCGTTGCGACAACATCCCTGTGTAATTTAACTTCAATATCAAAATTACCTAAGGTATTGATTTTATCATCTAAAGCAATTTTACGTTTATCAACAGTAATATTATATTGTTTTTTTAATTCATCTGCAATTTGTTTTGTGTTGATAGAACCAAATAATTTTCCTGATTCACCAATTTTTACATGTAAACTAATAGGACTCTTTTCAATAATATCCTTAAGTTCTAAAGCTTTATTGTAGTTTTTATCTTCTTTTTCTTTTTCTTCAGCTATGTCTCTCTCTAAAGCTTCCATATTAGCATTGTTTGCTTTAATCGCATGTTTTGATGTTAATAGGTAATTACCATAACCTGTAGCGACTTCAATAACATCACCTTTTTTACCTCTACCTTTAACGTCTTTGATTAAAATGACTTTCATAGTGGTTTCCTCCTTATATGTACTTTCAATAAGTTTTTCAATTTTTGTTAAGATTTCTTCAGTACTTGAATTTTTTAATTGGGCAGCCGCATTATTTAAATGTCCACCACCACCGAATTTTTCCATCATCACCGACACATTAAAATTACTAACAGAACGTGCAGATATACCAATGGTCGTACTATCTAGTTTACCAACAGCGAAAGCTGCGATAATATTATCTATTTCTAATAATTCATCCGCTGTTTTAGCCAGTTGAACACGGTCAGTCACCTCAACTTCATCAAGCGCAGTTATCGCAAATCTATCATCAATGATTTTAGCTTTATTAACTAAATTAGATTTAGTTCTAATTTCATCTAAAGATTCTCTTAAAATTAATCTTGCTTGAGAAGGATCCGCACCTAAATTCTTTAATTTAGCAGCTGCTTCAAATGTTCTAGCCCCAGTACGATGCGAAAAATTATTTGTATCAATCATCATACCCGCTAACATAATGGTTGCTTCAAACTTATGAACATCAACATCATCATCAAAAAAGTCTATTAATTCAGTGACTAATTCAACTGATGAAGAAGCATAAGGTTCTACATAATTTAATAGTAAATCTTGAATGGTTTCATTGATACGTCTATGATGATCTATAACAATAATATTTTTAGATTTCTCAATCATCTCAGGAGCATTTGATTGAGAAGGTGAATGATGATCAATTAAGATTAATAATGTCTCTTGATTCACTTTCGATAATGCTTCTTGAGGTTCAATAACAAATTCAAGTAATTTAATATATTCATGTTCTAACATATTTAAGACTTTTTGACATGTTTGATCAATATCATCAAAATCAATAATTATTTTTGCTTTTTTATTTTTTGCTAATCCCATTTCTAAAAGACCAATAGCCGCACCAAGTGCGTCTACATCCGTTGTTCTATGTGGCATGATAAAAATATCATCAGCTGATGCCATATAATCACTTAAGGCATTTGATGTTACTTTAGCAGTAATCTTAGAACTTTTTTCAACGGTATTCGAACGTCCACCAAAAAACTTAATTGGTTGATTTTTAAAATTAACAACCACTTGATCTCCACCACGATCTATGGCTAGACGTAAAGCTTCTTCTGCGTATTCACCTAATATAGATGTATCTTCATCAAATGACGCTATACCCATAGATAAAGACACTCGAACATCTTTTTCTTCAGCTTTAGCTGTGATTTGATCGAGAATTATAAATCCTTCTTCCATCAACTCATCAATTTTCTTTCGGTTTGTAACGATAATAGCTCTATCAACTCTTAAACTTATAAAGTAAATATGATTATCTTGACACCATTTATTTAAGATGCCTAAAAGTGAACCTTCAATGGTTGATTTGGTTTGATAATCCATATTGGTCGTTGCTTCAACATAGTTATCTAAACTTAAAATACCAATAGCATTCTGATTTTCATAATATTTATGTTTAATTTCTTCTCGTTCAGTGACTTCAAAGAAATAAACAGTTTTATTTTTAGGGTAATGAACTACATCGAATAATCTATCATATAATTCTACTAAAAATTTACCAACACGTTTATCTACATTTTCATGTAACTCTTTATTTAAAACACTTAAGGGTCTATCAACTAAAACATTAGAAAAAAATTCTTTCGCAGCGGCATTTGCATAATCCACAATATATTCATCATCGTAAATAATAATCCCTACAGGTAAATAGTTTAATGCAATATCCTCATTGTTTAGTTTTCTTTTATTAATAACGTTTGTTTCCCTGATTTTTGTTTCTAATTGTTGAATTCGGAGTTTTCTTTGTCTTGTTATAAATTCAAATAACAAAACACCTCCAAAAACTATAAAAATAACAATATTGGTAAACACATAAATATATGTATTGATCTCATCATATACAAAGTGAAAAATAGCACTTAATATAACCAATAATATAAAGATAAATGTCAGGAATATATGAAACTTATTAAAGAATTTTCTCATAAGTATCTCCTCTTTATTTAATAATAAATAATTATAACATAGAAAGCATAAAATTTGAATATGAGCCAAACTCAATATCATCTTTTATCTTAATTAATATTATACCATGATGATTATAAATATATTCTATTTTCAAAAGAAAAAGGCTCAAATGAGCCTCAAAGTAATTATTCTTTTACGTAAGGTAATAAAGCCATGAAGCGTGCTCTTTTGATTGCTCTTGCCAAATGTTTTTGGTAATAAGCATTTGTTCCAGTCACACGTCTAGGAAGAATTTTACCTCTATCTGAAATAAATCTTCTTAACATTTCATGATCTTTGAAATCTATATAAGCTATTTTGTTTTCAGTAAAATAGCATCTTTTACGACTTCTGCGTCTATTTGACTTGAATCCTGGTTTTGCCATAATAATCCTCCTTTTTTAAAATGGTAGGTCATCTTCAATATCATTGAAGTTGCCTGTTTCAATTTCTTCTTCTTGTTTGTAGTTCTGACTTGGATTATTATCTTCTCTTTGTGATTTTGAATCAAGGAAAGTTACTGAGTCACAAACAACATCGGTAGTGTATCTTTTCGCATTGATTTTTTCATCCATGTATTCGCCAGTTTGAAGCCTTCCTTCAACTGCAACTAAAGAACCTTTAGAAACATATTTACTTATGTTTTCAGCTTGTTTTCTCCAAGCTGTACAGTTAATGAAGTCAACATCTTTATCTTGGTTGCTCGAGAACGGACGATTCACCGCAAGAGAAAAACTACAAACAGGAATGTTATTATTGGTATGTCTTAATTCAGGGTCTCTTGTTAAGCGCCCTATTAATACAACTTTATTAAACATTCTTTTTTCTCCTTACTTTTCGTCTCTTGCAATGACAATGTGACGAATGATATCTTCTTTGATTTTAACAACACGGTCAACTTCAGTAACCGCTTCATAAGTAGCTTCTACATCTAAAATAACGTAGTAGCCTTTTTTGAAGTCATTAATTTCATAAGCAAGATCTCTCATGCCCCATTCAACAACTTTTGGTTCTTGAGATTCGAATTTAGTAAAGATGTTATTAATTTCAATAATTAATTCTTTTCTAGCTTCTTCTTCAAGATTTGGTCGAATGATGTACATAATCTCATATCTTTTCATATTATACCTCCTTTTGGTCTTTGGCTGCTTAAGCAGCAAGGTTAAATCACTTTTAGAATTATATCATAAAGCCATCTAATTGTCCAATAAAAAAAGCGAGAAAACTCGCTTTTAAATAATCATAATTTTTTATTTTTCGCTAGCATTAAAAATTTCTACTACTTCAGCATAATGTGCTTCTCTGTTAGATGGTACTAATAACAATAAATTACCATTAACATGATCTTCAACTTCTTTACCATCTAATTGATCTTGAATCACTTGACTGACTTCAAGAACTTCTCTTAAATATTCTTCAGAAGAAAACACAATGATTACAGCTGTTTTACTATCGATGTCTTCGTTTTCAAGCGTATCATAATCAGCATAAACATAAACATCATAATCTAATCCTTCAATGACATCTAATTCAACGTCAGGATTAAGTTCATATGACGTAACATCTTCAAATCCGTTATCAACAATGTCTAGATCTTGTAAAATTAAAGCTCTTAATTCTAAAGACATTCTATCAACTGGAATAAACATAGCACTTGTCGAAACTGTTTTCGGAAGTGGTTCTGGAACTGACCCAGTATTTTCAAGTTGTTTTAAATATCTGTCTAAGTCAAAGTTAACAGCAATTGAATTTTTATATTCGTATTGATGAAATCCTGCGTCTAAAAAATCTTCGTCGATTTTGTTAATGCCTGTTCCCGAACATGCAGTAATTGCCAATACCGCGAAAACCATTATAAAAGTTAAAAATAATTTCTTTAAATTTTTCATTGTTCACCATCCTAAAATCAATAGATATTCTCTATTCTTGTCTTTAAAATTATAACTTATAAAAGTCACATTGTCAACATCAATATTAATATGCAAATAATAATGAATATTCCTTATTTGTTATTGTTTTTGCGATAAGGTATCAACACAGATACTTGGTTTTTATATTCCTTATAACCAGGTCTATCTTCTAATTTCTTTTCCATTAAAGGAATACTAACAAATAAGAATAAAGCAACCATGGCAATCGGATAAAGAATGTTCAAATTTAAGTCTTTTGTAATACCTAAATACATCACATAAACACCCACCCAAATTGATAATTCTCCTAAATAATTTGGATGCCTTGAATACTTCCAAATACCTTGATCAATACAAGCCATTCTGTCTTTTCTAGTTTGTCTAAAATCGTACATTTGTTTGTCAGCTAAAAACTGAATTGTGGTCGCAAACAACATTAAAACAAAGCCAAGAATAACCCATAAATTAATGGTTCCACCCCTGATGATTACTTCATATGCGTTGATTAATTGAATATAAACAACCAGTGTAGGAATTAAGTGAATAGCGCCAAAATTAGACAATAAATAATATCCTTTTGTTTTCTCTTTGATTAAATCATAACGCCAATCTTGTTCTTTAAATCCTGTCCAGTTCTTCCACCAATTATAAGTTAATCTCATTGCCCATAAAGCAATTCCTATAACCAATAAAACAACCGTTGAATCCACAACAACGTTTTCATAGTATAACCACCATAAAACAATAATCGGAGGGATCACTGACCAATAAGGATCATACATTGAAGAGTTCTTAGTTAATAAACTAAACCCAAAAATAACAATAGTCATACCTAGATTAGCAACAAAAGTAAGCAATAAAATGTTTTCAATAACACTTTCAAATAAATAAAATACGATTAAACCTACAAGCAAAGCTATTAAGTATGCCCCGATAAAAAAGTAACCAGTTTGTTTCTTTGTTAACTTAAGAAAATTCATGTTTTATTCTCCCTATACTTATATGATTTACAGAATAAGATTTAATATCTCTTGAAAAATAAATTCAACAGTTTGAAAACGAATTTCTTGTCTATTACCGACAAACTCTTTTTGATAAGTCATCACATGTCCAATAACATCAATACCTATAAAAACAGTTCCAACATCAAATCCTTGATGAGGATTTGGTCCAGCAACACCTGAAACAGCTACTAAAATATCCGCATCAGATAAAGATACCAAACCATGTAACATTTCTTGAATCACTTCAATACTATAAACAGAATATTCTTCAATGGTCTCTTCGAGACATTCAAGAATTTTTACCTTCGCTTCATTAGAATAAACAACGACACTTTCCTTCATGACCTTAGAAGCATTTTCTATGGCAGTTAATTCACTCGATAGTAGTCCACCAGTCATTGATTCAGCAAAAGAAACAGTCAATTCATGTTTTATACATACATCTACAATTTTCTGTGCTAATTGATTAACTCTTAACTTTAACTCTTCCATATTCTTTACCTATACACTAAATCTAAAATTAAAGATATCTCCATCTTTAGCTTCATAGTTTTTACCTTCCAAACGATACTTCCCTAATTCTTTAGCTTTAGCTTCACTTCCAGCCATAACTAAGTCATCAAAGTAAATCGTTTCAGCTCTAATAAAACCTTTTTCAAAATCACTATGTATAATCCCTGCACACTCAGGTGCTTTCATACCATTTTTAAATGTCCAAGCTCTAACTTCTTTTTCACCAGCGGTGAAAAAAGTTCTTAAACCTAAGGTATCATAAGAGACTTTAATTAACTGATCAAGACCAGATTGTTCCATGCCCATCTCAGCCATAAATTCTTTTCTATCTTCTTCGCTAAGTGTTTGTAATTCTTGTTCGATTTTAGCACTTATAATCACTGTTTCAGCATTATCATTTTCAGCCAACTCTTTAACTTGTTTGACATAATCATTTTCAATGTCCATTTCATCTTCAGCGACATTACAAACATAAATCATTGGTTTAGCTGTTAAAAATGAAAAGTTTTTGATAATCGCAAGACTTTCTTTATCCATTGGAAAAGAACGAATTGGTTTTTCATCTTTTAAATGTAATAACAATTCATTTAACAAATCATATTCTTGAACGATTAATTTATCTGCTTTGATTTTCGCTTGTTTTTTTAATTTAGGTAATCTTTTTTCAATGACTTCCATATCCGCAAATATCAATTCTATGAGAATGGTTTCAATATCTCTTAAAGGATCAATTGTTCCATCGACATGTGTTACTTCATCATCATCAAAACAACGTACAACTTGAACAATAGCATCTGTTGTTCTAATATGAGATAAAAACTGGTTACCCAAGCCTTCACCCTTTGATGCACCTCTAACAAGTCCAGCGATATCTCTAAATTCAAAACCAGTATATATGACTTTTTTTGGTTTGTACATATCAACTAATTTTTGAATACGTGCATCTGGAACTTCGACAATCCCAACATTAGGTTCTATGGTCGCAAATGGATAATTTGCGGCTAGAACATTTGCCTTTGTGATTGCGTTA
This sequence comes from uncultured Candidatus Izemoplasmatales bacterium, assembly GCA_964461565.1. Classification (GTDB taxonomy): domain Bacteria; phylum Bacillota_I; class Bacilli_A; order Izemoplasmatales; family Hujiaoplasmataceae; genus Hujiaoplasma. The sequence goes on along the minus strand of CAYWUZ010000022.1, from coordinate 3,190 downwards.
AAAAGCGTTGACTTACCAACGTTCGGTAATCCAACTATACCTGCGGTTAACCCCATTATTTAGCCTCTTTCATTAGTTCTTTCAAGTCGAATAATTTCACTGTATTTTGATAAGTAATATCAGCAATTTCTTTAAAACTCATGCCTTTTATTTGAGCAATTTCTTTAGCTATATATTCGACATTGCGAGGTTGATTTTGTTTACCTCTATATGGAACAGGTGCTAAATACGGAGAATCAGTTTCTACTAATAATCTATCTAATGGCACTGCTTTTGCGACTTCTTTTGGTGTGTTTGCATTTTTAAATGTCACTGGACCAGCTAGAGAAATATACATATTTAAATCAATAAATTGTTGCATATGTTCTTTAGATCCTGAATAACAATGCATGACACCTGGAAGATCTTTGTCTTTATATTCTTTAAGAATATTATAAGTGTCTTCAGTGGCATCTCTCATATGAACTGAGATAGGTACTCGGTGTTTATTCGCTAGTTTAATTTGCTTAATAAATAAGTCTTTTTGTTTATTCATTAAGTTTTTATCCCAGTGGTAATCTAATCCTATTTCACCAATACCCTTTACTCTAGGATGAGATAATTTTCTTTCTATCCATTCTAAGTCGCTTTCTTTAACATAAGAAGCTTCACTAGGATGAATTCCAATCAGCGCGTAAATTGAATCATACATACTAGCCAGTTCAATAGCGAGCTTAGATGAATCTAAATCATAGCCAACAACAATAAAGCTTGTAACACCTACACTGTTTGCTTTTTCTATTAATGTTTCTATTTTTGTAAATAACTGTTCATCATTCAAGTGAACATGAGAATCGATCAACATAGGCCCCTCCTAATACGAAATACGTTATTCTTTTAAATAATCTTTTATAATTTTATTTGCTGTAAAGCCAAAGAACTCAATCACTTCTTCACCTTTACCACTTCTACCAAATTCATCAATACCATATACTTTATTAGCAAAACGGTACCAAGACATTGATGCGCCCATTTCAATAGCGACTATATTTTTTATTTTCTTTGGTAAAATACGTTCTTGAATTTCTTTAGGTTGTTGCAAGAATAATTCTTGAGAAGGCATTGATACCACACGAATACAAACATTATGTTCTTTGGCTAATTTTTCTTGGATTTCTAAAGCTAATTCTAACTCTGAACCGGTTGCAATAAATATGGCTTCAAAATGGTCATAATCTTTAACGATATAAGCACCCATTTTAAATGTATTATAATCAACTTTTGTTTTAGTTAAAATATTTTGTCTTGTTAATGCAATAACAGTCGGAGTTTTCTTAGATTCTAAAGCAAATCTTAAGGCATGTTCAACTTCAAATGCATTCCCAGGTCTAATGACATTCGTGTTAGGCATCGCTCTAAACATTGTTAATTGTTCAACTGGTTCATGCGTTGGTCCATCTTCACCAACAGCCACTGAATCATGTGTGAAAATATAGATTGAAGGTACATGCATTAATGCTGCAATTCGCATTGCTGGTTTCATATAATCAGAGAAGATAAAGAAACCACCACTAAATGCTTTTAACTTATGTAAAGTCATACCATTAACTAATCCAGCCATTGCATGTTCTCTAACACCAAAATTAATATTTCTTCCTGTTCTATGTTGAACATCAAAGTCTCCATCAATACCTTTAGCTTTAGTTGATGAAGTTAAGTCAGCTGAACCACCAATCATATGTGGAATGTGTTCACTCGCTAGTTGAATTAATTTACCCATGGTTGATCTTGAAGCTTCATTCATTCCAACTTTTGCGTAATTAAATACGTCTTTAAAATCAATCGATAATTTTCCTTCAACAACATCCATGAATTGTTTATATAATTCAATGTTTTTTTCTTTAACTTTTTCAAGTGTTTTTATCCAAATTTTGTATGCTTCTTTTCCACGTTTAGCAAATGTATTTCTAAATTCTTCATAAGCTTCTTCGTAAACTTCAAACATACCTTTATTATAATTAGCTGCTTTTTTCATTGATTCAGTTTCTTTAGCACCAATTGGTTTCCCATGACTTTCAGAAGTACCTGCTGAAGATGCACCCTCACCAATAATTGTTTTGATTTCAATGAATGATGGTTTATCCGATTGTTTAGCGATATTGATTGCTTGATTAATCGCTGATAAATCATGATGATCTTCAATTAATTGATAATGCCAATTCATTGATTTTACTTTTTGTTCAATATTGTCACTTTGAGCAAGATGAACTGGACCATCTAATTGAATATCATTTGAATCAAATAATACAATAAGTTTACTTAATTGGAATCGTCCAGCTAAAGCCATTGATTCTAAAGTAATGCCTTCTTGCATATCTCCGTCACCACATAAAGCATAAGTATAGTGTTCTACTAATTTATGTTCTTTGGTGTTGAACTTGGCTGATAAATAACTTTCCGCAAGTGCGTTTCCTACAGCCATTGACATACCTTGTCCTAAAGGACCTGTCGTTGAATCAACACCAGGTGTTTCTAGAAATTCAGGATGTCCTGGCGTTTTAGAATTTAATTGTCTAAAATTCTTTATTTCTTCCATTGGAATATCATAACCTGCTAAATGCAATGTTGAATATAGCAATGCGCTTCCGTGCCCTGCAGCTAAAAAGAATCTGTCTCTATTAAACCACATTGGTTGTTCAGGATTCGCTACTAAATGATTGACATATAGATTATAAACAGTGTTCGCTGCACCTAAAACGATTCCAGGATGCCCACTGTCGGCTTGATTAATCATATCAAGCCCTAAGAATTTCATTGATTGAATTGTTTTGTTCATGACTTCACCTCTATATTTAATTTTATTATAAACAAGAAAAATTTCACATATTATTATATCATATTTCCAATATTAAAAAAAGAAAAGACTAAGATAATCCTTAAATTGATTATATAAAAAAAACACCCTATAAAAGGGTGTTTAATGAATTAATTATTTTATAATTGTAACTACTGAACCTGCACCAACTGTGCGTCCACCTTCACGAATTGAGAACTTAGTTCCTTGTTCCAAAGCGATAGGATGAATTAAGTCTACTTGCATTTCAATGTTATCTCCAGGCATAACCATTTCAACACCTTCTGGAAGTGTGATAACACCTGTGATATCAGTTGTACGGAAATAGAATTGTGGTCTATAGTTAGAGAAGAATGG
>CAYWUZ010000021.1:0-28684 GCA_964461565.1 uncultured Candidatus Izemoplasmatales bacterium | reverse complement strand
AGCAGAGGGTCGGCGGTTCGAGCCCGTCATCCTCCACCATGCCGAAATAGCTCAACTGGTAGAGCAACTGACTTGTAATCAGTAGGTTGCGGGTTCAATTCCTGTTTTCGGCACCATTTGTACATCAAAATGCGAAAGCATTAAGCGCACTGAAAAGTGCGCAATTTTTTTTTAAAGAGGGTAATATGGCGCATACAATCGATAATAAAACTGATTTGATTCTTAATAAAAAACCAATATGGAAAGGTTTGCTTTACCTTAGTTTTCCTGTTTTTTTGGTTAATATATTAAAAACGCTTCACGATATTGTTGATGGTATCTTTTTAGGAAGAGTATCTGGTACTTACACAACGATTAGTGGTGAAATTGCTTCTATAGCGACTGGTATGCAAAGTGCTGTATCGTTAACATGGCCAATCTTTTTTGTTTTTATATCATTTGGTATGGGTTTAAGTGTTGCTGGTAATGCCTTAGTTGGGCAGTATGTTGGTAAAGGCGATTATGTTAACGCTAAAAAGTTTGCGAATAATACTTTGTTTATTGCTTTATTTTTAGGTGTTATATTTAACTTAGTTTCTTTTATTTTCGCACCTCAAATTTTAAGTACTGTATCAGGAAATGATAGAGTATATCAATATGCAATTACTTATTTAAGAATAAGAAGCTTTGAATTACCGGTGTTATTTATGAGTTTTGCTTTCCAAGCGATTCGTCGAGCAACTGGGGATACAGTAACCCCTGTGATTATAAGTGCGGCGGGATTGTTCTTAAATATGATTTTAACTCCTATTTTAGTCTTAGAGTTTGATATGGGTATAGCTGGGGCTGCAATTGCGACTGTGGTTGCTCAAGTGATTTTAGTGCCAGCAATGATTTATTATTTAGTTAAACCTAAAACAGGAATTTCAGTTAAGTTTAAGATCAATCAGTTAAATAAAGTTGTTATAAAAGATATTTTTAATATCGGTATTCCGGCATCACTTGGTCAATCAATTCAAGCGATTGGTTTTGTGGTGTTGAATTTTACGATATTTTCTTTAGGACAAGAAGTATCAGCGGCTTTTTACATAGGAAATAGGATTAATTCTTTAGTGATGTTTCCTGTATCCGCAGTGAGTACGATTGTTGCCATATATATCGCTCAAAATGTAGGCGCTGGCAATGTTAAACGCGCAAAAGAAACTGTAAGACAGGGTTTGATTCTTGGCGTTGTTATGATGATTATAGGTGTTGCAATTATCTTGCCTTTTAGAGAACCAATTGTTAAACTATTTAGTAAGGACCCCGAAGCGATTAAAAATGCTGTTACATATACCTTGTACATTGGATTAGGGTTGCCTTTAATGGCATTATTCCAAACATTCTTAAATACTTTCCAAGGTAGTGGAGAAACCAAATATTCATTTGTTTTAGCGATTGTAAGGCTATGGATATTCAGATTACCATTTGTGATGTTAGCTCTGTATGTATTTGATTTAGGTGCTGTTGGAATATGGTATTCAATGTTATTAAGTAATGTTTTAGCTGCTTTCTTAGGTGCTTATTTGTATAGTAAAGTTAAATTTGTTCCAAAAACAAGGGAGGTTGTTTAATGAATAATTTAGTTTTTCCAGATTATAATCATTCTTTATTAAATATTTCATCATCAATATTAAAACACTATGGTACAGATTTCGGTTATAAAAGCATTGAAATGCTTGATAACCGTTTAAAGAAACAACCAAGAAATGTAGTGTTTATTTTGATTGATGCTTTAGGAAGTGAGATATTAAAAAAACATCAGGAAAAAGGAAGTTTTCTTATTCAACAACAAAAAGATGTTTTAACTACAGTTTTTCCATCAACGACAACTTCAGCGACGACTACAGGATTAACTGGTTTACCACCTATTAGAACTGCATGGATTGGTTGGCAACAATACATCAAAGAGGAACATCGACATGTTGTCTTTTTCTTGAATAGTGATTATTATGATGAAGAGTATCAGTTTGATTATAATATATCTGAAAAATACGTGAATAAAGAAAACCTTTATGAGTTAATACAATCAAAGAATCCAGATGTTTTAGTACATGAAATTTTCCCTAAATTTAAACAAGAAGAACATGACTCGGTTCATAAACAAGTTGACACTTGTTTATCGATTTTAAATGATGATAATAAACATTTTGTATATATATATTGGGATCAAGTAGATTCGAAATTACATGATTTTGGAACTGAATCAACGGAGGTTGATGAAGAAATTGGTGATGTAAATGACGCTATTAAACGTTTGTTTGAATCTGTTGGAGAAGATACTGTTATTGTTTTAACTGCAGATCATGGTCAAATAGATATTGAACCAGTACCGATTTTCGAATATGTTGATGTTGTTTCAATGTTAGAACAAAAACCGGCTATAGAAGCAAGAGCAACTGCCTTCTATGTCAAAGAAGAATTTAAAGAAATATTTCCTGAAGTTTTTAACAAACATTTTAGAGATAAATTTGTTTTATATAAAAGCGAAGATTTAATTTCTATGAATCTATTTGGAGAAGGAGAACCTCATCCAAGATTTAGAGAATATTTAGGGGACTATTTTTCAATCGCAATTGATAAATATGCTTTTCATTTATCGGATAGACCTGCACATAAAGCAACACATGCAGGGTTAACCAAAGATGAAATGTTAATTCCATTAATTATGAATGACTCAAACTAGGTCTTTTGGCCTAGTTTGATTGCTTTTTATTAAAAAAAAATAATTTCAAGTTATTTTATCTTGTATTTTTAAAATGGTTTTGTTATAATGTAGTAGCGTAAAAAACATGGAGGGGTAGCGAAGTGGCTAAACGCGGCAGACTGTAAATCTGCTCCCTACGGGTTCGGCGGTTCGAAACCGTCCCCCTCCACCATTTCTTTAATCAGCGAAAGCTGATTTTTTTAATGCAAAAATTGATTTTAAAACATAGAATTTACTATTAAATATATTATTAATGTAAAACATTCCAACCAATTGACAGTTATATGTTGAAAGGCTATAATATGAGTATATAAAGGATGTGACGCATATGAAAAAACTGATTATTGCTGGTATCTGTTGTCGTGGATGCAAGAAACAATTAGAAACTATATTTAATAATGTATATGGTATTAAGAATGTCGTTGTTTCACAGGAAGATTGTTCAGTCACTTATGATGGATACGTATCAAAGAGGGTTATTGAACAGGCTTTAAAAGGCACTGACTATAAAATAGAAAAATACCTTTCTGAGCCAAATAAATAGAGCCCATAGGGCTTTTTTTTTGCATTTGTAAAAACCTTTAAAAAAGACTTGGAAAATATTTTTCTGGTGTTATAATAAAATAGGCATTAATCTAAAGAGGTGAATGAATTGGAAAATTTAATTCGTGATATCATCGAACTTGATAAACAAAAGAGAATTGAACTAGAATCTTTAGAAAAAGAGAAAAGTAAAATTGGTTCTTTTATTAGAGAAAAACGTCAAGAAATCGAAGAAAAATACAGAAAAGAAACCAGTGAAATTTTCGTGAAAAGAAAAGCGGAAATGGATATGGCTATCTCTGAAGCTGAAGAACAAGCAAAATCAAAATATAAAATTTCTATGAAAGAAATAGAAATGGTTTTTGATAAGCACCATGAAGAATGGGTTAAAGATCTTTATGAATACTGTGTTAACTTTGATTTGAAGGATGAGTAAAAGTGAATTTTGCAGGTAACGCAATCATATCTAAAGCCAAATCTATGTATCAACATAGGTTAAAACCTGAGGATTATGAAGAATTATTAAAATTTAATCAACTTCCAGAAGTGGTTGCTTATTTGAAAAGAAATAATAAATATTCAAATACGTTAAACGAAGTTTATGAAAATGCAATTCACCGCGGTCAATTAGAAGAATTAATTAGAAAAAGTTATTTTTTTAATGTTGCTAAAATAGTTAGTTTTATTTCAACGAAAGACCGTAAATTTTATGAATTGGATATGATCAAACGTGAAATTGAAATAGTCTTATCAAGTTTAAGATCAGTCATATCTGGAGATATTAAAAGTTCAGTTAGAGACCTACCTTTATTTTTCAGAAAACACGCGAGTTTTGATTTGGAGAAGGTAACAAAATCTCTAACTTTTCGTGATTTATTATTCAATTTAAAAGACACAAGATATTATGATATTTTACAACCTTTTTATAAAGATGATCCTATGATGATTAAATACGCTGATATTGAACATGAATTGATGGCACAATATCATAATATTGTTGTTGAAAGAATTAATTATTATTTTAAAGGTAAAGTTAGAAGAAGACTTATGGATATTTATCAAACTAAAGTAGAAGTTGATAATATCATTAAAATATATCGATTAAAAAAGTTTTATGATGCTCCAGAAGAAGAAATCTGGAAAGCAATGATTACTGAAAATATAAGAATGAGTAAAGATCAATTAGAAGAACTCATTCAACTCAAAAATCCTAATGATGTTTTAGATGTTATATCTAAGTCTCAGTATCAAGATTTTATTGATGAGGATGATTATGTTTATATCGAATATCAAGCAGAAAGAATTAAGTATCATTTAGCAAAAAGATATATGTATTTCTCTACGGAACCTGCGATAGTGTATACTGTATTTATTTTCTTAAATGAAATTGAACAAGCAAATATCTTCAATATTATTGAGGGTATTAGGTATGACATCAGCAAAGCTGATATCAAACGCATGCTTATATATTGAGGTGGATTTATGGCGATTGCAAAATTAAATTTATTTAATATTTCTTCTAAAAACAAAAATCTTGATAAAGTTTTGGAAAGATTTGTGTTGGTGAATTATATTCATCCTGTTGTGGCGAGTGATATCGTAGATAAAGTTCACGGACTTACATCATACTCTACTGAGAATCCATGTAACATTATTTTAAAAGAACTTGAAGAGATTGAAAAAGAAAATAATGTTGAACTTCCAACAATTGGTGTTAATTCAATTGATTATACCTTGGATAATATGAGGGATTATGTTCATACAACACATGACAAAATTCAAAAACTATTTATTCAAAGAAAAGATGCCGAATTATTGATTAAAAAATATTCTGATGCTTTAAGTCAAATTAAAGATATTGAGAATTTAGATATTTCTTTAGATGATTTATTTGGTTGTGATTATATTAATTCTCGAGTTGGTAGAATTCCTGTTGATAGTTTAGAAAAATTAAATTTCTATAACGATAAAGCATTTATCTTTCAATCATTAAGGGTTGATAAAGGTTATTGTTGGTGTATTTATATCACAACTGATGATAATGAAAGAGAAATCGATAATATCTTCTCATCATTATTCTTTGATCGAATTCATATTCCTGACTTTATTCACGGAACACCTCTTTCTGCTCAAGAGACTTTAAAGTTGGAATTAGATGTTGCCCAAGGCACATTAGAAAATATTAAAAAAGAAACTGATGAAATTCTAAATGAAAACTTAGATAAACTTAAAGAAATGAAGAGTGAGTTATTGTTTTTAGAAAGAATTTATGAAGCTAAAAAATATGTGGTTGGTTTAGGTAGTAAATTTAACATTAACGGTTTTATCGAAAAAGAAAATGTTGAAAAACTTAAAGAACATTTTGCTAGAATTGAAGATGTTGAAATTGAAATTAGACCAGCTGATTCAGATAATCGTTTAACAACACCTACAAAATTAAAAAACAATTGGTTCACTAAACCATTCGGAATGTTTGTAGAGATGTACGGAGTACCAGGATATAAGGATATGGATCCAACATCAGTTGTTGCGATAACTTATAGTTTGTTATTTGGTATTATGTTTGCGGATGTTGGACAAGGTCTTGTATTAGCGATTTTAAGTTTTATCTTATATAAGAAAACGAAAATGAGTTTAGCAGGTGTTGGTGTAAGGATCGGATTAAGTTCTGCTTTCTTTGGATTGTTCTTCGATTCGGTATTTGGGGAACATGGAATGATTGCACCAGTGTTTGAGTCTTTAGGAATTTCATTCTTACCCTTCCACGCAATGGATTCAGATTTTACAATGACCTTATTAATCGGGACAGTAGCTTTAGGTTCCATTATTATTTTATCTGCAATGTTATTAAATATTCGTACAGCGTATAAACGAAAACACTATGCGCAAATGTTGTTTTCACCAAATGGTGTTGCTGGGTTTATCTTATATAGTTTTGTTTTAACTGCAGTTGCATTTATGTCATTAACTGAAATAGATTTATTACAGCCTTTATTCATGGTTCCTTTTGTGTATTTACCATTAGTTTTGATTTTATTTAAAGAACCTTTAGAACGATTATTTGAAGGTCATAAAATATTCCCTGATGGTTTTGGTGGCTTTTTCACAGAAGCAATCTTTGAAACGTTTGAAACAGTTTTATCATATATTACTAATACGATGTCTTTCTTACGTGTTGGTGGGTTTGTTTTATCTCATGCAGGGATGATGCTTGTTGTGTTTTCTTTGATGAGTATGTTCGGACCGGTTGGAGCGACAGTAACTTTCATTTTAGGTAACTTATTTGTTATGGCACTTGAAGGTTTAATTGTTGGTATCCAAGTTTTAAGATTAGAGTTTTATGAAATGTTTTCACGGTACTTTGAAGGAAATGGTATTCCTTTCAAATATAATGAGTAATTTAGGAGGATTAAATAAATGTTAAGTATTTTAGAAATTATCGTACCACTTATATTAGTAATTTTAGTTGTATTACCTTTGGTGAAAGTTTTTGCAGGAAAAACCACTATTCAACAAACAAAGAAAAGATTATATACACATATTTCTTTATTCTTTGGTTTAGTTTTAGTTGTATTTGTTTGGCAATTAAGCGGAACAAGCTTATTCGCAGCTGAAGAAGCTGAGACTGTTAGTGGAGAATTCGCTGGTTCAATCGCACAAGGTTTAGGGTTCTTAGGTGCAGCGTTTACAACTGGTATAGGATCAATTGGTGCAGGTATTGCCGTTGCTGCTGCAGCTCCAGCTGCTATTGGTGCTTTCTCTGAAAACGAAAAAAACTTTGGTAAATCATTGATTTTCGTTGCTTTAGGTGAAGGTGTTGCAATCTACGGTCTTTTAATTTCAATCTTGATTATAAACAAATTATAAAAAAAGAGTTGATACAATGAAATTCTTCTTAATCACAGACAATATTGATACATTAATGGGAATGCGCCTTGTAGGAATAGAAGGCGTTATTGTGCATGACCGAAAAAAGGTCATCCAAGAAATTGAAAAAGTATTGCATGATGAAAGTATCGGTATTTTATTAATCACAACCAAATTGGTTGATTTGTGTCCAGAAGTTATTTCTGAATTGAAGTTAAAAAGATCAAGACCTTTAATCGTTGAGATACCTGACCGCCACGGTGGTAAGAAAATAGGTGTTTCAATCGATGAGTATGTAAGTGACGCCATTGGCGTTAAACTGTGAGGTGAAGTAGATGCCATATTATAATAATGACGATCTTTTTCGATATTATTCAAGATATATCAATGAAAAAGCGAATCAAAAGATAGAAAAAATTAAATTAGAAATCGAAACTGAAAAAAAGAGTTCTCTTGAAAGAATTGATTCTGAACTCCATAAGAATATTTATAGAGGTTTGGATATTGAATTGAGTGAACTAAATTCAGATTTTTCAGCAAGAATGAATAAAGTTAAAACTGAGTATTCAAAAGTATTAATGGAAAAAAGAAGTGAATTATTGAGTTCAATTATTGTTGAAGTACAAGATAAACTTGTTGGTTTCAATCAAACTAAAGCCTATGAAAGTTTAATGACTAAACAGATTAAGAATTTGAAATCTGATTTTTGTTCTAGTAAAGTCGAGTTTCGCATTATGAAGAATGATAAAATCATGAAAAAAGTCATTGAAACCCATTATCAGGGAGATTGTGATATTAAAGAAATCGCTGAAATTGAAATTGGTGGTTTTTCAGTATTATGTTTTGAACTTGGTATTATGACAGATCAAACAATAGATACACGTTTACAAGATAAAAAACAATGGCTCTTTGAGCATTCAAAATTAGCCGCAAGTCAGTAAGAGGTGTTTATATGAATAAAGTTTATTCAATTAATGGACCAGTTGTTAAAGTTAAAAATGCATCTGATTTCCAAATCATGGAAATGGTTTTTGTAGGTAAAAACCGTTTGCTTGGTGAAGTTATTTCAATCAGTAGTGATTTTACTGTGATTCAAGTATATGAATCAACAGTAGGATTAAAACCTGGTGAAGAAATCATTGCGACAGGGGAATCAATCTCTGTAACTTTAGGGCCTGGACTTTTAACTAATATTTATGATGGTATTCAAAGACCATTAAAGCAAATTTATGAAAGAGAAGGTCAGTTCATTAAAGCAGGAACTGACATTGATATCTTAGATTTTGATAAAGCATGGGATGTTCATTTAACTGTAAAAAAAGGTGACCATATTGAATTTGGTCAAATTTTTGGTGAAGTTGAAGAAACATCTTTAATTACACATCGTTTGTTAGTTCCAAAAGGTGTTGATGGTATTGTTAAATCAATTAAAAAAGATGGACCATATAAATTAAAAGATACATTATTAGTTGTAGAAGATAAGTTTGGTAACGAACGTGAATTAAATATGGTTCAACGTTGGCCTATTAAGAAGCCAAGACCAGCTAAAGAAAGATTACCATTATCTATTCCTTTAGTCAGTGGACAACGTGTTATTGATACCTTGTTTCCAATTGCAAAAGGTGGAACAGCGGGTGTGCCTGGTGGATTTGGAACTGGTAAAACAATGATGCAACATCAATTTGCAAAATGGTGTGATGCGGATATTATTGTTTATGTAGGTTGTGGAGAACGTGGAAATGAAATGACTCAAACGCTTGAAGAGTTCTCTGAATTAATTGACCCAAAATCAAATAAACCATTAATAGAAAGAACTGTATTGATTGCTAATACATCTAATATGCCAGTAGCCGCAAGAGAAGCAAGTATCTATACTGGAGTTGCTATTGCTGAATACTACCGAGATATGGGCTATCATGTTGCTGTTATGGCTGACTCAACAAGCCGTTGGGCTGAAGCTTTAAGAGAAATCAGTGGACGTTTAGAAGAAATGCCTGCAGAAGAAGGTTTTCCTGCTTATTTACCAAGTAGAATTGCACAGTTCTATGAACGTGCTGGATATATGAACACAATGAGTGATCGAAGAGGTTCTGTTTCAATCATTGGAGCTATCTCTCCTCAAGGAGCGGATTTTTCTGAACCTGTGACACAAAACACTAAACGTTTTGTTAGATGTTTCTGGGCTTTAGATAAAGAATTAGCTTATGCAAGACATTACGCTGCGATTAACTGGAATTTAAGTTATTCTGAATATATTAATGATTTATCTAAATGGTATAACAAGCAAGTGGGTGTTGAATTTTTAGAATCAAGACAAAAATTCATTCAAATTCTTGCGGAAGAAAATAAATTAATGGAAATTGTAAAGTTGATTGGTAAAGATGTTTTACCGGATAATCAAAAACTAGTTCTTGAAATCGCAAGAGTGATTAGAGTTGGGTATTTACAACAGAATGCTTTCCATAAAGATGATACTTTCGTACCTTTAGAAAAACAATTAATGATGATGAATTTAATTCTATATTTACAAAAAGAAGCAACTAGAATCATTAAACAAGGTAAAGCGTTTAGTTTATTAGTAAAAAGTAATGTGTTTGAAAAAGTAATAAAAATGAAGTATGAAGTACCAAATGATCAATTAGTATTGTTCGATAATTACTATAAAATGATAGATGAATCACTACATGCCATAAAGTAGGAGGCGGTCACTTGTGAATTTACAATATATAGGTTTAAAAGAAATCAATGGACCTTTAATATTTTTAAATCATGTTAAAGGCATTTCTTTCGAAGAAATGGTTGAAATAAAATTAGATGATGGATCTGTTAGACATGGTCGTGTTGTTGAAATTAATGGTGATATGGTTGCTATCTTGGTTTTTGAAGGGACTCATGATTTATCATTAAAGAATACAACGATTAAATTTTCCGGACATTCAATGGAAATCGGATTATCTGAAAATATCTTAGGTCGTGTTTTTAATGGGTTAGCAGAACCAATTGATGATTTAGGTCCTGTTTATGTAGATAAACTATATGATATTAATGGTTCCGCTTTAAATCCAGTAGCTAGGGTTTACCCTAGAAACTATATCAATACTGGTATTTCAAGTATTGATGGTTTAACGACATTAATTCGCGGACAAAAATTACCGATATTCTCAGGTTCAGGAATGCCACATAATGATTTGGCAGTTCAAATAGTCCAACAAGCAAAATTATCTGATGAGAAAAAAGAAAAATTTGCGATTATTTTCGCTGCGATGGGTGTAACTAATGATGTTGCTATATACTTCAAAAAATCTTTTGAAGAAGCAGGTGTATCTGATAGAGTAACCATGTATTTAAATCTAGCAGATGATCCAATCATTGAAAGAATTTTAACACCAAGATGCGCATTAACTGCAGCTGAATATTTAGCATATGAAAAAGATACACATGTATTAGTTGTAATGACTGATATGACTGCTTATTGCGAAGCTTTAAGAGAGTTTTCATCTTCTAAAGGTGAAATTCCAGGACGTAAAGGTTATCCTGGATATTTATACTCAGATTTAGCTTCTTTATTCGAAAGAGCAGGTATTATAAGAAACGCTAAGGGATCGATTACACAAATTCCGATTTTGTCTATGCCTAACGATGACATTACTCATCCAATTCCTGACTTAACAGGTTATATTACTGAAGGTCAAATTGTATTAGATAGAGAATTACATCAAAGAGGAATATACCCACCAATAGGTGTTTTACCTTCATTATCTCGTTTAATGAAAGATGGTATTGGTTCTGGATATACAAGAGAAGATCATCAACCAATGATGAATCAATTATTCGCATCTTATGCAAGAGTTATGGATGCTAGATCTTTAGCATCAGTTATTGGAGAAGATGAACTCAGTCCTGCAGATAAACAATATATGGTATTTGGTCGTTTATTTGAAGATCACTTTATTTCTCAAGGTAGAAAAAATCGTTCAATTATTGAAACATTGGATTTAGGTTGGAGATTACTTTCTTTCTTACCTAAAGAAGAACTTGATAGAACTGATGAAATGATTTTAAATCGTTACTATGATCATGAAGATGCGACTGTTTATTTTAATATTGAAGAAACTGTATATATTAAAGAGTATAATAAAGAAGGTAATTAGTTATGGCTAATAAACAAGTATTTCCTACGAAAGGAAACTTATTGGCTCTTCAAAAATCCACTAAATTAGCTCAATTAGGCTATGAGTTAATGGATAAAAAACGGAATATTTTGATCCGTGAAATGATGGATCAAATCGAAAATGTTCGCTCTTTAAGAGATGAGATAGCGGAGATTTTTAGAAAAGCTTATTTTACCTTACAAGAAGCGAATATTACTTTAGGTGTAATTGATGATATTGCTAAAGCAATACCAATAGATAATCACTTAGACATTACTTATCGTTCTGTTATGGGAGTTGAAATCCCTAAAGTATTATATGATCATGAAAAAGTTTCTTTAAGATATGGTATTTCAAATACCAATACTAAGTTTGACTATGCTTATAAATCATTTTTAAAAGTGAGAGATTTAATTCTTATATTGGCTGAAGTAGATAATGCATTGTATCGTTTAGCAGACGCTATTCGTAAAGCAAGAAAAAGAGCGAATGCATTAAAAAATATCGTTATTCCTGATTATACTACTAAGATAAAATATATTAGAGATACTTTAGAAGAAAAAGAAAGAGAAGAGTTCTCTCGTAGAAAGATTATCAAAACGAACCAAGAAAATAAATAAAAAAACTTGACTATTTCCCTTAAATATTAGATAATGTTACTTGGCTATTTAGGGGTGTGGTGTCAACGGTAGCACAGCGGTCTCCAAAACCGTTAGTACGGGTTCGAATCCTGTCACCCCTGCCAATAAAAGATTAGAAGAAGCGAAAAATGCTTCTTTTTTTACTATATAAGATTGTTTTTTACACAAAGAACAAAATCATACACAAATTGATTGCTGAGAGATGCAATTGTTTAGAATATACCAGTTTTCTAACAAATTATAAAAATAATGTGGTAGTATTAACTTAATATATACATTATTTAGTCTGAAAAAAAATTTGTATTTTGAAAGGTCGACTATTATGACAAATGAAATGTTGAAATATATTGATTTTAAAAAAGTCGATGTTATTTTTGAAGATTTTAATAAATTCACTGGATTTGTTACAGCTATTTTAGATTTAGAAGGTAATGTATTATCTAAATCAGGTTGGAGAACTATCTGTACTCAATTTCATAGAGTTAATTCTGAAACTTGTAAGAATTGTCTTATCAGTGATACGATATTATCAGAAAAGAATGAGGATAACTCTTATAAAATTTACAAGTGTAAAAATGGGTTAATTGATGTATCGATACCACTGATAATAGATGGAGAACATGTTGCGAATATTTTCACTGGACAATTATTCATTGAAAAACCAGACATTCATTTTTTCGAGAAACAAGCTTTAAAATACGGTTTTGATAAAACTGAATATATGAATGCTCTATCTGAGGTTCCTGTATGTTCTAAGGAAAAAGTAGATTCAGTTGTTAGGTATTTAATTAGTTTAACAAATATCATAGTAGAATTAACAAAAGCTAAAATGAAAGAAGAGAAATCAAAAATATTATTTGAATCAAGTTTGAATAGCCATAAAGATATAATTATTTTATCTCTAGATAAGAATTATAATTATTTATACTTTAATCAAACACATAAAAATACAATGAAAAATACATATAATGCAGAAGTAGAAGTTGGAAAATGTATTTTTGATTATATGACTAAAGAAGATGATATTGCTAAAGCTAAAAAAAATTATGGTAAGGCTTTAAAAGGTCAAGCGCTTATTACCAGAGAATCATATGGTGATATAGAATTAAAGACTTATGAAACTAATTACAACCCTATATATGATGATAATGATAAAATTATAGGCGTTTCAGCTTATGCAAAGGATATTTCAGAGATAATTGAAGCAAACAAGAAATTAAAAAAAGAAAAATTAACCATTCAAAATTATTTAGATATAGCAGGAGTCATTTTGCTTATATTAAATAAACATGGTGAAGTAACTATGATTAACCAAAAAGGTTGTCAAATATTAGGATTAAATATAGATCAAATTATTGGGAAAAATTGGTTTGATAATTTTATTCCTAAAGGTGATATTAATAAATTAAAAAAGGTATTTAATGATGTTTTAAATAATCAATCAGGATTAGCGAGTCATTATGAGTCTATTATTATTAATTCTCAAGGTGAAGAACGATATATTTCTTGGAATAATACAATTATAAGAGATACTGATAATAATATCACTGGTGTTTTAAGCTCTGGAGAAGATATTACAGAAATTGAAATTTCTAATAAGAAATTAAAAGAAAGCGAAAAGAGATATCGAGAACTTAATAATAACTTAAATGCAGGTGTTGTAGTTCATAATCCAGATACTTCTATTATGTATTTTAACAAAATGGCAGAAGAAATTTTAGGGTTGAAATATGATGAATTAATGGGCAGTTATGCTTCTTCAAGTCAATTTGTATTTGTTGATAAGAACAATAAAATAATGGAAATTGAAGAATATCCGGTGAATATCATAATCAAGAGTAAGACACTCTTAAAAAATTATCTTGTTGGAGTTAAGCATATAAATAAAGATAAAATCGTCTGGCTATCAGTTAATGGAGTACCTTTATTTAATGAAGATAGAAGTATTAAAGAGATTGTAATAAGTTTTGATGATATTACTCTTGAAAAAGTGAGACAAGATAAAATTATTTATATAAGTGAACACGATTATTTAACAGATTTATTCAATCGTAGTTATTTTGTTGAATCTTATAAAGAAATGGATAATCCAAAATACTACCCTTTGGGTATTCTAATGATTGATGTCAATGGTTTAAAAATTATTAATGATGCATATGGACATGATGTTGGAGATGTCATCTTAAAAAAAGTATCAGATATACTTCGACAATCATGTAGGGAAAATGATATTATTTGTCGAATTGGCGGGGATGAATTCACGGTTGTATTGCCTAATATCTCTGAAGGTGAAATTGAACTGATTCGAGCAAATATATCTGAAAATTCAAAAAAAGAAACAATCAATAATATAGAATTATCATTAGCGACCGGATATGAGATTAAAAACCTAGATTTTGAAGGTGATTTAGATGATGTCTTGAAACTAGCAGAGAATCATATGTATAGAAACAAACTGGTTGAAGGGATCAGCGTTAGAAACAAAGCGATTATTGCAATTTTACAAACACTCACTGAAAAGTATGAAGAAGAAAAAATTCACAGTGCAAATGTTAGTTACTATTGCAAGAAGATCGGTGAAGCACTTAATATTAATGAAGAAGACGTAAAAGATTTAGAATTAGCTGGAATGTATCATGATATCGGTAAAATTTCTATACCAGATGCAATATTAAAGAAACCAGGGAAATTAAGCAAAGAAGAGTTTGATACAATAAAAAAACATCCTGAAATTTCTTATCAAATTCTTAGGGCTGCCGATGAATTTTCAGATTTAGCAATTCATGCGCTTTATCATCATGAACGATGGGATGGGACTGGATATCCAAGTGGGAAAAAAGGAGAAGAAATTCCTTTATTTTCAAGGATAATATGTGTTGCTGATTCATATGAAGCAATGACAGCTGTGAGGTCTTATAAAAAGCAATTAACTAAAGATGAAGCGGTTAAAGAAATAATTAAGTGTTCAAGATTTCAATTTGATGAAGATATTGCAAGAGTTTTTGTAGAAAAGGTTTTACATAAAAAATGGATAACATAGAAAAATAGATTTTATACTATTTGGGTTCAAAGATTTTAAAATTCCCTATGTTCATTATTTTATATTACAGCAATCAATCCCGCAAAGGAGTGGTTGCTTTTTTATTATTTTATTGATTCTCTCCATAAAGTGGTGTATAATACAATTATCTGGAGGGAATAAAGTGATTAAAACAATTGAGTACTTGAAAGAAAAATATAAAGAATATAGTGATATACAAGGAAAAATCAGGAGAGAAGTCAATGAAGGTATTTACATACCTGTTGTTAGAGGCTTATACGAAACAGATAAAAACACCCCTGGATATTATTTAGCATCATATATATATGGACCTTCATATTTATCGTTTGAATTTGCATTATCTTATTATGGTATGATTCCGGAAAGGGTAAGCAATTATACTTTAGCAACCTATAACAAACGAAAAACAAAGACATATATGACTTCTTTTGGAACTTACATATATAAAGATATTCCTAAATCAGTTTATCCTATAGATGTTTTGGCTATTGAGGAAAATAACTATGTGTATCATATCGCGACGAAAGAAAAGGCTTTATGTGATCAGTTGTATTCTTTGAAACCAGTATCTAGTGTTAAGCAACTAAATCATTTAATATTTGATGATTTAAGAATTGATCAAGAACTCTTTAATTCTTTAGATATGGATAAACTGTTGGTTCTAACAAAAAAATATAACTCAAAGAACCTTGTTTTATTAGAAAAGCTAATTAAGGAGGGCCGCTATGCAAATTATTAATCAGATGTTAAGTAAATATGAACTTAATTCATTAGAAGATAGAAAAAACGCTATTAAGGAAATCATTCAAGAAATAGTATTAAGTGGACTAGCAAGAACTAATTTCTTTTCAAAAGCAGCGTTTTATGGTGGAACTGCTTTGAGAATATTTCATGGATTGGATCGCTTTTCAGAAGATTTGGATTTTTCCTTGCTAGTGAAGGATTTCGATTTTAACTTCGAAGAATATATCTCTATATTGAGTAATGAAGCTGAGTCTTTAGGATTAAAACTTGAAATTAAAGAGAAAATTAAAAGCCATAATACAAATATTAAATCTGTCTTTGTAAAAGCAAAAACCAAAGAACATCTTCTGATTTTTTATCCAAATATTGATCAAGATATAGCTATATTACATGCAGATGAAATCATAAAAGTAAAATTTGATATTGATATCAATCCACCCGCTTATGCAAATACAGAATTAAAATATCGACTATTACCTTCACCTTATCAAGTGAGAGTATATGATTTACCGTCGTTGTTTGCTGGCAAGATTGATGCAATTCTATGTAGAACATGGAAAAACAGAGTAAAGGGAAGAGATTATTATGATTATATATTCTTTTTAGCCCTTGAAGTACCGGTTAATCTAAAGCATTTAAAAGCCAGACTTGTTCAATCAAATTATATTGAAAAAGATTTTATATTAAATCGCATATCACTTATAGAATTATTAAACAAAAAATTTAAAAATGTTGATTTTAATGAGACAAAAAAAGATGTTATACCATTTGTTAATGACATTAGAAAACTTGATTTATGGAGTGATGATTTCTTCATTAATATAACTAAACAATTAAGAGTTGATGAATAAGTTTGGTTTTACAAATTTAATTTTCAGAGATAATTATAGAAGTTTTCTAAAAGGGAATATAGTTAAACACCGAGATAATAGTTATTTGTTTTAAAAAAGAGGTCAATATCGATAACAATAAAAAAGATGCTTGATAAGAAATCAAACATCTTTTTATTAAGACTTAATTATTTCAACAGTGTTTCAATATCAGTTTTAATGGTATTAGGCTTAGTCAACGGACTATAGCGTTTAACAACATTGCCATCACGATCAATTAAAAATTTTGTGTAGTTATATTTAATGTTTTTTGTGATGAAACCTCTTTTGTGATTAATAAGCCATTTATATATTGGATGAATATCATCACCTTTAACAGATATTTTTTCAAAAATAGGAAATGAAATATTGTATAAGGCGTTGCATTTGTTTTGTATTTCAGGGTTATCGTTAGGTTCTTTCTTAAATGAATTAGATGGGAATGCTAAAACATAGAATCCTTTATTACCCAATTCACTAAAGAGTGATTGAAATCCTTCTAGTTGATAAGAAAAACCGCATTCAGTAGCAATATTTACTATCAGTAAGACTTTCCCTTCATATTGTTTGAATAAAACTTTTTCACCTCTTGTGTTGCGAACATCGATATCATATAAATTCACTGGTATACCCTCCCTTTTTTTCTCATCTATATTATATCATTTTATTATTTAGAAAAGCATGTAATGCATATAAAATGATGAATAAAATAAAGACTTTTGTTTAAAGTTGAATTGTAGTGTTGATCATATTAAGGTTAGAAAAGGATAATATAGATAAAGCGCAAAAGGAATTTCATTGTATTCAATGTCATATTGATCGGAATTTTTAAAGAATTTCTAGTAATTCATTTAATTTATTAATTATGTATGTAGGTTCTTTACTTAATAAATTCTCTTTGTTATGTGGATTATACCAAATGGTATCAATGCCAGCATTGAAACCGCATTGGATATCAGAATATAAGTTGTCACCAACCATAACAATATCTTCTTTGTTTGAGTGTTTTATTATTTTCATTGCATAGTCAATAATACCAGGATCAGGTTTTGATACGCCAATTTCATCTGAGATAACGGTTGCTTCAATAAATGGTTCTAATATTGAATGCCGAACACGTTTATCTTGAACCTCTTTTAAACCATTTGTCACAATCACAAGACGATATTTTTTTGATAAAGCTTCAATAACTTCATAAGCATTATCATATAATATTGATGCTTCTGAAAGATAGGTTGTAAATAGTAATGATAGTTGATGAGCGTCTTCATTTAGATTTGTCTCATGGACAAATCTTTGAAATCGTTCTACTTTAATTTGGTCTTGTGTAATTTGACCATAATGAAGCTCAGCCCAGATATCTCTATTTATTTTTTCGTAGATTGGATATAGTTTTATATATTCATTTTCTCGATTCATTGTCTTTAATAGTTGTTTGAATGCAACTTCTTCCGATTGATCAAAATCAAATAGTGTATGATCAGCGTCAATAAATAATATTTTATAAGACATGAGACACCTCCATAGATGAATATTTATAGTATAAAGTATTCATCTATATATTTCAACGAGTTTAACTAATTGATGACTCGTATCATGTAATAGTTTAGTGTTTTCCTAATTTGTTATCTTAGAAGATATTTATGATTTCATATTCTTTAATATAACTAGTCATTTCTTTAAGTTATAGAATTTATGAATTGGGTATGCTATTCTATTAATATAACAGAGGGAGGAATACAATCATGAAAAAACTTTTTATAATGTTGCTCTTGTTGATTATCTCCATATCATTTATTTCTTGTGACGGTATGATTAATAACTCATATGTTGATGGTTGGTTTATTGGTGTTGCGACTGATATGAGTAGTGATGGTGAAGATGAACGTATTGTATTAAATATTCCTACGATAGGATATACCGAAATACCAGAATATGAACACCATATAGATACATTTTTTGATGATGAGCAACACGAGGATTATCAAATCAAAGAAGGTGATTTAGTATATATTTGGTATGAACGAGCATCAGATGTTAGCATATTAGAATCATACCCAGCTAGATTTGGAACATCACCTGACTCTATCCATGTGTATGATCAAAACTTATCTCTTGAACAAACAGAAAATGATTGGCTCATTCAAATACCATTGGAAATAGAAGTGTTTAATGCTATCAATGATTATGAGGGAAATACGATTTATGTTTGGTACGAAGGATCTGTTGATAATGAAATAAAAAATATATTATTGTGTGAAACTGAAATGATTTCATTATCTGAAAATTCGCTTAAATTATTGATTGATAATGAATATATTTTGAAGTTTTTAGAAGAATATATCGATGATGAATTAATTTTTAGTGATTCAAATATAGAAACATAATATTAAATGAGAGGTATTGGATAATATGGATGTTGTGGTTGCTAAAACACAAAAAGAAATTACTGATAATTTTTATGTAAGAGGCATGGTCTTTGTTGTTGAACAACACATAGATTATGAAATTGAATTTGATGGGCTGGATGGAATTTGCATTCTTTTTGTTGCTTATAAAGATAATCAACCTATTGGAGCTGCTCGATTATATAAAAACAAGGTTGGACGTGTCGCTACTTTAAAAGATTTTAGAAAACAAGGTGTTGCTTCAGCGATTATGAATAAAATAGAAGAATATGCTATAGAAAATCATATGGTAGAACTAATGCTTCATGCGCAACTTTATGTAAAAGATTTTTATTTACATAGAGGTTATATTCCAGAAGGCAACATATTTCAAGAAGCAGATATTGATCATATAAAAATGGTTAAAAAGATATATTAGATTTTTTAGTATTTAATGATATGGAGGTATTTTTATGTTGATTTTAAAGATTATTTCAGCAATTACATTTATTGCGATGCTTTTTGTGAATTACCTAGCTAATTCATTACCGATAGGTGGTAATACAACGGGTGATATATCTGGGAAGTATAATACTTTATTTACACCTTCAGGTTTTACTTTTTCGATATGGGGTGTTATCTATATTCTTTTATCTGTATTTGTTATTTTCTTGTTTGTTAATCCTAATGATACCTTAACTCAAAACGAAAATACGATACTGATATTATTCAGTGGTGTTAATGTATTAAATATGCTTTGGTTAGTCTCTTGGCATAATGATAAAATATTGCTTTCAACCATTGTGATGATATTTTTATTAGCTGCTTTATTATTTATTGTTCTTAAAGTATCAAAAACAGATATATTATCTTATGCAACATTTAGTATTTATGCTGGATGGATTAGTGTTGCGCTTATAGCCAATATAACTATATGGATTGTTAAAGAAGATTTTTCTTTCTTTATGAATCACGAGTATTTTTGGTTTTATCTGATTTTAGGTGTATCATTCTTTATTGGTTTATTTATGGTCATTAAAGAAAAGAATTATTATTATGGGTCCGTTTTCCTTTGGGCTTATATAGGAATTCTTGCTAAGTACTTATAATAAGAATTTTATTAGATTTATAAATAAAAATAACGCCATATAAAAGGTTCATTAGATTTCCTTTTACATGGCGTTTTAATTTATGAATACAAACTATGATTTTTATTCAATTGTATTTAAGTAATCATTGATAAAAATAATTCTTTGATGTAACCAATTTTTAAAATGTTCAGCCCCATCACTTTGAGAAGTTAATCCTTCTTGATAATAGAAATGCCATCCGCCAGTTTCTCTAGTGTTTTGCCATAATTCATAATTACTTTCAAAATAAGTACTATAAGTTTCTGTATAAGAATCTATATTTGAGATGGCTTGTGTTAATATGCCGTTTTCTAAATTTATTTCATTCCATTTAGTTAATACATATGCGTTAAACCAAGGTAAATTGCCTAAATCATATAATAAGTGAAACATGTTAATGGAGTCAGTAGCTGGATCTGTTAAATGATTACCAAATGATAAATCATGATCCCAAGTCGGTCCGAATATTAATTTTCCACCTTTATCTTTATGTAAGAAAGTAGAACTGTAGTTATTATCAACATCATTTGATAGTAACTGTAATATATACATAGATACAGCTGATTCAACATTAATTAACTCAGATACAGCAGCTTCTGTTTGAGTTACATAAATTGCATTATATACGTCTAACATATAATCTTGTATATATTGAACCTGTTCTTCGGATTTAGTATCACTTTTTATAACATAATAAGACACTAAACTTGATTTTGTGTATTCATTATAATTCCAATAACCTATTTCTCCTTGGTTAGCTGAATAACCAGGTATATCAAACCAACCAGTCATATATGCGCCTTCTTCATCTCGTCGATATTGATCACATTCTAATTCTATTAAGTAGCCCGTATCCACAATACTAGGATCAATTGCGCCGCTTTCATCAATATTAACTCTGTATTCATTGATATGTGTTTGTTCAGCTAAAAGGTAAACACCTTGATAGACACCATTCACATATACTTCTACAAATTCAGTGTCTGAAACGAAAGTTTGAGTAAGTAATCCATTGGCTAAATCAAATGCTGTTTTATTTCTTAGCATAGAATAATCAACATATTCTCCTAATAATAACCAACTTTTTGATGCGCCTTGACCTAAACCTAGTAATTGAATATCTTCTGCAAACTTAATTCTATAAGGTTTTTTTGCATACTGTTGAGTACTATTACCTCTTAGTCTAATACCTGCTTCTAAAGAAGTAAAATCATATATTGATTGATTATAATTGAGTGTGACTGAACATGGAGTATATTCTTCGTCACTGTTAATACCTGTTGAATCAACAGTATTAATATAGATGACAGGAAGTATGACTGTAGGGGTAGGGTCATCAGTTGTTGGTGCTATTGTCGTTGGCTCAATAGTAGTAGGAGCTACTGTAGTAGTTTCGTTAGATGTTGAATTCGTAGTTGACTCAATAGTTGTCGGTTCATAAGTTGTAAAATTTTCTGTCGTAGGTGCATTCGTTGTAAGATTGCTTGTAGTTAAGTTAACTGTTGTTTCTAAATTAGTTGGATCCGATGTTAGGTTGATTTCATTACATCCAACTAATAAAGTAAAAATTGAAAATACAATAAATAGACTTAATAGATTTTTTTTCATGTTTTTCCCCTATATATTTTATTTGATTTCAGTATATCATAGTCAAAAAAATAAATAATATGGGCTTTATTATTTTTATATTAAAAATATTATATTTTTATTTATTTTTATTGGTTTTTGTATTTTTTTAAATTTTTGTTAATAAATCAAAAAAAATAATGATAGTATAAACCATTTTCTATAATAGATCATTCAAAGAAATGATTCTCTATAAAAGTATTCTTTTTGATTTTATCTATTTTTCTTGTTACTTTATTTGCTCTTATGATACAATGATACAAAATGATGTAAGGATGTAGATGATGATGAAACGAATTAGAAGATTACTTATAATTTTACTAATAATACTATTCATAGGAACAGTACTTGTATTTATACCTAAACCAAAATATAATCAAGAAAATCCATTTATTAGTCAAAATGGTCTACCTTTAGTGATGGCGCATGCTGGTGGCAAAGGTGTTTATCCTGATAATACAATGGCTGCTTTTAATTATTCGTTTAACTTAGGTGTTGATGTTTTAGAAATGGACGTTATGATGACTAAAGACGGTATACCTGTTTTATTACACGGACAAAATGAAACTGGGAATACCATATCTCATTCTAATTGTGATACGGTTGTATGGGAAGAAAATTATATAGATTTATATAATACCTGTAATTTTGGTTATCACTATGAAGAAAAAGACGGAAGTCAATTATATAAAGATATGACTTTTGAAGAATGGGTTGCTGCGGATGTTTATCTTCCAACTTTAGAAGAATTATTTCAAGAATTTGGAAAAGAGATTTTATATAATATAGAAATAAAAGCAGATGCAGACGCACCTAGAACTGAAACAGCTGATGCGGTGATTTCTTTAATTGAAGAATATGACCTCGTTGGATATGTTTTACTAGCAACTGCTTTTGATGATATCAGTGAATATATAGTAGATGAATATCCCGATATTTTATTATCAATGAGTTATGGATCTGCAATTGATTTCGTTGTTAATACATATACCTTAACAACATTTTTTAGAGGCAAACCTAATTTCGCCGCTATGCAAGTTCCAATGTCTTATGATTTGCCTGTTATTGGCAATTTTTCTGTGAATCGTTGGAGGATCATTCATAGTCTTCACCAACAAGATATGGCTATACATTTTTGGACAATTAATGATGAAGATGATATGAGGCGATTAATTGAACAAGGTGTTGATGGTATTATTACTGATTACCCAGAGTTGTTAATGGATATTTTAGCGGAATAAAATTATATTTTAATTGACACTATAAAAAAAATAGTCGATTATTCGACTATTTTTCTATTCTAAAGCATTTATAACTTTATTGAGTTTATCAATCGTATAAGACCATCCTACTTTATTTTCCTTAAATACTTTGTCTCCATCAGGTAATCCTTCAAAACCAGTTTGTTTTATGGACAAGGTATGGTCAAGAATTGTGTAATAGACATCAAGCGTATATTTCTCGCTATAATTACGATGAGGATTGAAGGTTTTAATATGGATATATTGGAAAGGTATCTCTTCAATAATTTCTCCTTCAAGAAGGATTATTTCTCGATCGTTTTTTTCTACATACCAGTTAATTTTGTTGTTTTTTTTGCTCAGTGAACATTCCATATATTGAATAACATAACGGTTATCAAATAGTATTTTCCATATAGTTTTTGGTTTTAAATAAGTGTGAATTGAATATTCTAAAATATTAGGCATGGTTTTTCTCCTTAATCTTTATTAAGTTTATTATACTACTGATTTATTTATTATAAAAGGGGCTATGAATTATAGTAAAAAAACTTTTTTTTAAATCAAGTTTAATATGTCGATTATTTCTTTTATTTTTTTTCGATTATGATATAATGAAATAGACTGAAAGCGTTTTTAAGTGGAAGGAGATATTATATGAAAGAATATAAAGCAAATGCTTTAAGAAACGTTATCTTATTAGGACATTTAGGAAGTGGAAAAACATCTTTGGCTGAGTCCTTAGCTTATATTTCAAGCGCCATTGATAAAAAAGGTAGTGTAGAAAAAAAATCAACAATATCAGATTATACCCCTGAGGAACATGCTAAACAAAGTTCTTTAACAACGGCTTTAATTCCAGTAGAATTCAAAGATTCAAAAATTAACTTTTTAGATGCACCTGGTGCAGATGAAATGATTGGGGACATCTCTTTTGCAATGTCAGCTGCTAACGCTGCTGTATTGGTAGTAGATGCTTCAAGCGGTGTTCAAGTAGGTACTGAAAGAATGTGGTTAGAAATTAAAAAACACAATCTTCCAGCAATGATCTTTGTTAATAAAATGGACAAAGACAATGTTAAATTTGACGAATTATTAGAAGAAATCCAAACAAAACTAGGAAAACAAGCTGTACCTTTCTGTTTACCATTAGGTAAAAGCGATAGTTTTGATGGTTTCGCAGATATCGTTGATTTAAAAGCTAGAATTTACACCGGTAATGCTTGTATTGATGGAGAAATCCATGAAGACAAAAAAGATAAAGTTGAAGAACTAAGACAAGTTTTAATTGAAACTGTGGCTGGTGCTGATGAAGCTTTATTAGAAAAATATTTTGAAGGCGAAGAATTAACCATGGATGAAATCAAACGTGGTTTACATCTTAGCGTTTTAAAAGGTGAAGCTGTTCCTATTTTAGTTGGTTCTGCAACTAAAGATGTTGGGCCATTAACAATGCTACATATGATTAATGCATATTTCCCAACCATGGATGAAAGTGATCCTGTTAAAGGCATAATGGTAGATAGTGATAAAGAAGTTGAAAGAACTTACAGTGATGATGAACCTTTTTCAGCAACTGTCTTTAAAACAATTATCGACCCATTTGTTGGAACTATCAATTTAATGCAAATTAAATCTGGTACTTTAGTAAAAGATCAAGAAATTTATATTTCTAATTCACAAAATGTTGAAAAAGCAACTCAACCTTTTACATTGATGGGTAAAGATCAAGTGCCAATGGATAAATTCCATGCTGGTGATATTTGTGCTATGGCTAAAGTTCCTGATGTAAAAACAGGCACAACCATTAGTGATAAAAAATCTAGAATAGAATATCCAGAAGTTAAAACACCTACACCAACAATGTATATTGCTGTTAAAACTGAAAATAAAAAAGATGAAGATAAATTATCTAGTTCTTTAGCTAAAATCTTATTAGAAGATTCGACTTTAGAAACTAGAAGAAATAAAGAAACATCACAATTATTGATTGGTGGACAAGGTATGATTCATATCGGGTACATCATCGATAAGATGAGAAACTCTTATAAAGTAGCTTTAACGACTGAAGATCAAAAGATTGTTTATCGTGAAACGATTAAACAAACAGCTGAAGCTGAAGGACGTTATATTAAACAATCTGGTGGTTCAGGATATTACGGTGTTGTTGTAATGAGATTTGAACCTAATCCAGATGCTGAATATGAATTCGCAGAAGAAGTATTTGGTGGTTCAGTTCCAAGAGGATATTTCCCTGCAGTTGATAAAGGGCTTCAAGATGCTTTAGTACATGGTGTTCTTGCTGGATTCCCAGTGATTAATGTTAAAGGTATTTTAACAGATGGTAAGTATCATGCAGTTGACTCAAATGAGTTAGCATTTAAAAAAGCAGCTGGTATGGCATTCAAAGCAGCTTGTAAATCAGCTAAACCTGTAATTTTAGAACCTATTTATAGAGTAGAAGTAGTCATCAAAGATGAGTATTTAGGTGATGTATTAGGTGATATTAATAAACGTCGTGGACGCGTATTAGGTATGGAACCTGCGATTGAAGGATATCAAAAAGTTGTGGCTGAAACGCCTGAAGCTGAAATTACTAAATACACGATCGATTTAAAAGCAATGACACAAGGTTCTGGTACATTTACTCGTGAATTCTTAAGATATGAAGAAGTTCCTAGTAACTTAACAGATAAGATTATTGCTGATCATAAACGTGAAGAAGAGGAAGAAAACTAATTTTATACATTGATAAAGCTTAATTCGTGAGAATTAAGCTTTATTTTATTTTTTGAGCTTTCTTAAACCATATCATAGGATTCCTTGTGATATAATTAAATTGAGGTGAGAAGAATGGATATAAAAAGAATTGTTATTTATACGTTATTATTTGCAATCACATTAGCGGTTGCGACGATTGGTTTTCAATATTTTAATACAGATGGGTTATTCATACCTTTCTTAGTTGTTTTGGGTTACTTTACTGTGTTTTACATTGTTGCTCAAGTGATTAAGGATAACTCTATCGTCGATATGGGGTGGGGATTAGGATTTGTTATTGGTAGTGTCGCAACACTTTTAGTAACAGAAAGTCCAACGGTCTTATCTTATATGATTGTTGCATTTATTGCTTTGTGGGGTATTCGTTTATCAGCTAGACTCATTAAAAGAAACTGGGGAAAACCTGAAGATTTTAGATATGCTCAGTGGAGAAAAGAGTGGGGCAACAAAGTAGTGATTATCGCCTTCTTTAGAGTTTTCATGATACAAGGTATTATAAACTTTGTTGTAGGATCTGCGAGTTATACTGTTATTAAGTATAACCAATTTGATGCTTCAAATGGCCTTCAATGGCTTGTATTGATTGGATTAATAATAGCATTTGTTGGATTATTCTTTGAAGTTGTAGGTGATGAACAATTGAGAAGACATATTCAAAAAGGCACAAAAAAATTAATGAATACAGGTTTATGGTCAGTAACAAGACACCCTAATTATTTTGGGGAAATTATGATTTGGATTGGACTTTATTTAACTGGTGTAACTTTGTTTATTTCTAGTGATGTAAGTTTGGTTTATTATGGTTTATTAGTTGTTTCTCCATTGCTTATGAGTTTAGTTATGATTAAAGTATCAACGCCGATATTAGAAAAACATATGGCTAAATACGATGGATGGGATGACTATAAAAAACAAACTCCGATGATTTTTCCATGGGGAAAAAAAGAGTAAATTATAGGATATTGTTTTGATGAAATATTTTTGTTAATGGTGTGATTTGATAATTTAAACTTAGTTCATATTGGCTTGGTAACTACTTGACTAATGAAATAAACCATGCTAAAGTATTACGAGAGATATAGTAATTATAAGGTGGTATATAATGATGGAAAAAATAGGATTATTGATCGATAGTACGTCTCATACAAGCGCAGATTTACACTTATATGATTTTATCAAAACTGTTAACTTAAGAGTTGATATTGACGACACTGAATATTTAGAAAAAGACTTATCGAAAGAACAAATGGAAGCTTTTATAGAAGGAAACCATAAGTTGTTAACTTCTCAACCGGCTCCTACAGATTTTTTAGATAAGTTTGCTGAGTTCTCTAACGAGGGATATACGCATGTCTTGATTGTTGTTTTATCTGATAAATTATCAGGGACCTTTCAATCAGCTTTACTTGCTAAATCAATGTTAGAAGGAGATTTGGAAGTTTCAGTTCATTCTCCACAAGTCGCATCTTTTGGAGTTGCGAATGGATTAAGAGTTTTAGCTAAAGACATTCAAGCAGGAATCACTTTTGATAAACTAGTCAAAAGATACTATCAAGTATTTGAACATGGTTATGTATCCTTTACTTTATCAAATCTTAAACATTTATTTAAAGGTGGAAGACTCAATAGAGTTCAAGCATTAATAGGGACTGTTTTAAGAATTAAACCAATCGTTGAAATGGTTGAGGGTAAACTTAAAATGGTAAGAAAAGAAAGAACAAACATTGCTTGTCAAGAGTTCTTTATGGCTAAAGTAGATGAGTATGCTGAAAAGTTTGAACATGTATATATTGATATTATTCATTTAAATAATGAAAAATGGGCTGAAAGTATCAAGTCTATTGTGGAAGAAAAATATCCGAATATCCATATATTTATGACTGATTATGTTAGTCCTGTCTTCTATGTTCATTTAGGAAATAAAGGATTTGGTATAGCCTTAATTGGTTATTAATAATGACTGAAAAAGAAAAAATGATAAAGGGGTTACTTTATAGTCCAAGTGATCCAGACATAAAGAAAGATTTCATTGAGGCGAAGCGTAAGGTTCGCCTTTTTAATCAGACAACTGAGGAAGAACTAGAATTAAGGACTGATATGTTAGAATCTATCTTAGGTTCAATGGGTAAAAACACATATATTGAACCACCTTTTAGATGTGATTATGGTAAGAATATTCATGTTGGAGATTACTTCTATGCAAATTATAACTGTGTGATTTTAGATGTTGTTCCAATTAATATTGGTTCATATGTTTTACTAGGACCTAATGTGGGGATTTACCCAGTTAATCACCCTATAGATAAAGACATTAGAAATTCATGGGTTGAATATGGTCAATCAATTACGATAGAAGACCATGTATGGATTGGTGGACATGTTGTTATTAATGGTGGCGTGACCATTGGAGAAGGCTCTATTATTGGTTCTGGCTCTGTTGTTACTAAAGATATTCCTAGGAATGTCATCGCTGCTGGTAACCCTTGTAAAGTTATTAGAGAAATCACTGATAAAGATAAGGATTTTTGGCAAAACAGATATAAATTAGAAAGATAAAAAATACAGGTATAATATTTCTAAATAAAGGCAAGATTATTTACTAATAAAGAAAGATATTTCTTGACAAATAACATTTCATTTAGTAAACTAATATGTGCGTAAAAACTAAGATGGCGGTTGTGGCGAAGTGGTTAACGCATCGGATTGTGGCTCCGACATTCGTGGGTTCGATTCCCATCAGTCGCCCCAAAAGCATAAAAAAATTGGGCTATGGCCAAGTGGTTAAGGCATCGGACTTTGACTCCGAGATCGGTAGTTCAAATCTACCTAGCCCAGCCATTTTTTTAAGACCCGCTAGCTCAGCTGGTAGAGCATTTGACTTTTAATCAAAGGGTCAGGCGTTCGAATCGCCTGCGGGT
>CAYWUZ010000020.1:17321-28694 GCA_964461565.1 uncultured Candidatus Izemoplasmatales bacterium | reverse complement strand
ACTATTTCCTTTATGGCATGCAGCAATAATTCAGAACAAGTTGTAAATATATATACAACTAGACATTATGACAGTGATGATGCTCTATTCGACCAATTCACTGAAGAAACAGGTATTATCGTCAACATTGTTAACGATCAAGCACCAGCCTTAATCGAGAAAATTAAAGCAGAAGGTGACATTCCACAAGCAGATGTATTTTTTTCTGCTGATGCAGGTTATTTAGCTTTAGCTAAAGAAGAAGGTATTTTACAAGCAATCACAAGTGAAGTACTAGAAAATAATGTTCCTGATAAATATCAAGATGTTGATAATATGTGGTTTGGTTTAACCAAAAGAGCAAGAGTGTTCTTATATGATAAAACAATAGATCCGACTGGACTTACTTACGAAAATGTAACAACTAGATTTCCTGGTGAAATTGTTGTAAGAGCTTCATCTAATATTTACAATCAATCGTTAATCGCATCGTTTATTGAAGTAAAAGGATTAGAAGGAACGAGAGATTGGGTTGAAGATCTTGTTGCGAATATGGCAAGAATACCGGATGGGAATGATCGCGGACAAGCTCTTGCGGTCGCTAATGGGGAAGCTAAGATCGCTATTGCAAATTCATATTATTATGGTAATTTGGTGGATGAGACAGATACCAATTCACAATATTATGGAGTATCAGATACTGTTGGCATTTTCTTCCCAAATCAAGGTGAATCGGATTCAGGCGTTCATGTGAATGTGAGTGGTGCAGGTATCATTAAGAATGCAAGAAATGCTGAAAATGCACAAGAGTTAATTGAATTCCTATCTGGAAAAAATGCACAGGAACAATTCTCGGCAGACAATTATGAATTCCCTGTGAATGAATTAGCAAGTCTAAGTCCATTATTGCAAAGTTGGATGGATAATCAAAATATTGTAGAATTAAAAGAACAAAATATAAATCTTTCAGTATTGGGAACACATAATGAGCAAGCGGTTATCATTATGACAAGTTATTCTTGGGATAACCCTGATCATTTAAATAACTAAAAGAAAGAGAGGAAACTCTCTTTTGATTTTATAAATTAGGAGGTTCAATATGATTCTTAATATTTTCAGAAAAATCAATGATAAAATTTTGTTTATATTGTTAGTAACGATTGTACCTCTTTTTATTTTGTTGCCGATGACTCAAATTGGATATCATTTTTTTAAACCAGCGAGTTTGTATTATCAAACACTTATTGAAAGTAATGCAGTATGGAAGTCGGTATTAACAACTTTAGAATTAATTTTAAAAGTTGGATTTTTGGCATCTTTTATTGGGTTTTTATCGGCTTATGTGATGACTTTTTATCAAATTAAATTTCGAAGATTTATCAATGTTTTGTTGATTATTCCACTAGCCATACCCGTCTATGTTGCGGCATACACTTATACCAATATCTTTCACTATTTTCCTCTATTAGAAAATATCATTAGATCAGATTTCTTGATGAGAGGTTCTGTGTTTATTTACGCTATATTTCTATATCCATATGTATATATTGCAAGTAAGTCTTATTTAAGTAAAAATATGACACAATATATAGAAGCTTCAAAAACCTTAGGAGAAAGTTCTTTTCGTACCTTCTTTAAAGTTGTTTTACCAATTTCAAGACCTGTCATCATAGGGTCCGTTGCTTTTGTTATTTTTGAAACTTTATCAGATTTTGCAGTTGTTGAGTATTATGGTGTATTAACCTTATCGCGCTATGTTAATCTTTCTTGGTTTGCAAGTGGAGATTATGTTTCTGCAGTTAAGTTTTCAGTATATATAGTGTTTATTTTGTTTGTCCTAATACTAACAGAGAAGATATCACGTGGTAAAAAGAGATATTCAAATTCTGAAATTCATCATAAACCTATTAAAAGAAAAAAACTTTCAGTATGGGAAGGATTCATCGTTTATTCATTGTTTTTGTTACTTATTGGGCTTTCAAACCTACTACCTATTGGGCAAATGATACTATCAGTATTAAATAACCTTGATCAGATTGGTCAGTTGGATATAATAAAGATAACATCTAACTCAATTTTGATTACCTTTATTTCAATTATATTGATTGTCTTCTTTGCCTTATTATTAACAACGGCAACGATTTATATAAAGGGATATAAGAAGACATTATTATCAAGTGTATTGGTGATTGGTTATATGATTCCATCAATGGTTTTAGCACTAGGCTTATATATGTTTTATATAAGGATTGACCAATGGCTCTATCGATTATTTGATGGTGCTGGTTTAGATAGGATGTTGATTACATCCTCAATCGCTATTCTGATTATTGGCTTTTTTATAAAATTCTTCTCAATTGCATACACCAATTTACTTTCTGCTTATCATAAAATTAGTTTTAATGTTTTAGAAGCTTCTGAGTCCTTGGGAGAAAATAAACTAGTAACCCTGATTCGGGTGACCATACCTATATTAAGAAAAAGTATTATCGCTGTATCGATTATTCTATTTATTGACATGATTAAAGAACTGACTATTGTTTACAGTTTGCGGCCTTTTAACTTTAAAACTTTGTCTACTGAAGTATATCGGTATGCTGGAAATGAAATGATCAACATCGCGGCATTCCCATCATTGATTATTATTATATTATGTACTTTTTTGATTATTTACTTAGAAGAAGGCTTAAAATGGAAAATACGTTTTAAGTGGAGAAAGGTAAAGAAAAATGATAAAATTAGATAATGTTACTTTTGAATATGATAAACAAACGCCTGTATTAAAAGATTTTAATCTAACAGTTGAAAAAGGCGAAATAGTCGCAATCCAAGGTAAAAGTGGATTAGGAAAATCCACTATACTTCGTTTGATTGCTGGATTAGAAAAAGTAAATAATGGAAAAATTTATATTAATGATATATGTATCAACGATGTTCCTACAAATAAAAGACAAGTAGGTTATGTTTTTCAAAATCACGCTCTATTTCCCCATTTAACTGTTGGTAAAAATATTCAATATGGATTATTTAATAAGAGCAGTATAGAAAGAAAACAACTTGTCGAAGAGGTTAGTAAAAAAGTCAATATTTTTGAGTTGTTAGGTAGGTATCCTCATGAAATTAGTGGTGGACAAAAACAACGCGTTGCCATTGCTAGAAGTCTTGTTACTAAACCAAAAGTCCTCTTACTTGATGAACCCTTTACAGGTTTAGACCAAGAACTTAAATCTAAAATTAGAACTGATATTAGAGAAATATTAAAGACATTTAATATCACTACGATTCTTGTAACGCATGATATTGAAGATGCAAAGGCATTAGGTGCTAGAATAATTCACATATAAAAGATTTTTATAAAATAAAAGTTAAAATTTATCTGAATTTTTAATATCAATATAGTTAATACAAAAGCTTCAAAGATTGTATTTAGTCTAATAGATTAATTCTGAAAGAGAAGGGGTATGGTTGTATTAGGAAAAACTAAACTTAGCATTAAGGGGAATGATTTTTATATTAATGGTAAGCCTGTCTATGATGAAATAGAAGGATGTCCTAGATCAAAAGGCCTATTAATGAATGCACGATTTATTCAAGGTATTTTTGATGATAAAACAGAAAGAAAAAGATTTAATAGATTTAACAAATTATTTGATGCAGATTCAAATACTGATGAATTTATCGCCGCATTACCTGAGTGGTATGAATACGGTTTGCGCGCTATAACAGTTGGAATTCAAGGTGGTATGCCTGTATTCACTATCGATGTTCAAACGATTGATAATAATCCTTTTGGTTCTGATGGTCTCAGTTTTGATGAAGCTTATGCAAATAGGTTAGATAAAATTATTCGAGCTGCAGACTCATTGGGAATGGTTATAATCATTAACTTTCTTTATTGGGCACAAGCCTTACGATTTAAGAGTGAGGATTCCCTAGTGTCTGCTTTAAAGTGTGCAGCTGCTTTTCTCAAGAAGGGAAACTACACTAATATCATTATTGATGTGGCCAATGAATATAATATTGAGATGTGGAACGATTTAACCATTATTAAGAATCCTAAAAACATGAAAAGGTTGATTGAACTTGTAAGAGAAGAATCAGGTGGTATGCTTGTTGGAAGTAGTGGAGGCGGGGGCCTAGCAGATAAAGAAGTCGTAGATGCTAGTGATGTTGTTCTTATTCACGGAAATGGTCTTACAGGCAAAGAATATTATGATTATATATTGCAGGTACAAAAGATGGCTCCTAATAAGCCAATATTATGTAATGAGGATTCACCGTGTATATCTAGATTAGACATCGCACATCTAACCCATACTTCGTGGGGACATTATGATAATTTCACTAAACAAGAACCACCATGTGATTGGGGTATTACAAAAGGACAAGATTTCTTTTTCGCACGCAGAATGGCAAGGGTTTTAGGAATACATATTGAAGCATTACCCTTAGAAGATCAGTTCTATTTACAGGGACTCGAATCGAATACCATATGGCAAGGAAAACGATGGATACGCCTTGCAGCTGAATATCCTGAAAAAATAAATTATGTGAATTTCTATAGAAATAGAGAGTTTATTTATAGAAGTTATGATGAACCATATTTTTTATATCGTGAGACCTCTTGGATACAAAGACCTTGGATTGTTAAAAACGATGATGGGATATGGACTGCTGAAGTAGTTTTGTATGATGGGATGACAGTAGTGAAAGAGGTAAATGTTTAATCTTATATATTCAATAAAAAAAAAGCATTTTCCCTATTTTTGGAAAATGCTCTTTATATAGTTATTGATTTAAATTTTGATGATTATTCAGCGATTTTTTTATATTGATTTAAAACAAGCGCTGTAATACCATATAATGCACCTAAACTAGAAACGAACAATCCTAATCCCATTGTAAGTTGAGTGCCTTCAACCATCATTGTACCCATCGTTGCAGGGAATGCTGGATTGAGTGCGTTAAGAGAATTATACATTGATTCTATACCATCTAATTTAGAAGGTGCCGTGAACCAAATCATCCATACACTTACAAATACAACAGCGAATGCTGCATAAAGTAATGGTCTGATCATTTTTTTCTTTAAAGCTAAGAAGACAAGTCCGGTAATACCAGCAATTAATCCTAGAATTGGAATCAATCCCAATAAACCTGATAGTGCTGAGGTTCCAGTACCGTTTTCTTCAACTAAGTCTAAAGCAACTGATTCAGGTAATCCTAAACCAACCAATGATTCAACTGTTTCCTCAGTTGGGTTGTCAGTAAATAGGTTTTCCCACATCAAACCCCATACAGTGGTCGTTGATTCTTTGTCTACACCCAATGCAGTCACTTCGGTAGTAGAGACAACTGATGTAATAAATAGTGATACAAAAATAACAACTAATGCAATTAATAAGTGATACTTAAGTTTCATTTTTACTCTCCTCTTTTTTTTTAAAATGCTGTATTAAGTGTACACCTTTTTATTAAGAATGTCAATTTACTTTGAATATCAAAGCAAATGTTTTTTTTGTTCATGTATTTTTTGTTTTGAAAATTGTTTTTATATATATAGACACATTTATTCAAAACTACTTTGATATAATACATTGACTTTAAATATCATTTATATAAAATGACTACTAGCCTAGTATTTATAAGGGTTTAAACTAAATTAATTTAAAGAACTTTATTATAAATGACAAAGTTTGATTGCTTGTTTGTGCTTATAGAGATATAATCTATTTGTATAAGTGATGAATTTGAAAATTGATAAAAAAATATCGCTACTTTACAATAGTTTTCAAGGATAATGGTGATCTTTTTATGAATGAAAAATTTAATTATAATCTAAGAATCTTTATTACTTTTGGAGTTTTGTTTGAATTAATGAATGTTTTTTATAATCCATATGCGATGAAGTTTTTAGAAAGAATCGGTGGGAATGAATTTCATTTTTCATTAATTAATTCTACAAAAGGATTAATAATGGTTTTTACTGCTCTACCAGCTGCATTCATCATCAATAAAATAATAGACAAACAAAAAGTCACTGCTAATATAGTTCTCGTCATGGCATTGACTATCTTTTCCTTATTCTTTATTCCGATGTTACCAAGTGACTATCAAGTCATTTCATTTATTGTTATTTTAACATTGTTGATGATACCAATATCTTTCTTCAATATTAGTTATCAAAATATAACTGGTGAAATTTTTCCAGTAAAAAGAGCTAGAGTATTATCGAAAAGAAGCATATATACGATTATTTTTACAACCACTGTCACCATTTCTTCTGGACTTATATTTAGATTTTTTGCGGATGATAATAGTGAGTTTATCATGATTTATCGCATCTTTTATATCATGGCATTTATTTCTGGAGTCATGGCTTACCTTGTTTTTAAAAAGTTAAATTACACTCCTATCAAAACAATTGAAAATATTAAATTTAAAGGAAGTTTAAAGAAAGTATTTAAAAATAAAAGGTATACTAAGTTTGTTTTAAGTTCGACAATCTTCCATTTTGGGTGGCAAATGGGTTGGCCTTTGTTTTCTATATACACTATAAAAACATTAGGTGCTGATGAATTTTGGATATCAATCATTAGTGTGGGATCCGCAATCGTAATGCTTTTTTCACTTCGTATCTGGCCTAGATTAATTGAAAAATATGGTAACGAGAAAATTGCGTATATATGTACCTTTGGTATGGCGATAACACCAATACTGTATGTTATGTCAAAAACTTTGTTCGTACTCGCTATATTTTCTTCATTATCAGGATTATTTACTGCAGGAACCATCACAGTTTTATTTGCTGATATGTTAGAAGTAATTCCAGAAAAAAATAGAGTGATCTATGTCGGGTACTACAATGTCTTAACAAATATG
The DNA here is from genome assembly GCA_964461565.1 of uncultured Candidatus Izemoplasmatales bacterium. Taxonomy (GTDB): domain Bacteria; phylum Bacillota_I; class Bacilli_A; order Izemoplasmatales; family Hujiaoplasmataceae; genus Hujiaoplasma. The sequence continues at coordinate 21,833 of CAYWUZ010000020.1, read as the reverse complement.
ACATTGGTTATATCACCTTTAGTCGGACACTACTTTTTTGAATCTAGAGGAATTATATTTGCATTGATTATAACGAGTGTATTTAGACTTTTTGGAGGTTTATCATTTATGATACGAGAGCGTTCAGAACGGAAATATAAAGCAATAGAAAACAGTGCATAATAAAAATAAATCCACTTCATATCTCTGAAGTGGATTTATTTATTTGAAAAAAAATTGATTATTAAGGATTATCAATTTCTACAATAATTCCGATTAAATCATCAAACTCTACAGTCTCTGTTTCAGGAGAATTCAGTGTTCCTACATCAAATAAGTATTGATCGACACCATCAATTGAATCAATTTGCATGCTTATAATTATCATAACGACATTTAAAGTCTCATTAGGCATTAATTCATTTTGAGTGCTTACAATGACATAATCTCCGACTTCATAATCACTTATATCATTAGTTCTTTCAAACTTAAGCGTCGCTCCATTCATAATGGTAGGACTCATGGATTCTGATTGCATTATAAAAGTCTCATATGAACCGCTCAAGGTTGTATCGGTGTTGGCCCGAGTAGAATTACATCCCATTAATGAAACAAATAAAGCAATAAAAAGTATGAATACTGTTTTCTTCATTAGATTACCTCGCTTCTCTATTTAAATAATTCTCAGATAAATTAAGAATATATCAATGTGTGTGTTTTTGTCAATATGATATGGAATATATCTTGATAATAAAATATACTTAATGAGTAAATATGAATATCAACTATTTTTTTATTGAGCATTATGTTAAAATAACGATAAATAATTAATATAATTTTTTATGAAAGGATATGATATGTTTTATTTATTTCTTGTTTTACCCTTACCGGTTTTAATCTTAGCATCCTATTTTTTAAATTCCAACAAACTTTATGATCGAACTGGAAACATTTTTATTGTTTCTCTTTTAGAAGGGTTAGGATCATATTTAATTATTGTGGCATTTTTATTAGAAGGTTTCATTGATAATGTCGTAATGCAAATTGTTCTCTTTCTTGTTGGATTTTTTATTATAGCTTATACTGAAAATAATATTAATGAAGATCAACCAGAAATAGATTTGCAAGTAGAAACATTTAAGAATATCATTGTATTATTTTCATCAACGATATTATTGTTTTATATCATGTTATCAGTCTTTCGTTTTGAGCCGTTTTATCTTCAACTAATATATTCACTTTTAGTTGTTATTGCCTTTAATTTTTTAGCACATTTTTTAAAAAAATGGACCGCAATTATTTGGGATAAAATTAGTTTTAGCCTGTCAATGTATGTGAGCTTTAGTTCATGGTATGTATATGTAGGAGCATTCGTTATATTCTTAATCATCGTATTTTTTAATTTTCCAAAAGTCGTAGTGAATCAAAGTATTAACTTAGATAATAGTCAATCATATTTTGGAAAACCAAATGGTTCTAACGAGTTGGTAAATCGATATGAGGCAAACAAGTTGATTGATTTAGATGTTGAAATGCGTATGAGTAATAGTGCTTATATTAATCAGAATGAAGACTATATATTTATTTACTTGCATGATACGTTAATGATTTATAATCTGCTTGAAGAACGAATGATTTATTCAGGAATCATCAAAGAAAATGTAGATGGTATTTCTGTTAATTTGATGAATGAAGAGACCAATGAAGAAAGATATAAAACATATTGTGATGATGAGGTAGATTGTAATGAATTTATTTATCCCTTTGAATATGGAGATGTGACATATAATTATCAATCTCAAATATTAATGATCCAAAATTTAGATTATAATGATTCAGACACAGCTATTTATACTGAGGATTTATTACATTTATTCAAAGACGAAGAGATTGATTCAAGAGTATCAACAGTTAAAGATAAACCTTTTATTGGTTTTAATGATAGTACTGCGGTTGTGACTGACATTGACAATCATAATGGATATATATCTTATTTACAACTCGAATCAGATAATGATATGTTAAATATTAAGGTATATCAAATTATTGAAAACGATATTGATATGGTCCTTCCTTTTTATAGTCATTATCGATTTGGTATGTTAGTCTTTATATTTATTTTAGGATTTGTTCCAATCACAAATTATGATAAATATAGAACTGAGGTTCACTAGTAATTTTTATAAAAGGATGATTTTTTAACAATTAATATAGTTTAAATAGTTTTTATTAATAGTCAAAGAAGAATATTTTGCAAAACTAATATTAAAATGTTTATATGATGTTAAAATAAAAAGAAGAGGTGATGGTATGAAAAAAGAATTAATTAAAAGTAATTTTTATGAAGCAGTGAATGGTGAATGGTTAGACATAGCTAAAATACCAGGTGACCAACCAGCAGTTTCAGCGTTTTTAGAATTACATTTAGAGATTGAAAAAACATTAATGGATTTAACATCTAAATGGGAAAAAGATCAAACAAAATTAAGTGACAATTTAAAGAAATACATTAAACTATATCAAATGACAAAAGATTTTGATAAAAGAAATGAACTAGGAACAAAACCGTTTGAAATGATTTCAAATAAAATTAACCAACTGAATAATTTAAAAGATTTAGAAAAAGCATTCAAGGATTTAACTTTAGAATCAATTGAAATGCCATTTGGGTTTATGGTCATGCAAGATTTTATGAATAGTAATAACCAAATTTTATATTTTGGTGCTGCTGATTTGTTTTTACCAGACACGAGTTACTATAAAGATGAGGCTAAAAAATCACAGTTAATTGGTCTTTTTACAATGACCACTAAACAATTGTTAGCTTTATATGGGTTGTCTGAAACAGAAATAGATAAATTAATGAAAGAAGCATTAGCCTTTGATGAACTTTTAGTTCCTGTGACTAAATCAAGTGTTGAAAAAGCGGATTACGTTAAGCTTTATAATCCATTAAGTAAAGAAGAAGTTGTAAAGTTAACGAATAACTTTGATTTAATGGGTAATGCTGAAAGTTTAGTCAAACAAGATGTTGATCAATTGATTATTACCAATTTAGATTTTATAAATGAATTTGATAAAATCATTAATGATGCAAATTTTGAAATGATTAAATCATGGATGATTGTTTCAAACGCTATAAAGTTTTCATCAGATTTAACAGATGATATTAGAATAGCAGGTGGTGCATTTAGACGTGCATTATCAGGAACTAAAGAACCACAAAATAGAGAAAAATTTGCATTCTATCAAGCATATAATCGTTTTGGACAAGTTGTTGGTTTACATTATGGTGAAACCTATTTTGGACCAGTTGCCAAGGAAGATGTTAGAATAATGGTTCTTGAAATGATTGGTGTTTATCAAGAACGTATTTCTAATAATACTTGGTTGAATGATGAAACAAAAGAAAAAGCAATTAAGAAACTTTCAAAACTTTCTGTTCATGTAGGGTATCCAGATGAACTACCACCTTATTTTGATGAGTTTGAAATAAAAAGTTATGAACAAGGATCTGATTTAATTCAAGAAAGATTAGCCATGTCTAAAATTATGAATGATCATAATTTTGATAAGTATAATAAAGAACCTAATAGAAATATTTGGGGTATGCCAGCAAGTATGGTGAATGCTTATTATAGTCCAACTAATAATCAAATCGTATTCCCAGCTGCTATATTACAAGAACCATATTATAGTTTAAAACAAAGTCCTTCAGAAAATTATGGAGGAATCGGAGCTGTCATGGCACATGAAATATCACATGCTTTTGATAATAACGGTGCTAAGTTTGATGAAACGGGTTCTCTTAATAATTGGTGGACTGAAGCTGACTTAGAAGCGTTCAATAAAAAAGCGAAAGATATGATTTCACTATTCGAAGGTGTTGATACTGGATTTGGTGAATGTAATGGAGAATTAACAGTTTCAGAAAATATTGCGGATAGTGGCGGATTAAGATGTGCATTTGAAGCAAGTAAAAAGAATGATCAACATAACTTAGAAGAATTCTTTGCGAATTGGGCTCGTGTTTGGCGTATTAAGGCATCTGTTGAATACAGTCAATTATTATTGAAGGTTGATGTTCATGGTCCATCTATTTTAAGAGCGAATATGCAGTTAAGTAATCTACCAGAATTCCAAGAATTTTATGAAATATCTAAAGATGATAAAATGTTTTTACCTTTAGACAAAATGGTCAGTATTTGGTAATTATTCAGTAATAATAAATTACTATTGACTTTTTGACAGAGTTTGGCTGGCTATTAATGATAGTCACTGCAGTTGGTGGATTCGCAACATTATTCTATATTCGCTATCTTACTAAAAAAATATACCATGATTTTAAAGACGAGTATTTTGTTGGTATATTTGGAATGCTTACAGGGGTCGCATCAACCGGTATAGCACTATTAAAAGGTTTAGATAGAAATTTAGATTCACCAGTCGCTGAAGAACTTGTATTAGGATCAGGGACTGCCATTACAATGGCCATTCCATTGTTTGGGTTTTTAATGTTACCATCACTTGGGT
>CAYWUZ010000020.1:0-17221 GCA_964461565.1 uncultured Candidatus Izemoplasmatales bacterium | reverse complement strand
ACTTGGGTGTTTAGTTTATTTTATAGTAATGTTTACAATTTTAATGGTAAGGAGTAGAAAAAAACATATAGAATAAATTAGTATTTTTCATATAAATATAAAAGCCTAGTACATATTCTTCTTTGAAGAGTAAGTACTAGGCTTTTATTAAATAAATTGAAAATAGAATTAAGACGCGCGTTTTGAAAATTTCTCTAGATACATCAATTGATCAAGTTTACTTAAAAACGCATTTAAACTCGTATATTTTGATGTGTATATAGCTGAACCAAAAGAACAATGTAATGGATAAGGTTTTACTTGTTTAACATTTGTTTCGTTGAAAACATCTTTTATATCATTTAATAATGAATTGAGCTGTTGAATAGAATTCGAGTTGATTAATACGATAAACTCATCGCCACCTAAACGACAGATAATCCCTCCAGGAGGGATAACTTGTCTAACAATTTTCATAACAAGTTTAATAGCATTGTCACCTTCAAGATGTCCATAATTATCATTAATCATTTTTAAATTATCAATATCAAAATAGATAGCTCCAAAAGGTTTCTCAGGGTTTAACTGAATACGCCTTGTATAGGTGTAATAGAAAGATTCCCGATTCCAAGCACCTGTTAAAGAATCCAAATGAATCATTCTATCTTGTAAGAACAAATAGACTAGGAATAAGGCAACCCCAGCTGAACTCCACATCGCAAGAACACCATAGAAAAGACTTTGTATGATGCCGCCAAGAATCGGAACAATTCCAACCCCAAGGATTAACCAAAAATCAATTCTAATGATACGCTTCATATTGAATAAGATTAGAATATTTCCCGCAATCATAAATAGGTAAGTAGAAAAAGCAGAGAGTAAAAATAAGGGACCTCGAACATAAATACCATCACTTCCTATAGAAAAGAAAAATCCATAGAATGGAGAAAGAATAGCTAAAATGATATTTAATGCAATCGGTAATAAAATTATTGTCCAAAGCGAATGATCAAACTTTTTCTCAGGTAAGATAAAACGAAAAATAAAGATAAAAAAACTAAATGAAATCATTGGCGCAAGTGCGAAAATGATGACAGAAGAAATATTGTTTACCATTATAGAAAATGAACTGGAGTTTCTGTTTGCGAAAACACTTATGCTTTCAAATGCAAGTCCTATCATCACTCCAATAACAGTTCGAATAAAAGCTCTATTTAGGGAATCATTTTTCTCTAGTTTACGACATGCAATGATCAAAACAAATGACAAAATAAGGAACGTAAATATGTTCACTTGATTTCGGAAAAAAATGTCCATGTCTTACCTCCAATAAAAATTAAACTATGTAAGCATGCATTTTTTAGTAGTTGTTAATATTATTATATCATTTTTTATGTAAGTAAAATAGTTTGAATTCTTAACTCCTAATAATGGAAAATAAAAGGTGGAAATAATTTATTCTAAAAATTTCTTTCAAAATACAATTAAACTAAATTATGTTTAAAATAATGTTGCTTAAATCATTTTTTTAAGAAAATTATAAGATGATATAAAATATGCTAAAAATTATATGGTATAATGACGATAATGAGGTAAATTATGAAAAAAGTTATATTGGTTTTATTATTCGTTGCAACTATCATATCCATTGGTGGATGTACATTAGTCTATCGAGTATATAACGATGATGAATTAGGTGATTTAGCTAAAGAGGACTTTGGTTTTAGTGAAGTCTTAGTTTTTAAAATAGTTTATCCAGAAACAGCGTTAGAATTGACTGGAAAATCTTACAATAATGCAGGAGTGATTATTGGTATTAGAAGCGGAATATATTCAATGGTGTTTGTACCTAAAATGGTAATTGATGATCCATTTTTATTAGATTTGCCTTTTACATTTGATTTAAAACAAATATATGAGGATTTGAGATCTATAGATGCAAATATAAATGAAACAACTGAAATTGATTTTTTTGAAGATTATGGTGGATTATCAATAACAGTGGAACCTTATGATTCTGTTATAGAAAGTAATTCTGATATAAATTTCGAAACTCAAGTATTTTTTGTTGTAACAACTGATGATACAGTATATTACATTGGTTTTGTTGAAGATGGACATCATATTTTTGATGATAACTATATGATTATTGGTTAACAGAGATAAAGATATATACTTCAAAGGGGAATTGAATTATGAAAGGAATTATTCGATTATTAAGTGAAGATGATTTTCAAGCATATAAGACTATTCGCTTAGAACTATTAGAAAATCATCCAACTAGTTTTGGTTCTGATTATGATGAAGAGAGTTTGTTTGATGACTCTGTTTGGAAAAGTCGCTTATCAAAAGATACTGTAGATAGTTATGGTGTATTTGATTGTGATCAAATTATTGGTCTTGGTGTTGTCGTATATAATCCGAGAAAGAAAATGAGACATATCGCAACGCTTAATAGCATGTATATTAAACCAGAATATAGAGAACAAGGTCTTGCATCTAAGTTAATGAATACAATCATAAAAGATGTCACTAATAAAGGCATTTATCGATTGAATTTATCAGTTGTAGAAACGAATATCGAAGCTAAACAATTATATGAATCAAAAGGCTTTAAAGAGTATGGAATAGAACCTGATACGATTTTCTATGAGGGAATATATCATAACCTATTGTTGATGAGTTTATTACTAAAATAGTTTAATATATGAATTTATGAGTAAGTTCTATAACGAGAACTTACTCTTATTTTTAATAACTTATTGACGTCCTATTGTAAGGAGTGATTAAATATAGTATATTAAAGTGGAAGTTTGTTCATTATAAATTTGAATGACTCATGTGATGTTATTATATAGGCTGTTGGAGGCTTTTATGAAAAAATTGTTTTCATTTCTTATGTTATTTTTGGTGGCATTTAGTTTAATGTCTTGTAAAATGTTAACGCTAGAAACGGATCCTTTTGATGTTGATATGATTAAAACACTTGAATCAAAGTATGATGTTGTTGTAGAAAAAGTTTACACGCAGACAAACATTGACCCTGATTATGAAACTGAGCATTCATATAAATATTTAACATCATCAAAGAAAAAACAACTCAATGCAGTTCGTTATAAGGACCCTTGTAATTTAGCTTGGCTTATTGTATCCTATGTCAAAACAAATGAAGGCGATCGTCTTATTTTTCATGTGCAACAAGTCAATCAAGAAAAGGATATTTTAGAAGCAGTGATTATGATAGATTATCCTTATGAGTATACGGCAGATGATATGAAAACTTACTTACAAAATTTAGTTTTAGATGAACCATTATTGATTGATTTTGATAATTTTAATTTTGGCTTTCAATATAAGCATGATCCATATATTCGTCCGCAAATAACTTCAAGTTCCGGAAATAGATGTTTTACGTTTAATGTTTCAATGGGGCAATATGAACATTTAAATCAAGATTTTAATCCTGCTGCTGAGTTGGATAGTGAGTTTGTCTGGGTTTTTAATGCACCTATTATTGAAGATGATGTCGTTAATTTGAACCATAGTTCAAAGATATGGTTTTCAATGGGTGAGTACATTAATTACCGTGTTTTTGTTAAAGATAATGTCGTCCATATAACAGCTGCTGGAGAAGATTTGCCAGAAGCTTACATTTATCCTTTTAAAGAACCTGTGATAAATGATAATTGATAGAGGGGGTATAATAATGAAGAATAAAGGCACTTTATATTTTTTCTGTGGAAAAATGGGTGTAGGTAAAACAACATATTCTATAGAATTAGCAAATGAAAAGAAAGCAGTACTATTTTCTGAAGATGAATGGTTGTCTAATCTTTTTCCTGGAGAAATACATAATTTTAATGATTACATACAATATTCTAAAAAAATCAAACCTATACTAATAAAACATGTATCACAATTGTTGAGATTAGGAATTTCTGTTGTTATGGATTTTCCTGGAAACACTATAAAACAAAGAGAATGGTTTAAAAGCATTATTATTGAGAGTTCTTCTTTACACAAGTTAATTTATTTGAAGGCAGATGATGATTTATGTTTAAAACATTTAGAAAAACGTAGATTATCTTCACCAGAAAGAAATCAATTTGATACGATGGAAGTTTTTAAGCAAGTGACGAGTTATTTTCAAGAACCAAGTGAAGAAGAGGGATATAATATTGAGTTAATTAATAAATAAAGTTTATTCATAAATATTTAAGATTATGCTTACTTTCATAGGAGATTATATATATGAACATTGAAATAAGACAAGAACAACCAGCTGATTATTTACAAGTAGAACAAATGACACGGAAGAGTTTTTGGAATTCTAATAAACTAAAAAAAGATCTTATTGGAGTGACAGAACATTACTTAGTTCATCTTCTTAGAGAAACTATCGTTGTTAAGGAACTAAATCTTGTTGCAGTTTATCAAGATTCTATCGTAGGTCATATTATGCTATCAAATAGTAATTATGTTAAAGATGAAGAATCTATGATAGAGGTTCTTTGTCTAGGGCCTTTGACAGTGGATGTGAAGTATCAAAGATGTGGCATTGGAAAACAGTTGATGATAGAAGCGATTAAAAGAGCTAAAGATTTAAACTATCCAGCCATAATTTTATATGGACATCCTGAATACTATCCTAAATTCGGATTCAAAAATGCTCAAATATACCATATTTCAACAAGTGAGGGAAAGAACTTCGATGCCTTTATGGCGTTGGAGTTATCTGAGGGGGCTTTAGATAATATTAAGGGTAACTTTATACTTAATCCTATCTATGATGAATCATCTTGGTTAGAAGAGGCTATTGAGTATGATAAAAAGTTTTAATATAAATTAAAGATTATTTTATATTAGATTTAATGAATTTTTAGCGGCATGATACATGGCTATAAAAATTCATTATTTTCTTATATTAATAAAATTAATCATGGTTTAATAGATTTAACTAGTGAAAAAGAAGCGATATTGTTATAATATGTTAGTGCTATATATGAATGTTAACATATAAAACATAGTGAAATCGTGATAAGATAATAGTGATGAAAGGATTGATGAAGATGAAGACAGTGATATATCGACTTTATGAAGATAATCTAGAGTTAATCATAAGTCAAAGCGCAGAAGTTATTAAGTCGGGTGGTCTTGTTGTATTTCCAACAGAGACTGTCTATGGTATTGGCGCAAATGCTTTAGATAAAAATGCATCCAAAAAAATATATGATGTCAAAGGAAGACCTTCAGACAATCCTTTAATAGTGCATATCGCAAAACATGATGATGTTTATCTTTATGCAAAAGACATATCTCAAGATGCAAAAAAACTTATGGAAGCTTTTTGGCCAGGCCCATTAACCCTTGTTCTTCCTAAAACAGATAAAATACCTATGGAAATTACAGGTGGATTAGATACTGTTGCAATTCGGTTTCCTAGAAATAAAATTGCTCAAGATATAATCCTAAAATCTGCTTTACCAGTATGTGCGCCAAGCGCTAATATTAGCGGAACTCCATCATCGACAACCTTCAATCATGTGTTTAAAGATTTATTTGGCAAAGTTGATATTATTATCGACGGGGGTATGTCAAGTGGCGGATTAGAATCAACAGTTTTAGATGTGACGGGAGATATACCAATCATCTTAAGACCAGGTTCTATTACAAAAACGATGATTGAAAAAACTCTTAATAAAGTTGTGAATGCACCCGATACTTTTATTGAAGATGAATCTATTCCAAAGGCTCCAGGAATGAAATATAAGCATTATGCGCCTAAAGGGGATGTTACCATACTAGAAGGCACACACAAGCAAATAACAGCGTATCTAGAAGGTTTAAATGATAAATCAGTTGGTATTATTTGCACTGATGAACTGTGTTCGCTATTAAAGGATTATCATACCTTTAATTTAGGTTCTATAGGTGATATAGAAACAATAGCTAAAAATATATTTTTAGCATTACGTACAATGGATGAACAAAATATTAAGAAGATATACATAGAAGCGATAAAAGAACAAGAATTAGGCACTGCGATTATGAATCGTTTAATCAAAGCTGCGAATAAAAACATTATTCACTTATAATGTTTAAAAAAGTCAATATGGTTACTATTTGTCGACTCATATGTTATCATGCAAACTCTATGATAGTAGAAATAAATCATAAGTCATAAATAGTATTCGGAAAGGTCATAAATGAACGGTAATAATAGAAGAGATATTAAAATAGGTTTGAAAGTAATGGTTGCTGAAAAGCAAAACCAACAAAACGGTATTTTAACAGAAGGTATTGTTGAACGCATATTAACCAATTCTCAAAACCATCCTCATGGTATTAAAGTGAAATTAGAAGATGGAACTGTAGGTAGAGTTAAAGAAATCATATAATCAATTCATTGGTTACATAATTAGATTAATTGAAGGTGGATACATTTATGGAAAACCAAGGCACACCACATAAACGAAGAGTTAGATATAAGGGAAAATACCCAAAGAATTTTAAAGAAAAGTATAAAGAATTAAATCCAGATAAATATAGTGATACAATATCAAAAGTCATAGATAAAGGTAGTACACCTGCAGGAATGCATATTCCAATTATGGTTCAAGAGATTTTAGAAGTTCTCAAAATAACACCAGGACAGATTGGTTTAGATGCAACATTTGGATATGGTGGACACACACTTCAAATGTTAAAGTGTTTAGAGGGTAAAGGGCATATCTACGCGATAGACATTGATCCTATTGAACTGCCAAAGACAACAAATAGATTAGAAGAGGAAGGATTTACTAAAGAAATCTTAACAACAAAGATAATGAATTTCTCTGATATTGATAAGTTAAAAGAAGAAGAAAAAGCGTTTGACTTTGTATTAGCTGATTTAGGGGTATCTTCAATGCAGATAGATAACCCAGATAGAGGTTTTTCATTTAAAACGGATGGGCCATTAGATCTAAGAATGAATCCTAATATTGGGGTTCCGGCATCACTTCGATTAATGCAATTAACCCAAGTAGAAATAGAGAGTATGTTAGTAGAAAACGCTGATGAACCTTATGCGGAACAGATAGCTGAAGCAATTACTTCAGCTAAGAAAAAGGGCATCTTTATTGATTCAACATCAAAACTGGAAAAAATAATCTATGATACACTTCAATTCCTACCAAAATCTACAAGAAAACATGATATTAAGAAATCATGTCAGCGTACTTTTCAAGCATTAAGAATTGATGTGAATAATGAGTTTGAAGCTATCTATAGTTTTTTAGAAAAGCTGCCAGACATGTTAGCTTCTGGTGGTCGAGTGGTTATATTATCTTTTCACTCCGGAGAAGACAGACTGGTAAAGAAGTCTTTTAAGAGATACTTTAATGAGGGAATCTATCAAGAAATCTCTACTGAAATTACAAGACCTACCAAAGAAGAATGCTTTATCAATCCAAGAGCTAAATCTACAAAAATGAGATGGGCAATAAAGGCTTAATAAAAAAAAAACTTAGATAGATTTAACATAAAGGTTGCTTAACAAGCAACTTTTAATTTTTTCTATAATCACAGATATAATTTTGAAAACAATAAATAATTCTGTTAATTGAATATAGAATTATGATTGTTGGGTCTATAAATACATGATATAATATAGAAAAATAGGATTGGAGTGATCATCTTGAAAAACATAAATAATAAATTAAATATTTATTTATTTTTATCTATCATATTTATCGTTTTTTTCTCACTCCAGTTAAATGCTTTATTCAATATTAATGTCATCGAACATCATGTATCTGCTTTTCCTTTTTTGCTTTTAATTTTAGTAACTTTTATTCTTTTATTGTTATTTATTTTAGTGATTTATTGCTTACCGATTTTCTGTATAGTCAAGATATCATTTAACTTATCAATTCCAAAAATTACTTATGAAGCAAATGATTTTATTATTAAAATAAAAGTTATTCAAATAACTAAAAATATCCAAAAAAATTACTGTGTTTATAGGTGTTGATAATCCTTTCTTTAATTTAGTAACAAACAAAATTTTAGAAAGGAAAATATAATATGAAATTAAGTAGAAAGCATTACATTGTAATGATGCTTGTTTTTTTATTGTCTATAGCAATCATTACATCATTTCAACCAAGGTTTAACCAACTTATCTTAATTATTAAACATGTTTCATATTTCTTGTTTTTTTCACTGTTGGCGGTATCAATCATCATACTCATATACCATAGGGCATTAAAACAAGAATTTTTTATGAAGCATACGCATCAAATATATCTTAAAATATTTACTTTATTGATATTTGGATTAATGCTTTATGGTCTATCAAATATACAATTAAATTATATTGAAAGATATGAAACACCTGATCTTAGTTCATGTCAGTATTATGATGAATATGGTAATTTATTGTATGATTCGTATTTTCGCTTTAGTTGCCCTGTATTGGAAGTCATTGACTCTGGAGATGATTATATTGTTCTTAATGGTATTGAACAAGTCACAGGCGTTAATGATACATTTTATCTTGATGGGACACGTGTTAATGGGGGACTTATTGAATCGCAAATCGATTTTGATATAACTGTTAGATACGATGAACTTAATCGGATAAAAAATTATCAACTTTTATGGACTCAGTATTCAACAATCGATACAAATAACGATCAATTTTATGGGTATGTGAGTATTAAACGTGAAATCAGTAATGATTATGCTGAGAATGAATTTACCTCGACTCAAAATAATTATCGTTATGAAAAATTATTGAACGGAATAGTTGACTCTATATACTCAGATCATTATGATTTTGCAGGAGTTACACCAATACAAAATAAGTATATTGTTGAGTTTATAGAAGGAACATATAATAATTTTGTATCTATTACGAACGAGTATATTGATAAAGATGGTAATACAGGTGTCCAATTTATTGGTGATGGTTTTATAAGTAATAATAGGGTTGGGGCTAGTATCTCAACTGATAGTTTATATACAAATGAAATATTTATTGATACATCAGTGATAGATCATCAGGCCAGATATATTATATCTCAACCTACTTATTTATCGCTTGTGTATACAAATGATTATCAATTAACCAAAGGTTTATTGTTGCTAGTCAATCGTGAAGTAAAATCAACTTATCAAGATAAAACATATCCATATGATATTTATGAAGATAGCTTGAACAAAGAAATATATATTGAAGGATTAACAACACTAAGTGTTCTTGTTAATACCGATTATGGATATCAATTAGAAAACTATATGACAGGTCTATCTTCTGCATATCCGATACAAGATCAATACTTAGAAGCGTTAATAGTGAGTCCTGGAAAAACGTATGATTTATTTTCTTACCTAGATTATATCGATGTTTTGTTTAATCCTACAAACTCAGATGAAAGGATTATATATCCCTATAATCCGATTGTTTATTATATGACATATGAAAATGATAATTAATGATATACAGATGATTTTAGGAGAAAGAATATGGATTTTGATTACAATATACTTAAGCACTATTTGAAAAATGTCTATTTTATTAACGGGACTGCTTATGCTGGAAAGTCAACAGCTTGTAAATTACTAGCAGAAAGATATAATATGATTTTAGTTGGTGAAAACCATAATTTTAATAAGTATTTAGCATTAACGACACCTGAAACCCATCCACATATGAACTATTTTAAAACGATGAGTGGATTTGAAGAGTTTGTAACAAGAAGTAAAGTGGACTACGAAGCATGGATGGATGGTATTTCATTAGAAACAACACCGTTTGAAATACTAGAATTAATATCATTATCAAAAGACCAAAAAGTGATTGCGGAAACAAATATCTCTCATGATATACTGACTCAATTAGCGGATGAAGACCATATTGCATATATGGTCGCAACACCTGAGATTGCTATGGAATGTTTTTTTGAACGTCAGGATCCTGAAAAGCAGTTTTTACTCAAGGTGATTCAACAATCAAATGATCCAATAGGCAATTTGAAACGATATAAAGAAACTATCGCTTATATAAATCGTCAAGAGGTTATCGACACTTATAAAAACAGTGGATTGTTTGTCATAGAACGCAAACAAATTGATGAAGATATTGAAACTAAAATCGAGATGCTTGCAAATCACTTTAAATTGGATACTTAATATTATAAAAACTATAGAGGCAAGTCATATATGACTTGCCTCTATTAAATACATTCAATTAATAAACCTAAAATCCTTTTGTTTGGCCTTTCCACGGAGGTAATGTTTTATTTCTAAACTCATCAATACCGGGTCCTTTTAATCTCCTTAATCGTGTAATGCCATAGATATAACTAATGGTTAATACACCAATTAATACTGGGAAACCTAGGATGACATTAAAAAACACCAATTCTTCAAGCGTACTAGTTAAGTATAAATATAGTTCTACTGAAAATCTTAAGATAAAAAAGATTAACCAGAATATAGTTACTTCTTTATAAGCTGGCATAACATCTTTTCTATAGAACCATTCAATATCCCAACCTCTTGTAATATGAGAAACCCATATGGCAAGAGGCTTCTTTATAATTAGTGATATTATTGTTATGACAATCAAACCTAAAGTAGAAGCTAAATCTGTTAAAAAGTAGTTTGATGAATTATTACTTAAGTAAATAGATATATTCGCTATTAAAATACCGATTAAACCACCGATGGCATATAATACATTATCGTGTTGATAAATCCTTTTAATCAAAAATACAATACCTAGTATCGTTGACCCAATAATAGCGGCTGTTATTGACCAAAAATTATTGAGTAATAAGAATAATATAGGGGGTAAAAGTATGTCGATTGACTTTCCAGAGAGAACAAGTTTGAGTTCTGAATACACTTCCAATAACAATTTCTTCATTTGATAACCTCTTAAAACATATGTCTTCATATATATTATACATTATATTAATGATTCAACCCTTTATCACGCAATATTAATAGATGAATTATAGTGAAAAAATTATAGGCCTTCAGATACATTTAACTTGTTTTTATCTCGGATTGTGGTACTATATTCAAGGCGAGGAGTTGGTAATATGATTACAGTATCAAATCTTGAATTAATATTTCCTGACAAAAAAGTATTTGAGGATGTTAACATACAGTTTATCAAAGGAAATTGTTATGGAATTATTGGAGCGAATGGTGCAGGTAAATCCACTTTTCTTAAGATATTATCAGGAGAAAAGGAATCAACAAAAGGTTACGTAACAATAGAAAAAGGTAACCGCATGGCTGTTTTAAAACAAGATCATTTTGAGTATGATGAGTATACAGTTATTGAAACAGTGATTATGGGTCATAAAAGATTATTTGAAATTATTAAAGAAAAAGAAGAACTTTACAATAAAGTTCCTTTTACCAATGAAGATGGGATATATCTCGCCGATTTAGAAGTTGAGTTTTCTGAACTCGATGGATGGAATGCCGAATTTGATGCGGAAATTTTATTAAGCGGATTAGGTGTTTCAAAGAATCTTTTTTCTAAAAAAATGCATGAAATATTAGGAAAAGATAAAGTGAAAGTTTTATTAGCACAAGCTTTATTTGGTAATCCTAACATCTTGTTATTAGATGAACCTACTAATCATTTAGATTTTCATGCAATTAAGTGGTTAGAGAATTTTTTACTTGACTACGATCAAACTGTTATTACAGTATCACATGATAGACATTTCTTAAATAAAGTATGTACACATACAGTTGATATAGATTATACAAAAGTTAAGTTATATAGTGGTAATTATGATTTTTGGAGAGAATCTTCAGAATTAGCTCAACAACTCATGTTAGATTCAAACAAGAAGAAAGAAGAAAAAATCAAATCACTACAAGCATTTATTGCTCGATTTAGTGCGAATGCATCTAAATCATCTCAAGCAACATCTAGAAAAAAATCATTAGAGAAAATCAATCTTGATGAAATTGTGCCTTCTAGTAGACGTTATCCTTATGTTGGTTTTGAAGTGTTAAGACAACTAGGAAAAGAAGTATTAGAAGTTAATGATCTTTCAGCTAGTTATAAAGGCAAAAAAGTATTTTCTAACGTTTCATTTAATGTGACACGTGGAGATAAAGTCGTTATTACTGGATTAAATGATTTAGCTAGAACTTTATTACTTAAAGTCTTGGCTGGAGATATTCAACCAGATAGTGGAACCATTAAATGGGGCCAAACAGTTCTTATGGCTGATTTACCTTCTGATAATACCCTATATTTTAAAGATAATGATTTGAATTTAGTTGATTGGCTTAGACAATATTCGAAAGACCCAGCAGAGTCATATATCAGAGGTTTTTTAGGAAGAATGCTTTTTTCTGGAGACGAACCATTAAAACAAGTTAAATTCCTTAGTGGTGGAGAGAAAATGAGATGTATGCTTTCTAAATTAATGATGGCACAAGCCAATACATTATTGATTGATCAACCAACGAATCATTTGGACTTAGAAGCGATTCAATCGCTTACTCAAGGATTACAAAACTTCAAAGGATCATTATTGATGGCATCACATGATCAAACTTTATTATCAAGTGTAACAAACAAAGTCATTAAATTATTAGATGATGGTGTTTTTGTTTATGATGGTTTGTTTGATGACTATTTAGAGTTACCTGAATAATAGAATCTTTATTAAATAACAAAACAATCACAAACGATTTCATATTTGTGATTGTTTTTTTTCTTTGAAATCTATTGAATATCGTATCAATAGATATTTTTATTTTATGATTTAGCCAGATAAGAAATGGATAATATCGCAAATATAACGGATTTGATATTGAGTTAATAGATAATATTATATATAATTAGTTAAGGCTACATCTAATCTTTTTTAAAAAATGAATAGAAGGGATACGTATACTTACAAAAATAACTAATGAAAGTAAGTATACAAAATATATGGATACTCGAATAAATAAATATTTAAGTGAATCAGGTTTTTGTTCAAGAAGAGAAGCAGATCGTCTCATAGAACAAAAACGCGTAAAAATTAATAATCAATTAGCAGAAATAGGTTCTAGAGTCATGCCTTCAGATATTATTACGGTTGATGGAAAGACAATTGTTAATCAGAAAGACTTTGTTTACTTAGCCTTTAATAAACCCATAGGTATCACATCGACAACTGATACCCACATTAAGGGGAACATTGTAGACTATATCAACCATGAGAAAAGAATTTTTCATATTGGCAGGCTGGATAAGGATAGTGAAGGCTTAATCCTTATGACAAGTGATGGTGATATTGTTAATAAGATTTTAAGGTCTGAAAATAACCATGAAAAAGAATATTTGGTTACCGTAAATAAAACGATAACGAATGAATTTATTCAAAACATGTCAAAAGGAGTCCCTATTCTAAACACTATAACAAAACCATGTAAAGTAACTAAAACAGGAGATAGAACCTTCAAGATTATTTTAACTGAAGGTTTGAATAGACAAATTAGACGTATGTGTGATTATTTTAATTATTATGTTGTTTCTTTAAAAAGAATTAGAATTATGCATATACACCTAGATGTGCCTCTTGGAAAGTATAGACCATTAACTCAAAGCGAATTAAAGCAACTGTTTAAACAAATTAATGATGACTCTTTATCACAATAATAAATCATTACAATTTAAAAACAAACTACCTACTTCTTTTTACTAAATAGGTATATTGAAAGGAAATAAAAATGAAAATAGTAGAATATAACCCAAAGTATGCGGCTAGTATTGCGGATATGTGGAATAAAAGCAATTCGAGTTGGGGAAATGATGATGAGTATAAGACTGAAGAAGAAGTGATTGATTTTGAAAAGAATTCAGGTAATATTAAAACATATCTTGCCATAGAAAAAGATGAAGTAATAGGTTTGTGCAGTTTTTCTGAATACAAACAAGACGAAGGCGCATCTTATCTTCCTATACTTAATGTCAGGCCTGATTATCATGGAAAGAAAATTGGGAAAAAGTTAATTTTAAAAGTTTTAGATGATGCAATAAAATCTAAATGGCAAAGATTTGATTTATATACTTGGAGTGGCAATATTAAGGCTATGCCTTTATATAAAAAATGTGGTTTCTTTTGGGAAAGACGTAATAATTCGGTTCACTTAATGAACTTTATTCCTTATGTACATCAAACACAAGCATTAGAAACTTATACAAAACAACTTGATTTATATAAAGACAGTCAAAGAGATATAAATCTTGACTTCGATGGGGTAGAAACGAATGGGTTTGATATATATTACTATGATTTTAAAAATCAATCGACGTATCTATCTTTAGGTTTTGAAAAAACTGGAAGAGGATTGGTATATATTAATAATCCAGATTATGAAATTAGATTATCAGTTCCTAAACACAAACTCGTTCACAGTCAAGAATATGAAGCAATCTTGTCTGTTGTTAACAAATCATCTAAAAACATTGATATCGACATTCACGGTAAAGAAAATAAGAATATAAATGTGAAATTCAAACAGTCATATACTGTAAAAGATACCGAAAAAATCCTAATTCCTTTTTATGTTGGAGAAAACTTAAGTGTTCAAGATTTTGCTAAAACACATTCATGTGTTGACATAAATCTACTTATCGATGGTAAAAAAGCAAATCTAAAATGTGGGATTCTAACAAAAAACCCTATTGAAATTAGCTTGAATACAACTGAATTGATTCATTCGAAAGATGTAATCTATAAGGCTTACTTAAATCTTGAAAATAATTTGGATAGAGATGAAATATTTAAGATAAATTTACCAAGCACAAAAATTAGTTTTGAAAAGGAAATCAATATCACCTTAAAACAAAATGAAAAAAGATCAGTATGCATACCTTATACGATTAATGAATTTGGTTATTATTGTGAAGAAGCTCTTGTTCGTTACCGAGATAAGCTTTATAAAAAGGAAGTAAAAAGTATATTTAAAGGCACCAAAGAGGAATTCGTATGTGATTTAGACAAACAAATATTAGTTGTTTCAGGTAATTCAGTGATGACCTATCAAAAAGACAGTCACAATATTCATTATTCGAACACTTATAATCAAGTCAGTAATATCGGTTTTATGGCGCCTAATATTGGCTTGCCTTATAGTCTTGAATTTAATAATAAAGAACCAAAGATACAAATTATTTCTGATCATCAGATAACATTGTCTTATGAAAGTAGTTCTTTTAAAGGCGTCTACTTAAACATCCATACAAAGAATACGAATGGATTATTAGAGGTTGTTTATGAATTAGTTAACAAAGGAGAAGAAAAAGAATTATCTCTTTCAATCCCAATTGTAAAAAGTATGAGTCATTCATACATCCCTTATCAGTCTAGAATATTAAAAATCGATGAGTATGGTGGCTATATTGGTAATATCAATGCTTCGAAAGTTGATGAAAACTGGATTTATAACGATAAACTAAAACAGGGATTTATGTGGCCAAAGCATATTAAATTTAAAATATCTAGTTGGCATATGAGTTTTGATGTTGAATCAATTAACTTAAAACATAATGAATCGTTTAAAACAGAGCCGTTTATAGTTTCATACGTACATCCAAGTTTGAAAGATTTCCAAAAGTTTGTTAATTCTAAAGATGATAAAATGATTTTTGCTTATATGGAAATGAATATTAATGGATTTAATCCTTTTATTAAGGGTCAAGTGGAAGCTCAATTGCTTAACCACAGAAAAGCACAAGTCAATGGAAGCATTACTAACAACCAGATAAAATATGATTTGTCAGAAAAATTTCTCGTAGGAGAAGGACTTCAAAAATTTGAAATTGAACTTGCTGATAGAATATTCGAAGAAAATAGATATTTGTTCAAAGTTCATGGAAAAGTATCCATGAGTGAAAAAGAAGGCGTTTATACAGTGGATAATGGTCTATTATCATATAAAGCAGATATCAATCATTCAGACAGTGTATTTTCTTTAATCTTTAACCAGCATGAATGGCTTGATTCAAATTACCCTCAACCAAAAGAAAGAGCGTGGTGGGCTAGTTTTATTGGGGGATTAACTCAAAGAATTTCAGGTATTCAGGATGTTTTTGCCATACAAGAGGATAGAGAAATAGAGTGCGTAGAAATCAAAGATAACTTTGACAATCAATGGTATGGCCTAAAAGTAACGACCCATTATCAAAGTGATCCGATTTTCAAAGGTGTTTCGACAGAGAACTATATATTAACAATGCCGGGAATACCATTAATTCATACTTTTACAAATGTAATTAACAAAAGTGGTGCATTATTACTTGATAAATTGATGCATAGACGATATACCTTAAATCCGGATAAAAATAGAGACAAGATAAGATTTATTGACAAATTTATAATCTACAAAATACCTGATCAAGCAAATGAAGTTAAGATTGATAAAATGTTATCTATAGAGAGTTCAAGAGATCATCAATTGGTTATTTATGGTGGTTATAATGAAATGTTATTTGATACACAAAAAGAATATATGATGTTGTTTTCTGAAAAGAAAATGACAGTTCCTGACTTAGAAAACAGAATCTTTGAAGGAGAGTTTTTATTCTTTACAAAAGAAAAGCTCAAGAAAGAAGATTTATCTTTATTTGATTATATTAAGTTTGATTTATAATCGGTAGAATTTAGTCAATTTCTTTATATCTAAAGCAACCTGAAAACAACAGGTTGCTTTTTTATTAAATTCAACTACATATTAAAAAACTTTATTAAAATATCTATATTAATTAAAAAAATTAATTAAAAAATTAAAAAAATCAAAAAAATAGTTGACAACATAATATTATTTGATATAATTAACTTGTAATGATGAAATATTAATTATATTTAGATATTTAATTAATATAATCAATATTTGATTTAATAATATTTGGAGGGGTTATAATGTTAAAATCAAAATTTATTAAAGATAGAAATTATATTCTATTGTTCTTTGGGAACTTAGTCAGCGGTATAGGAAGTCGTGTTTACGGATTTGGTATCAGTTTGTTTTTGTTAGATTTAACAAGACAAGCTTCAGCTACAGCGATTTATGTGGCTGTATGGACTGTCATTATGTTTATTTTTTCACCCATAGCTGCCACATTTACAGATCGTTTTAAACATAAGGCCAAAGTATTATATTTAACAGATTTTGGTAGAGGTATCTGTTATACCATAACTGCAATCGTATTAATGTTTGCATTACG
>CAYWUZ010000019.1:0-30211 GCA_964461565.1 uncultured Candidatus Izemoplasmatales bacterium | reverse complement strand
AAAGTATTGGCTGACGGTTGGACAGCTGTGACTAGAGATAAATCATTATCGGCTCATTTTGAGCATTCGATATTGATTACAGATACTGGTTACGAAATATTAACCAAATGTTAAGGAGTGATTGGTTTGGCAAATAAAGAGGATGTTATTGAAATGGTAGGAACTGTTGTTGAGGTCTTACCCAATGCAAAATTTGTAATAGAGCTAGAGAATCAACACCGAATTATCGGCCACGTTTCTGGTAAAATCCGCATGAACTACATACGCATTTTACCAGGTGATAAAGTGAAAGTTGAAATGTCAACTTATGACCTAACACGTGGACGTATCACGTATCGTATGAAATAATTAAATTAATAATGGAAAGATTTTAAGGAGGTAGTGGTATGAAAGTAAGACCATCTGTAAAAAAAATCTGTGATAAGTGTAAAATTATAAAACGAAAAGGTAAAGTTTATGTGATTTGTGAAAATCCAAAACATAAACAAAGACAAGGGAAATAGGAGGAAACTATGGCAAGAATAGCAGGAGTAGATATTCCTAGAGAAAAAAGAGTCGTTGTGGCTTTAACTTATGTTTATGGTATTGGTAGAACTAGATCTGAAAAGATTTTAGCAGCCGCTGGTATTGACGAAAGCACAAGAGTAAAGGACTTATCTGACTCAGATATCGTAAAAATCAGACAAGAAGTAGAAAAATTTACAGTAGAAGGTGACTTAAGACGTGAAGTTGCGTTAAACATCAAACGTCTAAGTGAAATTGGCTGTTACCGTGGATTAAGACATCGTAGAGGATTACCAACACGTGGACAAAACACTCGTAACAATGCTAGAACACGTAAAGGTCCAAGAAGAACTGTAGCTAATAAGAAAAAATAAGAAGGGAGACTGAATAAAATGGCACGTAAAAATGTTAAAACAAAACGTCGTGTGAAAAAGAATATTCCGTTAGGGATAGCACATATTCATTCGACTTTCAACAATACTATTATTACCATTACCGATAAAAGCGGTAATGCAATAGCATGGAGTTCATCTGGTGCAATCGGTTATAAGGGTAGCCGTAAGTCTACACCTTTTGCAGCAGGTTTAGCTTCAGAAGCCGCAGCTAAATCAGCTATGGATCATGGCGTATTAAAAGTTGAAGTAGAAGTTAAAGGGCCAGGTCCAGGTAGAGAGGCTGCAATTAGAAGCTTACAAGTAGCAGGACTAGAGATTACTGCAATTAAAGATGTTACACCAGTTCCTCACAACGGTTGTCGTCCACCAAAACGACCACGCGGTTAGGAGGCTATTATGAAGGGCTTAAAATTCGAAAAACCTAAAACCGAAATTCTTGAGTTAGTAGAAAACTACGGAAAGTTTGCTATCTTACCTCTTGAAAGAGGGTATGGTATTACTCTAGGTAATTCATTAAGACGCGTTTTATTATCTTCTTTACCAGGTGCAGCAATTGTTAATGTTAACATTACAGGCGTTGTACATGAGTTCACACCTATTGATGGTGTTGTAGAAGATGTAACAACAATCATTCTTAATTTAAAAGGTGTTATTCTTTCAATCGATAATGATGATTCTAATGTTGAAAAACGTTTAGACATTTCTGTTGAGGGACCTAGAGACGTTTATGCATCAGATATCATTGCTGATGAAGAAGTCGAAGTTAAAAACCCAGACCATTTTATCTGCCGTGTCAATAAAGGCGTTCTAAGAATGACGATGAAAGCTAGAAAAGGCAACGGTTATGTGAGTGCAGTTGAAAATGCTAAATATAAAGATGATGTGAATGATATCTCAATTGATAGTATTTATACACCAATTACACGCGCAAAATATGATGTTGAAAAAACAAGAGTTGAAGATAAAGCAGATTATGATAAATTAACTATGGAAATTTGGACTGATAAGTCTATTGGACCAAAAGATGCACTTGGTTTAGCATCAAAAATGTTAATCGATCACTTAAATGAATTTGTTGATTTATCTGAAAAAGCAGCTGACGAAGACTTTATGGTTGAACGTGAAGTTGAAGAAAACAATAGAAATTTAGAAAAACCAATAGAAGACCTTGATTTATCTGTTCGTTCATACAATTGCTTGAAACGTGCAGGTATTAATACATTATCTGAACTCATTGAAAAAACTGAAGAAGATATGATGAAGGTTAGAAATCTTGGTAAAAAATCATTAAAAGAAGTTAAGCAAAAGCTTGAAGAATTGAATTTAAGCTTAGCTAAACACTAATCGATAGGAGGAAATTATGGCAAGTAGAGGATACACTAAACTTAATCGTAATAGCGCTAATCGTAAGGCTCTAATTCGTGATTTAGCTACTCAACTAATTATGCATGAGAGAATTGAAACAACTTTGACAAAAGCTAAAGAAATCAGAAGAACTGTTGAAAAATTAATCACTCTTGCAAAAAAAGGCGACTTAAATTCAATAAGAATTGCTGAAAAAACGGTTAGAGAATTAAAAATAGATGATCAATATGCTATCGTAAAATTGGTTAAAGAAATTGGACCTAAATACAAAGATAGAAATGGTGGATACACTCGTATCTATAAAACTGGACCACGCTTAGGCGATTCAAGTCCAATGGCTATTATTGAGTTAGTATAATAAAATAAAAGTATCGAGCAATCGATACTTTTTTACTCTTTAATTGGAGGTTGAAAAATGAATAAAGAAGATAGATTTATAGAACTGTATAATCAACTAGATGAATATTTAAGAGTGAAACACTTTAACAATAATCAATCTTATACAAGTTTTTCAAGAAAAATATTCTATATTAAAAATCATAAACTAGAACCTGTTATGCAAAATGAGAAGAACTTTGATACATTAAAAAAAGCAGGTGAAATTAGAAATATTATTGCTCATAACAATGATATTATTGTGCCTAGTGATTTCTTTATGAATCAGTTTGAAGAATTAGTTGAACGCATCACTAAGCCAAAAAGAGTTGAACAGATAATGACTAAATATAGGGATTTACATACAAAGACTTATAATGATCGACTAAGAGATGTTATGGAGATTATTAAAGAAAAAGGCTATAATACAATACCCATTTTAAGAGATAATAAGTTCGTTGGTATGTTTACCGAAAGAACTATTTTTGATTATTTAACAGTATCTGATAGAATCATTGATAAAGAAATGAAGATAGAGGAATTACACGATGTCATTAATCTAGATAACAAACCAAGGGCTTATTATAAATTTATCCCTAGACATATGTCTGTTGATGAAGCCTATGATATATTTATTCAAGATTTCAAGCAAAAACATCATTTATTGTTATTGTTAGTGACTGAGAACGGTTTACAATCAGAAAAATTATTAGGTATTGTTGCATTAAGAGATTTAAAAAATGAATTATATTAAACTTTTAGCAATGACTCTAATAGTATTTTTATACTTATTTTGATATAATATTTCAGGTGATGCAAA
The DNA here is from genome assembly GCA_964461565.1 of uncultured Candidatus Izemoplasmatales bacterium. GTDB lineage: Bacteria > Bacillota_I > Bacilli_A > Izemoplasmatales > Hujiaoplasmataceae > Hujiaoplasma. The sequence goes on along the minus strand of CAYWUZ010000019.1, from coordinate 26,752 downwards.
TGAACTATATAGAAGTTAAGAATCTTAGTTTTTCATATTCGAAAAAACAAGAAGTGCTTAAAAATTTAAATGTTTCGATTGATAAAGGTGAATGGGTGGCTGTTCTAGGTCATAATGGTTCTGGTAAATCTACGTTTGCTAAAGCAATGGTAGGATTGGTTGAACCAAGTTCAGGTCAAATCTTTATCGATGGACAAGAATTAACTGAAGAAAGTGCTTATGAAGTTAGAAAAAAAATAGGTATTGTTTTTCAAAATCCAGATAATCAATTTGTTGGTGTCACGGTAAGAGATGACATCGCTTTTGGTATGGAAAATTTATGTATAGAGCGAGAAGAAATGTTAAGGCGCATTGATTTTTATGCGGACAAAGTACAAATGAAGAAATTCTTAGATAAAGAACCTGGAGAATTATCAGGGGGACAAAAACAACGGGTTGCCATTGCAGGTATTTTAGCAATGAGAACTGATATTATTATTTTTGATGAAGCGACTTCTATGTTAGACCCATCTGCTAGAGAAGAATTAATGACTTACATTAAACAACTACATGATGAAGGTTTAACCATTATCATGATTACTCATGATATCAATGAAGCTTTACTAGCAAATAAATTAATGATACTCAAAGATGGTGAAGTTGTTGCGTATGACCAAGTCAATGAATTAATGAAGGATAAATCTTTGTTCGTTGAAAGTCACTTAGAATTACCAATAGCTTTGGATGTTGCCAATGCACTTGATGGCGATAAATTCAATGAGATTAAGGAGACATTATGGGCATACGTTTCAGTGAAGTAACTCATCAATATAGTTCTTTTTCTAATATAAGTGCATCTGCAATCTATAAAATAAGTTTAGAGATTAAAGATACTCAAGAATTTATTGCTTTGGTTGGACATACTGGTTCAGGGAAAACAACCCTTGCAAAACATATGAACGCTTTAATATTTCCGACATCTGGTGAAGTTGAAATATTTGGAAAAACAATCACCAATAAACGTAATAAAAAGATTTCTTATAATAGTATTAGACAAAAAGTTGGATTAGTTTTTCAGTTTCCAGAATATCAGTTATTTGAAGAAACTGTTTTAAAAGATGTTATGTTTGGTCCTCTTAATTTCCATATGGATAAAGAAGAAGCTAAACAACTGGCTATGGACGCAATTCGTTTAGTTGGATTAGATGAAAGTTATTTTGATCGCAATCCATATAATCTTTCTGGTGGAGAAAAGAAACGCGTATCTATTGCTGGTATACTAGCAATGGATCCACAAATTCTTGTTTTAGATGAACCAACCTCTGGATTAGATCCGCGAGGGAAAAAAGTGTTAATGGAACTCTTTTTAAATATCCATAAAGAAACCAATAAAACGATTATTATTATTACTCATGATATGGATTTAGTTTATGAATATTTTAATAGAGCGATTGTTATGAATGAGGGTGAGAAAATTTATGATGGTTCACCTGAAGAATTATTTAGAAACGATGCTTTGATTGAAAGATATTTGGACTATCCAAATTCAATCAAAGTATTAAAGCATATCAATCAAGTTCATCATTTAACTTTAGATGTATTTAAGAAAACCGCTGATGAGATACTAGAAGAAATCAAAAAGGCGGTGACATTATGAAAAGTATAGTTATGGGTCAATATGTTCCAGGTAAAGGCTTTTTTTACAAAGTTGATCCTAGAACAAAAATTATGGCTATTCTCTTTTTAATGATTGCGACATTCTTATTAAATGATATATATCAAGTATTAGGTGCTTTGGTTTTAACCTTTATATTATTATTTATTGGAAAAATATCGATCATAAGAATTATTAAAGGTTTGAAACCAATATTGGTCTTATTGATATTTACTTTTGTTTTTCAAATATTGTTAAATAAAGAAGGAAGTGTTGTTTTAGATTCGAGTTTAAACATATCTTTACTTAATATTTTATTTGTCATTATATTGTTTGTTATATGGCGTTTTTTAGCGAAATTTAAAAAATTTAACTTTCTTCTATTTATCGGTTTTATTGTGGGGTCAGTTGTCTTATTAGCAAACGTAAATCTTTCATCTGATTATCAATTGACAACCTATCGATTAATGATTTATGAAAAAGGTATTGAAATGTCAGTGTTTGTTGTGATGCGTTTGTTAATCATTATTACATTATCTACATTATTAACCTTAACAACCAAACCAACAGATTTAACGCAAGGCTTAGAAAGTCTTTTAAGACCTTTTAAAAAAATTGGTTTTAATTCCGATGATTTTGCATTAATCATATCAATTAGTTTACGATATATTCCAACAATATTTGATGAAGCAAATAAGATTATGCAAGCACAAGCTTCTAGAGGCGCAGATTTTTCTGAAGGAAAACTTAAAGATAAATTAAAACAAGTCATTTCTTTATTGATACCGATGTTTATTATCGCATTTATAAGAAGTGAAGAACTCGCAGACGCTATGGGGTCAAGGAATTTTATTCCCGGAAAACCACGAACAAGAATCCATATTTTAGAATATTCATATAGAGATGTTCTAGTGACAGTATTCACAGTGGTGGTCTTTGTAGTAGCCATCCTTTTTAGAGTTAACGTATTGGGGTAATAGATGTTTAAATTAAGTGACAAAGCAGCGATTAAAATTGATGATTTATTAATATTTGATCATCAAGAAATGATTGAATATTTAGAAAAAAACCAGATCTTCTTTACGGATCTGGTTTTAGAATATTCACCTTCAAAACATACTGCATATGGTTATAATTCATTTGGTCATTTAATTAAAATTTCATTCATCAATGGTTTGGTTCAAAAGATAGTGTTAGTTAAGGACAAACCTTTAAAGAAAAGAATTAAAATGGTGATTGCTTATGATGGAAGTCAATTTCATGGATTTCAATACCAATCAAAACAAAGGTCTATCCAAGGTGAGTTAAGTCATGTCATTAATCCCATGATTGGAGAAAATGAATTAATCCAAGGTGCGTCAAGAACAGATTCTTTTGTTCACGCAAAGGGTCAAGTGATTCACTTTGATACGGATTTGGATATTTCACCGAGTCACTGGAAAACAATATTAAATCATCAGTTACCTAAAGATATCTATATTAAGGATGTTTTTGTCGTCCATCCTTTATTTCATTCGAGATATGATGTTTTTAAGAAAAAATATATCTATAAGATTCATCTAGGAGAGTATGATCCTTTGTTAGCCAATTATTATCATTTTGATCAGAACCTAGATATTGAACTAATGAAAAGAGAATTAAAGGTTCTAGAAGGCACCCATGATTTTACTAGTTTTTCAAAGTCTGTCGTTGATGATCCAATAAGAACAATCTATAAAACAGATATTGTTATCAATAATAATGTTTTAACAATTGAGATTATCGGTAATGGATTCTTAAGATATATGGTTAGGATTATTGTTGAATATTTGCTAAAAATAGGGAAAAACCAAACATCTATATCAATGAAAGAAGTCTTAGATTCTAAGAGTAGAAAGCATACAATGGCTTTAGCCAGTCCACAAGCTTTATATCTAGATTATATTGAATATTAAAATAGAGACAATCACTTGATTGTCTCTATTATTTTTATATTTATTTAAATTTTATGAATTGATGATTTCTTAATACGCCTTAAATTAATTAATCTTTTTATGAATGCGACGAGTAATAAGATGATGATATTGATTGATACAATGGCTGCGCCAGATGGAATACTTAATGAGTAAGTTAACCAGAATCCAACTAAAACCGATAACTCAGAGAAGATGATGGAAATAATGACTGTCGATCTATAAGACCATCCAATTCTCATTCCAGCCGCGACAGGAATGACCATCAATGAAGATATCAACAATACACCGGCTGCTTCAAGTAGAACTGAAACAACAATACTAAGCATGATAATGAATGTTAATTGGAAAGCACCAACGTTAATACCCATAAATTTAGCATTCATTTCATCAAAGCTGACGGCAATAATTTTTTTGCCAAACAAGACAAAAACCATAATCACAACTAAGAAGGTTATGATAATAGCTAATAGAGAATCGAAACCAATGGTGAGAATAGATCCAAACAAGTATTCATAAAGAGAACCAGTTGCGCTTGCTAGCGCAAAGAATATAGCACTTAAAGCTGCCCCTAAAGAAATAACAATAACCATTGAAATTTCTTTATAGTTCTTATAGGACCTTCTAAAGAACTCAATGAGTAATCCACCAATCACTGAAAAGACGATACCTAAAAAGAATTCATTTTCGAAAAAGAATTTAAAACCAATGGAACTTAAGAATAAACTAAATGATATACCAACTAAAGAAAAATGACCTAAAGTGTCTGCGATAAATGATAATCTTCTAACCACCACAATTGATCCTAGTAAAGGTGCTAGAATTCCTAATATGAAACCAGCTATCAACGCAATTAAGAGAAAATCGTATTTAAAGACATCTGTGATAAAGGATAAAAACATCATAATAGATCACTTCCTAAATCAGAAGCTCTTCTAACTGAAAAGTCATTGGTAAGATCTCCATACATGTTTAATACATGGGTATAGTTTAAATGACCTATCTCATCGGAATGGGTAATAAGGATCACTGTTATACCATTCTTGTTGAGTTCATCAACAGTTTGATAGAAAAACTCTTTGTTTTGTTTATCAATTGAAGCTGTTGGTTCATCTAAGATTAATATTTCAGGATTATTAAGCATTGCTCGAACAATAAATACTCTTTGTAGCTGACCACCAGACAATGAGTTAATATCTTGATTTTGAATATCAAATATTTTCATTTGATCTAAATATTTTAAGCGCATATGTTCTTTAACGGCTTTTGAACTGGAAACACTGAGTAATTCAGAAACAGTAATAGGGAATTCATAATTAAAGTCATCAAAACTTTGACTGACATATCCGAATTTAGTCCATGATTTAAAAAGATTAATATCAGTTTGATCATAGAATATAGCATTAGGCTTAACTTCGTTAATACCTAACAAACATTTGATTAATGTTGATTTTCCGCTACCGTTTTTACCTTTGATAACTAAAAAATCACCTTGATTTAAGGTGAGACTTAAATTTTTAATAACAGTTTTTATGCCATAAGCAAAAGATAAATTGTTGATATATATTTGCATAATCACACATCCTTGAAATTTATTGTATCATATTCACAAAGGTTATTAAATAAATATATTTAAAAATCCTCTATTTTATGAGATAATAATTAGACAAGTGGGTGATGATATGAAAGGTAAATTTATTAGTTTCGAAGGAACAGAAGGTTCTGGAAAAACTTCAGTTATAAAAAAAGTAAAACAGCATTATGAAGATTTAGGATATAAGGTTTTAACCACAAGAGAACCAGGTGGAATTAAAATCTCTGAACAAATTCGTTCGATCCTATTGGATAAAATCAATCAAGAGATGGATCCTAAAACAGAGGCTTTATTATTTGCGGCAGCGAGAAGACAACATTTAGTGGAAATCATCCTGCCTGCATTAAAAGAAGGTTATGTAGTCTTATGTGATCGTTATGTAGATAGTTCATTAATCTATCAAGGCGTCGCTAGGGGAATCGGTATCGATGAAGTCTATGAAATTAATCACTTCGCTATAGACGATGCTTTACCTGAACTAACTATTTTTGTAAATGTTAGACCTGAAGTAGGATTACAACGTGTGTTTTCAACACCCGGAAGAGAAGTGAATCGTTTAGATTTAGAAAACCTTGATTTCCATAAGTTAATCTATCAAGGATATTTATCGTTAATAAAAAAATATGATAGAATAAAAAGTGTTAATGGTGAAAATGAACTCGATCAAGTCGTTCTAGACACGATTGACTTAATCGATCAAATTTTATAGGGGGACAATATGAGTTATAAGTCATGGCTTGATCTAGCAAGTGAACAAAGCGTTGTTGCTAGATTATTAAAGAACCATATACAATTAAATCGTTTAAACCATGCTTATATCTTTGAAGGCGTTAAAGGAACAAAGAAATTAGAAACAGCTTTATTCTTTGCTAAGGCAATCATGTGCCAAGAAAAAGATAGTGAATCGAATCCATGTGGTGAATGTGTTCATTGTCAAAGAATTGATCATTTAACCCATCCTAATTTATTTATCGTCGAACCTGATGGACAGATGATAAAAAAAGAACAAATCAAGCAATTAATTGATGAATTTTCAAAAACATCATTAGAATCAGGACCAAGAATTAATATTATTCAAGAAGCAGATAAATTTAATCTTTCATCTGCGAATGCATTATTGAAAACCATGGAAGAACCTGGTGAAGATATTTTTCAAATAATGATTACAGAAAATCTTCAAGCATTATTACCGACAATTCGTTCTCGTGGTGAAGTTATCCATTTTAAAGAATTAGATAGAGCGTTAATTAGAGAAAAATTACAAGAGATAGGTATTAAATCTTCTTATGCGAATCCAATTAGTCAATACACATCTGATTTAGATTCAGCGATTAAAATCGCTGAAGATGAATTAATGATTGAGTTGATTGATTTAGTTATAGCTGTTTACCAAGCGTTTATTGATTCGAAACAGTCTGCGATTATTGCTTTTTTAGAAAACAGTGGAAAAGTTGTTTCAGAACAATCTAGAACTGAATTTTTTCTAGATTTTATGATTTTATTTCAAAAAGATATTATTCAGACTTTATTAAAAAACGAAGATATTTGTTACATTAATCATCATATATTAATTGAAAAACTAGCTAAAAAAATAGATTTGGTTCTTGCGAAAAAACATTTAGAAGACATGTTAGATTTATCAAAAAGAATCAAATACAATATTAATCTACCATTGGCATTAAATCATTTGTTAATGGTACTAGAAAGAGGTTATAAGAATGTTATATAAAGCAGTTGCTATCCAATTCAATTACTTAGGGAAAAAATATTATTTCTCAACAAATGATTTGGAATTAAAGAATAAAGATTATGTTGTTGTTGATACAATAAGAGGTTTAGAACTTGGTGAAGTGATCTCTGATATTATCGAATTAAGAGAAGATGAATTAGTTTCACCATTAAAACCAGTTTTAAGAATCGCATCTCCTGAAGATATCGAAAAATTTAAAAATAATATTGAAGATCAAAAGAAAATAATGCAAGTTACTGGAGATTTAATTAGAAAACATACATTAGATATGAAACTACTTAATTCCGAATATACATTAGATCGTTCAAAATTAATTATCTATTTTACTTCTGAAGGAAGAGTGGATTTTAGAGAATTAGTCAAAGACTTAGCCAATGAGTTCCATGTACGCATTGAACTGCGTCAGGTTGGCGCACGAGATGGCGCTAAGGTTATTGGTGGTATTGGGCCGTGCGGAAGACAAACATGCTGTACGACGTTTTTAAGAGAGTTTGAGCCTGTATCAATTAAGATGGCAAAAACACAAAGTCTTTCATTAAATCCGGCTAATATTTCTGGTTTATGTGGAAAACTATTGTGTTGTATTCGTTATGAAAACGAAAACTATAAAAACTTTAAAGCTGAAACACCTAATGTCAACTCTCTTGTTTGGACAAAAGATGGACAAGGTAAAGTCACAAAGATTAACTATAGCGAACAATCAGTCACTGTATTCTTCGCTGTCGATGATGTTAGAAATTATCATATGAATGATGTGGCTATCAATAAAGAAGACTTAGACTTAGAAAAAGAATTATCTAGTTTAGAGGACTAAGATGTCTTCTGAATATGTTCATGATTTACTTGCATATGACGGATTAAAAATTATCCAAAAAAATGATTTATTTAAGTTTTCGATAGATTCTTTATTGTTAGGTGATTTCGTCAATATAAATCCTAGAGCTAAACATATCATTGATTTAGGATGTGGTTTAGGTCCGGTGTCTCTTTATTTGAGTTTAAAAACAAAATCACATATTATTGGTGTTGATATCCAAAAAGAAGTGATTGAACTTGCAAATAAATCAGTAAAACTTAATCATTTAGAAGAACAGATGACATTTATACAAGATGATATTAAAGATGTCTATCAAAGATTTGAAACAAATCAGTTTGATATTGTCGTATGTAATCCACCTTTTTATAAATCAAAGAATGTTAATCAACATAATGACTTAGAGTCTTTATCGATCGCAAGACATGAAGTCTTGCTTAATTTACCTGATTTGTTCCAAGCAGTTAAACGCTTATTATCAAATGGTGGAATGTTTTATTTTATTCATCGTGTAGAGCGTATGGATGAAATTATTGTAGAATTAAACAACCATAATTTTGTTGTTAAACGAATGAGGTTTGTTTATACAAAACCAAACAAACCAGCTAAAATGCTTTTAATTGAAGCGAGATATAATGGCACTATGGGATCTTTAATCATTGAAGAACCTTTATATATCTATGATGATATGAATGAATACACTGATGAGATATTAAGAATATTTCATCTAGGAGATGAGGCTTATGAAAAGACATCATCATTATAAAAATAATCAACCGACGCTTTATTTAATTCCAACACCTATTGGTAATCTTGAAGATATGACTTTTAGAGCTGTTAGAATTCTGAATGAAGTCGATATTTGTTTTGCGGAAGATACACGAACGACGAGGAAGTTATTTCAACATTATGACATAAAAACAAGGTTAGATTCATATCATGATTTTAATGAAGAATCTAAAATGAGTGCATTAATCGACTATTTAGATCAAGGTAAAAACATTGGTCTTGTGAGTGATGCTGGGATGCCTTTGATTAGTGATCCTGGATATCATTTAGTTCAAAAAGTGATTGAAAAAGATTATAATGTTGTGTCATTGCCTGGCGCGAATGCGCTTTTAACAGGATTAACAATGTCGGGTTTAAAAACACAACCTTTTGTTTTTCTTGGATTTTTAGATTCGAAATCTAAAAAGAGAATAGAAATGATTCAACGTGTTAAATATTATCCTGAAACACTTATATTCTATGAATCAATTCATAGAATTAAAGATACTTTATCAGACCTTTATCAAGAATTAGGAGATCGTTCTTTTGTTATTGCTAGAGAAATATCAAAAGCATTTGAAGAAATGATCTATGGTAAACTTTCTGAATATACTTTAATCGAAGACATGAAAGGTGAACTTGTTTTAATGGTTGAAGGTTATTTAGATGAAGAAACTCAAGATGGATTAAGTATTGTTGAACAAGTCGATTATTTTATTGGTCAAGGCTTTAAAAAGACAGATGCTATGAAGAAAGTATCTTTGATGACACAAATACCTAAAAATAAAATCTATCAAGAGTATTTACAAGCCAAAATCAAGGAGGAATAATATGAAATTTGCGTGTTTATTAGCCGATGGTTTTGAAGATGTTGAAGCATTAGCGACGTGTGCTTTACTAAGAAGAGCTCAGTTTACAGTTGATTTTTATTCTGTATATAATCAAGATAAAGTCACTGGTTCTTATAAAACTGTTGTGACTGATGTTTTGAAAATGAAAGATTTAGATTCAAATAACTATGATGGTTTATTCATTCCTGGTGGAAGAGCTGCATTTAAGATTAGAAATGAAGCATCTGTAAAAGAAGTCGTTAAAGATTTTTATACTAATGATAAATGGATGTTGGCTATTTGTGCAGCGCCGACAGTATATGGTTTATTAGGGATTATGGATGGTTTAGAATATATTTCATTCCCTGGAACTCAAGAAGATATGGGGAAAGCCATTAGAGTCAATGAAAAAGCTGTTAGAGATGGCAAGTTTATTACTGGAAGAAGTGCTGGATCAGTTTATGATTTTGTTTTCAAAATCATTGAAACTATTCAAGGTGAAGAAGCATTACAAAAATATAAAGAAAACATTGTATATTAAGAGGTGAAAGATTTGAAGACATTTTATATAACAACACCAATCTATTATCCAAGTGGTAAATACCATATCGGTTCAGCGTATACGACTTGCTTATGTGATAGTGTCAAGAAATACAAAGAACTTCAAGGTTATGACGCTAGGTTTTTGACTGGAAATGATGAACATGGACAAAAAATGGCTGAAACTGCTAAAGAAAATCAAAGAACGCCACAAGAACATGTGGATTATATGGCTGAATTATCTAAGGAATTATGGAAAACATTAAAAATTGATTATGATGATTTTATTAGAACAACAGAAGATAGACATGTTGATGTTGTTCAAGATATATTTGAAAAATTAATTAAAAATGATGATATTTATTTAGGAGAATATTCTGGGCATTATTGTATGTCTTGTGAAGCGTATTTTACTGAAACTCAATTAGTCGATGGAAATATTTGTCCTGATTGTGGAAAAGAAACAAAAATACTTAAAGAAGAAACTTATTTCTTAAGGTTATCAAAATACGCAGATAAACTTTTAAAATTTATAGAAGATAATCCGAGTTTTATCGTGCCAGAATCAAGAAAAAATGAAGTGGTTCAATTTGTCAAATCAGGATTGAATGACTTAAGTGTTTCTCGAACTGCTTTTGATTGGGGTGTAAGCGTCAAATCAAACCCTAAACATGTTGTTTATGTTTGGATTGATGCGTTAAGTAATTATATTACTGCGCTTGGATATGGATCTAAGAACGATGACTTGTACCAAAAATACTGGGTGAATGGCGATGAAGTTATTCATGTTGTTGGAAAAGATATTTTAAGATTCCATGCGATTTATTGGCCGATTATGCTCATGGCTTTAGATATTCCAATTCAATTTAGATTGTTAGCACATGGTTGGTATTTGATGAAAGATGGAAAAATGTCTAAATCAAAAGGTAATGTTATTTATCCGGAACAACTCGTGAATGCTTATGGACTTGATGCCTTTAGATATTATATAGTTCGTGAATTAACTTATGGTCATGATGGTGAGTTTACACCAGAAGATTATGTTAAACGTATTAACACTGATTTAGTGAATGATTATGGTAACTTAGTTTCTAGAACAGTTTCAATGGTTAACAAATACTTTAGTGGAACGGTTAAGAAAAAAATGCATGATCATGAATATCATGAATTTGAAGTTGATTTACAAGAAACTGCAGATAGATCTTTTAATCAATACCAAGAATCAATGAATGATTTTAAAATATCTGAAGCAATATCTGAAATTAGTGCTTTGGTTAGAAGAACCAATAAATTAATTGATGATACATTCCCATGGGATTTAGCAAAAGATGAAAACAAAAAAGATGTGTTAGAATCTGTTATGTACCATTTATTGGAAAGTATTCGTTTAATTACAATTCTTTATCAACCTTTCTTAATTGAAACCACACCTAAGGTGTTTAAAGATTTAAATGTTGATAAAGAATATCAAGGGTTTGATTCTTTTATATTTGGTCAAAAACAAAGTTATCAAGTGGCAGAGAAAATTGAACACTTGTTTCCAAGACTAGATATTGAGGTCGAAGCTGAGAATATCAAAAAAATGATGGAAATGAATGTTCCAAAAGAAAAAGAAGAAAAAGTATTCGAAATGAAATCTGATATAGAATATGATGATTTTGCAAAGTTAGATTTAGTTGTTGGACATATTCAAGAAGCCTCATCACATCCAAACGCAGATAAGTTATTGGTCTTTAAAGTAGATACGGGTGATCGAGTTAGAACCATTGTCTCTGGTATTGCTAAATATTATAAACCAGAAGAATTATTACATAAAAATGTGATTGTAGTTGCGAATTTAAAACCAGTAAAATTAAGAGGAATTTTAAGTGAAGGAATGATATTAAGCGCTGAAACAGAGGGTAAAAAACTCATGGTTATAGAACCTAATAAGGTTTTAAAACCTGGGGATAAGATTAGTTAATGACCTAAGCATATATTTGTTGACTTAATTAAACCTAAGTGATATTATATTAAAGGTACATTTTTATTTTATAACCCACTAGCTCTTTAAATATCTTAAGGAGGTATAAAATGAAAACTTTTATGGCAAATGCTAATACAATTGAACGCAAATGGTTCGTTGTTGATGCAGCTGGGAAAACATTAGGTCGTTTGGCAACTGAAGTTGCTACTGTATTGAGAGGAAAGCATAAACCAACATTTACACCACATGTAGATTGCGGAGATTATGTGATTATCGTTAACGCAAGTAAAATTGTTTTAACTGGTAATAAATGGAGTGATAAAATGTATTACACTCACTCAACATACAATGGTGGATTGAAAACCAATTCGGCTAAAGCTTTAATGGAGAAAAAACCTACTAAAATGGTTGAATTAGCTGTTAAAGGAATGTTACCTAAAGGAAAATTAGGAAGACAAATGTATAAGAAATTATTCGTTTTTGCAGACGGAGAGCACAACAAACAGGCTCAAAAACCGGAAATTATGGAAGTGAGAGGATAATATGGCTAATAATGTAATGTATCGCGGAACAGGTAGAAGAAAATCTTCTGTAGCCCGCGTCATATTAAGACCAGGCGAAGGAAAAATTACAGTAAATAATCGTACTTTTGATGAATATATCCCTTCAGCTTTAGCAAGATTAGACGTATCACAACCTTTAGTTTTAACTGCAAACGAAAATACATTTGATATTTCTGTTAATGTCAATGGTGGGGGAATCATCGGTCAAGCAGGAGCAATCCGTTTAGGGATTACAAGAGCTTTACTAGAAGTGAACCCAGACTATCGTAAAATCCTAAAACCAGCTGGATTAATAACTAGAGATCCTCGTGCCAAAGAACGTAAAAAATACGGTCTTAAAAAAGCACGTCGTTCACCACAATTCAGTAAACGTTAAGAAAATGCCAAATTTAAAAATCACAGGGCTCCACACCCTGTGGTTTTTTTTTGCTTTCTATTTTAAAATAAACTTTAATTTGATATAATAACGATAGGGGTGATTGATATGTGTTTGTTCAAAAAATGGCGCGAGAAAAAGCGCGCAAAGAAATTATCAATGCAAGAATCAACAAATGATAAAGAATTAAAAGTCAATGACACCGAGGAAATTGCGAGAAATAAGGAATTATCAAATGGTAAACAAGAAGAAAATAAAGATAGGTCAATGATTGAAAAAGAGACTGTTGAGAAATTAAAAATTCGTCCGTTTAGCAAACCTAAAGTCTTCAATCAAGAAGAAAATGAATGGCCTAAAAAAGAAGTTATTGTCGAAGATGACATAGAAATCGATGACTACCCAGATGAACCTGAAAATGAAATCATTAAAGAAGAAAATGCTTCTACTGAATTAATTGAAGAATCAAAAGAATCGAAAGCAAAACAAAACGATGTCACTAAAAAAGCAAGTTCTAGAAAATACCAAGGTAAATATGAAGTTTATCCTGAATCTAATTATTACAAATTTAGATTGAAAGCATCAAACGGAGAAATCTTAGCTGTGTCTTTTAGGTACTCTACTGAAAGAGGCGCTATGGCCGGTATTGAAACATTTAAAAAGAATGTGCAAGAAGGACATTTTAAAGTTATTACTGATAAAAATAATTTCTCTCAATTTAATTTGTACAACAGTAATGGTGCTAGAGTGATTATGGTTGGGGAAATGTATCAATCTGTTTCAAATGCTAATTCGGCCATTGATTCTGTTAAAAGTTTTTATGATACAGATAAAATTGAAAGCTTAGATAGCATACCTAAATCAGAAATACGAGAAGAACAAATAGAATTTGAACCTGTAGAAGAATCTAATATGGGTAAATACGAATTATTTAAAGAAAACGAATTTTATTATCTTAGATTAAAAGCTTCTAATTCACAAGTTTTATTTATATCTCAAGGATATGCTTCTAAAGCCTCTGCTAAATCTGGATTAAAAACAATTCATAATGCTATTAAAGATAAAAACTTTACAATCTCTAGAGATAAACAAAATCGTTATCAATTTAACTTATATTCATCGACTGGACAAATATTAGTGACGGGAGAAACTTATTCACAAAAATCGAATGGCATTTCAGCCATCCATTCGGTATTAAAATTTGGTTTGAAAGCAGTTCTAACTGAGTTATAAAAAAAACCACTGCGAAGTGGTTTGTTTTTTGAAAGAAAAACAAGGAGATTTATTATGAAAAAAGGTTTTTCGATTTTTGCATTGATGGTGTTTTTAGCGTTTGTATATACCATTTCAGCAATGCAATATAATTATATTAACAATGTCATGAGAATATTTTCCGGAAATTTCATTGGTTTTGTTGTTTCTGGTTTTTTAGGTTTAATTGCTTTAGGTATTATTTTTAAAATATTGTTAAAAGAAGACTATGCATATAACAAAAGTCATTGGCTATTAATTATTGTTTTAAATCCTATATTAGGAATTATAGTCTATGGTATATTCGCGAGAGATTTTCAATTAAGAAAGTTTCCTAAAACAAGACCTTTGATTTCAAGTAAAGCTTTTGTTGGATATGAAAACTTAGATAAAAAGGATTTAAGTGCTTATGTTTACAAAGACGTTTTTGAATTTATTGAGAACCATACATCAAGAACTGTATATAAAGATGATACTTCGGTGACTTTATTAAATAATGGTGATGAGTTTTTCCCAAAATTAGAAGAAGAAATTAGAAAAGCTAAAAACTATATCTTTATGGAGTTTTACATTCTAAAAACTGACCAAATTGGTCAAAGAATTTTGAATTTACTCGCTGAAAAGGCAAAAGAAAATGTTAAAGTATTTGTTCTTTATGACCATTTTGGTTCTAACAAACATATTGATTATAAATACTTAGACGATTTACAAAAACAAGGAATATGTTTCTCAGTGTTTGATCCACAAACCTTATCTGTCTTTAACTCTAACTTAAATTTTAGAAATCATAGAAAAGTAACAGTTATTGATGGTAATGTAGGATTTATTGGAGGTATGAATTTAGGAGATGAATACAACCACGGTTCAGTTAAATTTGGTTTTTGGAGAGATACACAAGTGATGATTCAGGGTCAAGGGGTTATTGGCTTATATAATGTCTTTATTAAAGATTGGTATTATGTAACCAATAACGTATTAGATTTTTATAGGAAACCAACAAAGAGTATTCAAAAAGGGTTATTCAGTGTCATTGAATCAGGGCCTGATTATGAGTCTGGTTTAATTAAAAATGTATATCTAAAAATGATTACAACTGCTCAAAAATCAATTAAGTTAACAACGCCATATTTAATATTAGAACCTGAATTATTAGCAGCGTTAAAAATAGCTGCGTACTCAGGCGTTAAAATTCAATTAATGGTTCCGGGCTTACATGATTATATAGCAGTAGGTTTTGCGACAAAATCATATTATGAACCCTTATTAAAAATGGGGGTTGAGATTTATGAATATCAAGACCGGTTTATTCATGCCAAAACTTTAATGATTGATGATGCATTAGCATCTGTAGGAACAGTTAATATAGATCCAAGAAGTTTAAATTTAAACTTTGAAGCAACAACTATTTTTGAAAACTCTACAGTGGATCAAGTGGTTAAAACATTTAATGAAGATTTAACATTATCGAAAAGAATCACAAAAGAAGAATGGCGTAAAAGAGGGATATTCACAAGAATCGCTCAGGGATGGTTTAACTTGTTTAGTCCAATGTTCTAAGGAGATGATTGAATGGAATTAATTGAAATACTTGCATCAATAACCATTGGCTTATTGGTTGTGTCCATTGGTTTATTAATATTGGTTTTATTCAAAAAACCTCAAAAAGCAGATATCATTGATGATTCATTTATTAATGAAATGCATTTACTAGAAAAGAATCTAAAATCAGAATTAACTGATTCTATTATGAAGTTTAATAATGAAGTTAATAAACAATTAATTAATATTTCTGATTTATCAGGAAAAAATACAACAGATTTTAGAATTAGAGTGAATCAACAGTTATCTGATTTTCAAGAAAAAATATCTGATAAATTTAATCTTGAATTTAAGTCTTTATCAACGACGATGAACCAACAAATGCAAATCATTAATGAAAAAGTTGAAGATAGATTAAATAAAGGTTTTAAAGATGCCAATGAAACATTCATAAATATTGTTAAAAGAGTTGAAGTTATTGATGAAGCTCAAAAGAATATTAAGTCTTTGTCTGAAGAAATGGTGTCTTTACAAAATATCCTTTCTAACAATCAAACTAGAGGCGCTTATGGAGAATACCAATTAAATCAATTGTTATATTCCATATACGGTGACAATAATAAGTTATATCAAACTCAGTACACGATTCAAGATAAGAATCAATCATTAAGAATAGATGCAGTTGTCTTTATGCCAAAACCAAATGAAATGATTCCTATTGATTCTAAATTTCCTTATTCATCATATGCACAGTTGTTTAATAATAAAAACATCACTAAAGAAGAAGAAAATCAAATGATTTCTCAGTTTAGTCGAGAAGTTAAAAAACACATTACTGATATTTCAAATAAATACATATTACCTCCAACAACAACGGATTATGCTTTAATGTTTGTGCCAAGCGATGGTATCTTATCTTTGTTGCATTCCAAATGTCCAAATGTGATCGATTATGCTAGAGATAAATCAGTGACCATTGTTTCACCAACAACGATCATTCCTTTATTATCCTCTTTTAAAGCATTTGTAATTGATTATGAACGTTCTAAAAATATGGAAAAGATTAATCAAGAGTTAATTAAACTCGGAAGAGATTTTAGAATATTCGGAAAAGAATGGACAAAACTAAGTCGTTCTATCCAAACAATCAAAAAAGATTCTGATCAACTCGACACACGTGTTGAACGTATCAATTCTAAATTTTCTATCATACAAGATGTCACAATGATTAATGAGACTGATTCAGAAGATGATGGCCAAGAGTAGGCAAAAAGAATTTGCAATATTTTTTGAGAAATTGTATAATAAAGGTGCAATAAAATAGTAAAGGAGATTTATATGAAGGGTACAGTTAAATGGTTTAACGCAGAAAAAGGTTATGGTTTCATCACTGATGAAGAAGGAAATGACATTTTTGCACATTACTCAGCAATTCAAGGCGATGGGTACAAATCTTTAGAGAACGGTCAGGAAGTTACTTTCGAAATTGTTGATGGAGATAGAGGACCACAAGCATCAAATATAGTGAAATTATAAAAAATTAGACTGTTAGTTAAACAATGAAGTTCAATAAAAAGACCACACCATGTGGTTTTTTTATTTGAAATATAATAATGCATAGTTTGCTTGAAAAACAAGGGTTTTTAAAATATAATGAAGTGTAATGAGCGAGGTAATTTATGAAAATATATAATTCTTATAACGATCAAGTCGAAACATTTGAAACAATCCATAATAAACAATTAAATATGTATGTTTGCGGGCCTACTGTTTATAACTATATTCATATAGGCAACGCAAGACCTGTCGTATTTTTTGATACAGTCAGACGTTTTTTTGAGTCAAAAGGATACCGAGTTCAATTTGTGTCTAACTTTACTGATGTGGACGATAAAATTATTCAAAAAGCTAAAGAAGAACATAAAGATGAATTAGAGATTGCTAATCATTATATTGATGCTTTTCTTAAAGATGTTGAGGACTTAAACTGCTTAACAGATTATATTAAACCTAAAGTAACCGAATATATGGATCATATCATTGATTATATTAAAGCATTAGTTGATAAAGAGTATGCTTATGTTGTTGATGGAGATGTCTATTTTAGAGTTCAAAAAGTTAAAGATTATGGAAGATTAAGTAATCGAGATATATCTGACTTAATCAGTGGATCAAGAGTTGACATTAACCCAAGCAAAGAGAGTCCATTAGATTTCACCTTATGGAAAAAAACAACAGAAGGATTGAATTTTAAATCACCTTTTTCTGTTGGTAGACCTGGATGGCACACAGAATGTGTGGCTATGATTGATGATATCTTTGGTGGTAAAATAGATATTCATGGTGGAGGATCTGATTTAAAATTTCCTCATCATGAAAACGAAATAGCACAATCAATTGCTTTAAACAATCATCGTTTAGCCAACCATTGGATGCATAATGGACGCCTTAGTTTTAAAGACACCAAAATGTCAAAAAGTCTTGGCAATGTTATTTTAGTTAAAGATGTTAATGAAAAAATGGCTTTAAGATATTTCTTATTAAGTACACATTATCGTTCACCACTTAACTACGATGATGAAGGATTCCAAATGTATGTTAAAGAATATGAAAAATTAGAGTCAACTTTAAAACAACTTCACCTGAAAATAGATTTAATGGGTGATATTTCAGATACCCTAATCACTGATTCAGAGATAGAATCATTAATTAAAGAATTTATTGATTCTCTAGAAGAAGATTTTAATACAGCCAATGCAATAACAGCTTTACAATCTTTATTAAAACTCATTAACATAAATACACGTCAAAATAAAACAATTGATGAATACAACCAAATGTTATCAGCGGCTTTATATATGACAAGTATTTTAGGTTTAAAAGTAGAATTAGAACCAATGACTCAAGAAGATAAAACAATGTACCGTGATTGGCAAGATGCAAGAGAAAACAAAGAATTTGCTAAGGCAGATATTTTAAGAGATAAATTAACTGAAAGAGGTATTTTGTGATTTTATATAATGGTTTAACCTTAGCGTATTTAGGGGATGCCATCTATGAATTGAAAATCAGAGAATATTTACTCGATCAAGGATTGACCAAAGTGAATGATTTACATCAAGCAGCGATTCAATACACCAATAGCCAATCTCAATCTTTGGCTGCTTTAAGAATGATTGATGATTTCTACAGTGAATCAGAAATTAATATTTATAAAAGAGGAAGAAATCAATCAAGCACCCATAAACCAAAAAATTCAGATATTCAAACATACAATCAATCCACTGGTTTTGAGGCTGTGATTGGTTATTTATATTTAGATCAAAAGAAAGAAAGAATGAATCAAATTATTGTAAAATCAATTGAAATTATCAATGAAGAGGTTAGAAAATAAACTGATTTTTTCAAATATGATATTTAATAATTATGGTAAGATAGAAACAAGGAAGGCAATTATGAGTATATTAATCTACGGAAGAAATACCTGTTTAGAAGTTTTAAAAACTGATAGACAAATTTTTAATGGATATATCATGGAGGATACAAACCAAGATATACTTCATCATTTAAAAAGACATGATATAAAACTAGAACTACTCAATAAACATGATTTTAAGAAAAAGTTCCTTGGAAATCATCAAGGGGTTGTTTTTGAAGTAGAGGATTATCAAATTTATGAATTAAAACCATTTATTGAATCACTTGATTTAAGTGAAAATCCATTGATTTTAATGTTGGATCAAATTACTGATGTTCATAATATTGGTGCGATTATAAGAACTTGTGAAGCTGGTGGCGTTGCAGGTGTTATTATTCCTAAGAATCGTTCTGCGAAAATAACCGGTACTGTCGCAAAAACGAGTTCAGGCGCTTTAGAGCACGTTAAAATTATCGAGGTCACCAACCTGACCAATACCTTGAAATATTTGAAGGAGGCAGGATTTTGGACTGTAGGAACAGATTTAGAGGCTGATAAGTCTTACCAAGACATAATTATTGATACACCGCTTTGTCTTGTGATCGGTAGTGAAGGAAAAGGTGTCTCTAGAATTGTTAAAGAACATGTTGATTATAATGTAAAAATTAATATGGTCGGAAAAATTAATAGTTTAAATGCATCTGTAAGTGCAGGTATACTTATTTTTGATATATTAAGAAGGAAGTTAAATGAATAGATGAATTTTCGCGAATACAATGACTTTGAAATTATAAACCAAATTAAACAAGGTGATGATGAAGCCTTTCAATTAATGGTTTATAAGTACAAGCATTTTATTGCGAAAAAAATTAAACAATTCAACTTAGTTTATGATTTCGATGATTGTTATCAAGAAGCAATTATTTTATTACATAAATCAGTTATTAAATTTGATGAAAGTTTTGGAAAAACATTCACCAGATTTTATGAATTAAATCTAACGAATTATTATATTTCATATAAAAAAAAGAATAATAATTACTTTAATTTGATTCAAGAAACTTTACCATTATATACTTCAACAATGATTGAAGAACCAAAGAAAAATGATTATATGGATCATGAAATATTCGCAGCTTTAGATAACTTATCGACATTTGAAAAAAATGTATATCAAGTTAAAATCATTGGTTTAAATTCAGTTAAAGAAACAGCTCTTAAGTTAAAAACAGATGAAAAACGAATATATAATGCTTTAGATAGAATAAAGAAAAAAATTAAAATCTACTTAATACAATGATTTTCTTGACAATTTGAGTAAATTTTGATAAATTAGATACGCTTGTGAGAGGAATTATAATGAAAAATAAAGCTGTATTAATATGTGAAGAATGTTTATCGAGAAACTATGAGGTTAAGAAATCTACTGGACCAACCCGTTTCGAAGTAAAAAAATATTGTAAAAAATGTCAAAAACACACACTTCATAAAGAAGGTAAATAGGAGGATATCATGGCAAATAATGTAAAACAATCTAAGCCAAGTAAAAATAAAGACGAAGGAAGAGTAATGAGTATTCTTAAAAAAGAATATAAATTCGAGAATTGGATGTTAGCAATTTTATCACCAGTATTAATTTTATACGGTGTATATATTGTTTCAGGTCAATTTGGGACAACTGATTTAACTGCAATTTTAGGTAAATCTGGAATTGGAATTATTGACTTTTTCTTTAATACCACGTTAAAAAGATTATTAACAGGTGGTTTCTTAATTGTGGTAGGCGCTTTGGTTATTGTATACCTAGCGGTTCCTTTTGTGAAACCTAGTCTTGTTGAAATGAAAAAAGTAAATTGGCCAACAGGAAAAAAATTAGCAGAAAGTGCTGGTAGAGTATTTGTATTCTTACTATTCTTAATGCTTGTATTTGTCGTGTATGATCTTGCCTTAAATCCTTTATTCAGATTAATTTATGGGTAGGCGATATTCATGAATGGTGAAAAACGTTTATGGTATATTGTTCAAACTTATTCTGGTAAAGAAGATTCTGTAAAACAAAGTCTTGAAAGACGTATTGAATCAATGAACATGGAAGATTCAATATTTCAAGTCATGATTCCAGAAATAATTGAGATTGAAGAAAAACCGGACAAAACCAAAAAAGAAAAAAGTATTAAGATATTTCCAGGTTATGTATTCATCGAAATGATTGTCACTGATGATTCATGGTTTGTTGTAAGAAACACGCCTGGCGTTACAGGGTTCTTAGGTAGTAGTGGTGGTGGAACAAAACCAGTACCATTAAAACCAGAAGAAATTCTTCCAATCTTGAAAAAATGCGGTATGTTGGAAGTTCAACGTTTAAATGTTAAAGTCGGACAAATCGTAAGAATTGCGGATGGAAACTTTAAAGGTCAAGAAGTTGTGGTTGAAAGTATTGATGAGGATCAAGGAAAGATTCATGTATTAATTGAAATGTTTGAAAGACAAACATCAATGGAACTTGATTTTGCTCAAATAGAAGTCATAAAATAACACATAAAAGATGAGAATTTCTCATCTTTTTTTCTTTGTCGTGATATAATATTAAACGAACGGAGGCACTATGATTAGACTAAAGAATATTTCAAAGTTTTACAGTAAAAATCAAACGGTTAGTCTAGGTTTAAGAAAAGTAAATCTAGAAATAGGGCTACATGAATTTGTAGCGATTATTGGGGAAAGTGGTTCAGGTAAAACCACACTTTTAAATGTGATTTCAGGTATTGATACTTACGAAGAGGGCGAGCTTTATATTAATGATGAGGAAACATCTTATTTTTCTAAAGAAGATTGGGAAAATTATAGAAAGAAATATATAGCGTTTATATTTCAATCTTATAATTTGATTGAATCATATACAGTTTTACAAAACGTCGAAGCCGCTTTAATCTTGTCAGGTTATCCTAAAGAAAAATTAAGACAAAGAGCGATGGATATTATTGATCGTGTTGGCTTAACGGACCATCTTAAGCATAAAGCAACTAAATTAAGTGGTGGACAAAAACAAAGAGTTGTTATTGCCAGAGCCATCGCAAAAGATGCGCCTGTTATTGTCGCTGATGAACCAACTGGGAATTTAGATAGTGAATCAGCTAAAATGATTGTTGATTTATTAGCTGAAATTTCTAAAGAAAAATTAGTGATAGTGGTCACACATGATTTTACTCAAGTTGAAGAAGTTGCGACACGAAGAATCAGAGTTTTCGACGGAGAAATTGTTGAAGATAAAAAAATCGTTAAAGTAGTTCCAGAAAAACTACCAATTTTAGAAGATAAAGATTATAAAATGAATTATAAAGAAACAACAAAGATGGTGTTGAGAAATTTACTAGCAACACCTAAAAAATCATTGTTGTTGTTTGTTATATTTGCTTTTGCTATATTCTTTTTTGCTTTTGCTTATGCAACTTTCTTAAATTCAAGAGCTGGATTAACTGGAGAAAATTATGATTTTGGTTTTATACCAGAAACAAGAATTGTTTTAAACAAAGCTGATGGTACTGCCTTTACTCAAACAGAAATCAACAAGTTTAACAATCATTCTAAAGTTCACACAGTTGTTCCATATGATTATTTGATGAGTAATCTTTACGGTGAATCTGAGTGGGAAATCATTGGTGTGAGTGGATATCAAGAATATATGTATTTGCAAATGTTGCCAATATCCATACTCGGTGAAGAATATCAAAATATAAGTGATGATGAAGTCTTGATTTCCTTGCCAAATTATTATGATGAAGATGAGATAAATAGTTATTTAAATAAAGACATAAATTTATATTTATTCCAAAGAACATATAATTTTGATATTGATAATATTATTTATAACAAAGAAATTATGAGTGTTGTTGATCAAGAATATAGTTCTTATGTTTTTGTTAGTGATGAAAAATGGAATTTATTAGGAAAGCTTTTCGGATACAATAATTATTCAACCATCGAAATAGATAGAGATGGTACAATCATTGATTTAAGTGATTATAGAGTTAATTTAGCAACTGATTTAAATGATAATGAGATGTATATTTATTATGATTTTGAAAATACATTTGATTATGATGCGGATATAACTTTTGAGTCTTTCTATACTGAAAAAACGGTTGAAGACATTACAGTAAGGCCAAAAGTGATGACGACTTATGAAATTCAATTAAGTCAAAATTTATTTGATCAAATGTTTAATGAAAATGGACTATATCAAATTTCTATTTTTGCCAATGATCCAATTGATGCAACTCAATTATACAATTCATTAAGTAGAGAAAAAGTAAATGGAACCAATGTATATCAAGTATATTATCCGGCAAATGTCAACGCAGGCGAATCTTTAGAAGGTTTAATATTAATCGTATTAAATTTTGGTTTGTTTGTGATGTTTGGTTTAATGTTCTTAGCTATATATTTTATCTCTTATGTTATTATTAAAAACATTATTAATTCTAAAATGACCGATTATGCAATTTTTAGAACTATTGGAGCGAATAAAGGTACTATTAGAAGTTTTATTTATTTAGAATCATGGTTTATGGCTGCTTTTGCTTACACAATATTCTTATTGTTAGTTATTTTTGTGACGCCATTTGTTGAAGCAAGTAGTCCGTTTTTCATATTAAAATATTTTGATGTGTTCAATTTATTCTATTTATTACTTTTTGTTAGTTTCTTCGCTGTGATTTTATCTAGAAGATATTTAAGCCGGGTTTATCACGACAGTGTGGCCGAAACTTTAAGAAGGGAGATGGAATAGATTATGATTGAAGTTAAGAATTTACATAAGTATTTTAATAAAAATAGAACCAATCAAATTCATGTCATTAATAACACATCTATTCAATTCCCTGAAAAAGGGTTAGTCGCTATCACAGGACCATCTGGTTGTGGGAAAACCACATTATTAAATGTTGTAGCTGGGCTAGATAGTTTCCATAGTGGTGAAATTATTTATGAAGGTGAATCAGTTAAAAAATACAAATCTTCAAAAGTGGATTATATTCGTAATGAAAAAATAGGATTTATTTTCCAAAACTATCATTTATTACCAGATCAATCAGTATATGACAATATTAAAACATCTTTAAATATTGCTGGACTGTATGATAAAGAACAATTAGATGAAAGAATTCATTACTCTTTAGAAAAAGTAGGGATGTTTAATTACCGTAAAAGAAATGTACTTGCTTTATCAGGTGGTCAACAACAACGCGTAGGAATCGCTAGAGCGATTGCTAAAAATCCAGATGTGATTTTTGCGGATGAACCAACAGGTAATCTTGACAGCAACAATACATTTGAAGTTATGTCATTAATTAAAAATATATCTAAGAATAAGTTAGTTATTTTAGTGACACATGAAAGACATTTAGTCGATTTATTCGCGGATAGAATTATTGAATTAAAAGATGGTTTAGTGACAAATGATTATCAAAATTTCAAAAACACAACTTATCAACATAAGGATGATCGTTTTATATATTTGAAAGATTTAAATAAAGAAGATTTAGAAACGAAGTTTATTGAATATTACTATGAAAAAGAAAACAATAAACATTTTGATTTTAAAGTTGTTGAAATGAATGATACAATTTATATTCAAACCAATTCAGAGAAAAAAATTCAATTTATTGATCATGAATCAGAAATATCATTGGTTGATGAACATAAAAAAGAATTTAAAACTGAAGAAATGGAAATATTAGATTTTGAGAATTTCAAACCGATTGAACACTACCTTCACAAATCTTTGTTTAGATGGAGGGATACTTTATTTACTGGTTTTAAGAAGTTATTCACCAAAAGAAAATTTGGTAGAAAAATTCTTGTATTCGTTTATTTTGTAATTTCAGCTGTGATAGCATTCCAATTGGCTGCTTTAGGAAATTTGATTAGAATCAATGAATATGAGTTTTTATCATCGCCTAAGAGTTTTGTGGCTATTGAAAATACATCTAAGTTAACTAGTAGTGATTATGAAGAAATCATGGAAATCGATGGTATTGGATCACCAATATTATATGAAGGTCAATATTATTCAGAGTATGTAAGTTTTTACCAACAATCATTTTATCAAACAAGTTTAAGTGTTAATTTATCTGTTTGGCCAGTGAAATCATCTTGGGTTGACGAAGGGGATTTATTGGTTGGTAAATTACCAGTAGAACTAAATGAAGTTGCTATTTCATCATTTACCGCGGATATGATTTTAAATAATTATAGAGTCACTCAAATGGGTTATGAAGACGCAGCCGACTTATTGGATTTTTCTGTCCTATCCAATTATTATCGTAATAATCAAAAAACTAACTTAAATGTTGTTGGTATCGTTGAAAGTACAGAACGATTAATCATTTATCCAGATAACTATTATGGTTTATCTATGGAAGAAGCTGATTATTATTCGATTCTTGAAGCGTATGAAGAAGATATTGATATAGTTAACGGAAGAATGCCAGAAAATGACACTGAGATTTTAGCAATTGACGATTCATTCTATGTCATCAATGAACAAATACAATTTGGGACTGGCTTATTAAAAGTTGTTGGACTATATGAATTGAAGGAAGACAGCGGACTACCTAGAACAAATTTCTTATTAACAGAGAAAGCACTTGAATTAGTGGTAGTTCAAAACGGTAGTTCTTATAGACAAATAGGCTATCAGTTCCATGCGGATGACAAAGAATCAGTTATTAATGCCTTAGAAGATTTAGGTTATGAAGCATATGATCTTTATGAGCATGATAAAGCTATCTATCTCGAGAATAGAAACTTTAATATTTCCGCATCTATTTCATCGATGATTGCTATATTTGTAGGTATCGTTTTATTCATTTATTTCTTAATGAGAACTTCAATGATTAACAGAGTGAAAGAAATAGGGATTTATAGAGCGATTGGTGCAACGAAAAAAGATGTCTATAAAATCTTTATTTCAGAGATTTTAATTTATACGACATTCTTATCAGCAACTGGTTATTTAATTGCTGCATATCTATTAACAACCATAGAAAATGCAATAGGATCATATTATCCAGTATTCTATTTACCATTCTGGTTATTGATGATTGGTTTGATTGGAATTTATTTGATAAATATAGTGTTTGGACTATTACCAATATTTAATTTATTAAGAAAATCGCCAGCTGAGATTTTGGCCAAATATGATATTTAATAATAAAATTTTACACGTTTAAAAATCTTGACTATTTAGAATTTATAATGTATAATGTTCTAGCGTGTATTATGTAGTTTGAGTGGGAGGAAGTAATTCCATTCACCACATCACGAAAATAAGGAGGTGTCTTTCGTGGCTAAAGATATTAAAAACGTTGTTAAACTGCAAGTTCCTGGTGGAAAAGCAACACCAGCCCCACCAATTGGACCAATTTTAGGACAAGCAGGCGTTAACATCCAACAATTCTGTGTGCAATTCAATGACAGAACAAAAGATCAGGTCGGAAATGTTATTCCTGTTGTATTAACTGTTTATGATGATCGTTCATTCTCATTTATTACAAAAACTCCACCTGCAAGTGATTTGTTAAAAAAAGCATGCAAAATTCAAAAAGGAGCTGGAAACTCTAAAACAGAAACAGTCGCTACGATTACTTGGGATGAACTAAGAGCAATCGCAGAGACAAAAATGTCTGACCTTAATGCAAATGATGTAGAAGCAGCAGCTCGCATTATTGAAGGTACAGCAAGAAACATGGGAATTGTCGT
>CAYWUZ010000018.1:2768-31085 GCA_964461565.1 uncultured Candidatus Izemoplasmatales bacterium | reverse complement strand
TGGTCGGGAAGACAGGATTCGAACCTGCGACCTCCTGGTCCCAAACCAGGCGCTCTACCAAGCTAAGCTACTTCCCGTATAAATGGCGCGCTCATCAGGAGTCGAACCCGAAACCTTTTGATCCGTAGTCAAACGCTCTATCCAATTGAGCTATGAGCGCATATCGCCATATTTGTTGGATGATGCATTTTATATAGTAAAGGCATCGTATATCCTAATTTAAAGGCCGATATATATCTTATCAAAGATTAAATAAAAAAGCAAGTTATTTATTTAACAAAGTTCAAAATATTTAATAAAGCATATTACAAGAAAAATTGAACGATATTGGTTATAATGTTGATAAGAAGGTGAGAGTTATGCTTTATTATTATCATAAAGATGCAATCCATATATCTAAAATTGATCTCTTAGTCAGTGACTTAAATATAAGCAAAGAATTTTATACTCAAAGTTTGGGTTTTAGTATTTTAAAGGAAAAAGAAGATTATGTTTCTTTAACTGTTGATCATGAAAATGAAATCATTCGTTTGCATCAAAATGAAGAATTAGAAATAGAAAAACAAAAAACAAACATTTATCATTTTGCTATTTTACTACCTAATAGAAAAGATTTAGGAAAATTCCTCCATCATCTCATTATTAATCAAATTCCTATCGATGGTGCAGCTGATCATGTGGTTAGCGAAGCTATATATTTACAAGACCCTGATGGTATTGGTATTGAAATTAGTTGTGATAAAGACGACTCTGAATGGCAAAAAGCGAATCAAACCATTGAGATGGATACATTACCATTTGATTACAAAGGTGTGTACTATTCTGCTGATGAAGATGATATGTTTTCAGTTCTACCAACAGATTCTATTATTGGACATTTACATTTACAAGTTGATAAAATCGATGAAATTAAAGATTTCTATAATAAGATTATTGGTTTTAACATTGTTAATGATAAAATCAAAAACGCAGTGTTTATGTCAGATAAGAATTATCATCACCATTTAGCAATTAATTCATGGAGTTCACAAAAAACTAGGGTTCAAAAAATGAAATCATTTACTATTACCTATCCTGATTGTGAAAAATTCATAAAAACATTTGAAAACTTAAAGAAACTACAAATTGATTTTAAAGAGACTAAAGATGGCATTGTTCTAAAAGATCCAGAAAATACAGAAATATGTTTAAGTATAAAATAATTCCAACAATTATTCGTTGGAATTATTTTTTTTAAATTATTTCAATAAATTTTAATATAAGTACAGTTAAGAATATTGAAAAGATGGATAAAACCGTAGTCCATACAACACATTGACTCGCAAGGTCTGAGTCATTATTCATTTCTTTAGCCATAACCGCGCCAGTAATAGCTGTTGGTGAAGCAAAAAGCGAAATAAATGCAGGATAAACAAGATAGTCAAAGTTAAAGAAACTAGAATTTCTATCGATTAGAATCGCAGCTAACAATATCATAAAAGGTGTAATGATTGATCTTATAAAAGTACCAATAAAGATTTGTTTTGATAAGTGCTTAATAACATAAAATTGAAATCCTCCACCTAAAACAATTAATGCTATAGGAGATGTTGTTTCACCTAACCATTTTATTGGTAAGTAAATAAATCTTAATTGATTATCGAGAGAAAAAACCAGCTCGCCTTCACTGTCAATAGGCACAAAACTTCGAAGACCTAAAACAACCATACCAAGGAATATTGAAACAATTAAAGGGTTTTTAATAATTTTAATTAATGTTTTTTTAACTTGATCAGATTTATCTTCCTTTATGTACATTGTCAATGCTAAAACACTTAGAATATTCATTAATGGTATAACGACTGCAGATATCATTGACAAATTAACTACAGCTTGGTCACCACCAATACTTTGTGCTAATGGTATACCTATTATCGCAAAGTTCGCTCTAAAGATAACTTGGACAATAACACCTTTTTGTTTTTCTTCTGGAATCCATATTTTTACAATAATCATTCCTAAAATAAATAAAAATATTATCGCAGCTGAAGCAAATACAACATGATTCCATTGTATATCTCCAAAAGATTCAATTTTGTAAATATTGTAAAACAACATTGAAGGCAAGGCTATTCTATAAACAAACTTATTAGCCACCTTTAAAAAATTATCATCAATGAAATTGATGTATTTTAAAATATATCCAAAAACCATTAATAAAATAATGGGTAATACTGCATTAATCGCAAATAATAGAGTGTCCATTATGTCATCCTTTATTATGAATTTAACAACAAAATTATTATAACATATTCGTTTAGATAATTAAAAAAAAGTGTTGAGAATTCTCAACACTCAATTATTTAGATTGCACACTTCTCATAATCACATTCATTATTAGAGCATTGTATACATCCTTCTTTTTTAATTAGAACTGATTTGCATATCGGACATAATTCTTTTTCAAATCGTTTTGGTTTATATTCAGCGTCCTCAATTACAACATGCGTTTGATATTCTTTGACTTTATTGGTTTTTAAATTAGTCCATACTTCATCAATGTTAAATTGCGGTGATTCTGCAGGATTTAAGTCTTCAGTTGCTTCATTAATACCTGCTAAAATACCAATTTTAGCACAACGATCTCTAAACACTGTTGCGCCTTTCAATCCTTTTTCCCAAGCAGTTACATAAATATTCATAACATCTTCTACATCTGCAGAATTTGGTAAATTAAATGTTGAAGAGATAGCCGTATCAACATATTTTTGAATTGTTGCTTGAACATCAGCGCGCTCTTGGAAATTAATGTTTTGTGAAGTTATTTTTGTCCATTCAGGTAACTCTTCAGGTGTGATGTTTAGTGTTTTCGCCATTGCTAATGGTGTTTTTTCCCAAACAGTAATTTTCTTTTCTTCATCAAACATTGAGATAATACGTCTTGTATAATTAATTTGGAAATAAGGTTCAACTCCACCACTCACTCCAAATATATTACTAATAGAACCTGTTGGTGCTATACTCAATAACCTTGAATTTCTTAATCCGTATTTTTTAATAAGTTCATCTGTTTCTGGTTTGATAACGGTTTGATAAAACTTAGATGAAGATACTTTCTTATAATCAAAAGCAGGGAACGCTCCATCTTCTTTTGCTTTTAAAGCACTTGCTTTCGCTGCTTGATTAATCATTTGACTCATTAATTCATCAAGGAATTGAATAAATTCATCAGATCCATATGGTAAATTCATACTTAATGCTAAATCAGCTAACCCCATTAAACCTAAGCCAACTTCTCTATATTTCTTGACATGGTCTCTTTGTTCTTTTAAGGCATGTCTATCTCCAAGCATAGTTAATAATTCATCTAAAGACCAAATCATTTCTTCAACAACATGATCAAATCTTTCCCAATTAAAAAATGCTTCTTCAGTAAAAGGGTTTTTAACAAAAGCATTTATATTAACGCTACCCAAATTACAAGAACCATGGGCCATTAAAGGTTGTTCTCCACATGGATTAGTCGCTGTAAATCTTACTTCATCATATTCACTCATAAAATGATAATCATTCATATGGTCAATAAACATAACTCCTGGGTCACCCATGGTATGAGCAGAATAAGAAATTAATTTTAATAAATCACGTGCTTTAATTTTTTTAATGATATCTTCATAAGGGGTTGTATATCTCATCTTCCAAATATCATCATTTTGAACAGCTTTCATAAATTCATCTGAAATCGCTACAGAAATATTTGCGCCATTAATTTTATTTAAATCTAATTTTGTTGTAATAAAATCAATAACATCAGGATGATCAACATTCAACACCAACATTAAAGCGCCTCTTCTGCTTTCTTGTTGAGTGTTTAAAGTCGTATGAGAATACTTTTCCGCAAACACCATAACCCCAGGTGTTGTATTAGAACTATTATTTACTTTAGCACCTTTAGGTCTGATCTTAGACAGATTCATCCCTTGTCCGCCACCATAACTATATGTCCTAGCAATTTGATAATCAACTTTATAAATACTTTCAAGATTATCTTCTGGATCTTCAGTTACATAACAATTGCTTCCTGTAATGTTACCTTCTCTTCCTATAGCATATAAATTACGTCCAGCAAAAACTGCTTCTTTATGTCTTAGTATTTTTTCTAATGCAGGTCTTTTAAATGATATTCTTTTTAAGAATTCTTTTTTTGTTTCATTTGGTAAAAGATATTTTTGAAGTATTAAATCTTGTCTTTCATCATTATCACTCCATGGATTTTCACGGTCTATACGTTGTTTTTCACGATATTTAATATACGCTTTAGCCACATCGTAGTCTTTGTTCTCCATTAAAAATAATTCAACACAGTCTTGAATCATTTCAATTGAAACTTCCTCTAACTCATGAAGTTCATCGGTAATTTTTTTTGCATACTCTGTGCATTGGATTTTTGTTTTTTTATTTCCTACACTGCGATATGCTTTATACAAAGCATCCGCGATTTTTCTTTTATCAAATTTCTCTTTTACGCCATTTCTCTTGATTACAAACATCTTTTTATCCCTCCTAAATTTAATTAAAAAAAATACCAGTTTTTTTACTTGTATTTTAATATCAGACTAATGATTTTATTATACAAGATAAACTGGAATTTTTATAGTAATAAATCTAAATATTTTTATAATAAATTTTTGGTGTAAGTAATTCGCTCTAGAACCTTTGATTCTCCTAAAATAATAAGAACATCATAGAAATTTGGTGTATCCGGTTTTCCACAAGTTGCAATTCTAATGATTTCTGCGTAATCACCAACGTGTCCTATATATAAATCAGGATTCTTTTTATAATCTTTTGGTCGCGCAGAAAAATTTCTTGAAACCGCCTTTTCTTTCATCTTATTAAACCATTCATTTTGGTCTAAATCTAGGCCAGTATCTAACATATACTCATTCAGTATATCTAAGATTAGCTCTTTTGAAAAACGATCATTAAAAGGCAAATTCTGAATCATTTCATAAAAATACTCATCATACATGAAACTTACAACATCAAAAACATCACTATATTTTTCAAAATCTTTACGAGGTTTTTCTTGATCTCTTCCAATGTTAATAATTGATTCAAAATATTCTCTATCTTTTTCAATTAATGTTTGTAATCTAGGCTCATATAAACAAGCGTAATCATAAGCATTTTGAGTGAAAGTTGATGCATCCATAAGTGATAATCTATCCTTTGAAATAGACTTGATTTTTTCTATATCAAACAATGCACCATCTAAACTCATTTTATTAAATGATAGTTCAAAATCATATATATCTGCATTCGGATTTTGAATACGCCATTCTTCAAAATTACTATTGGCTAGCGTCATTAAATATTCTAAAAAACCTTCTATTGGATATCCTTTTTCTAAAAAATAATCGACACTCGCTTCTTCATCTTTTCTTTTAGATAACTTTCTTCTTTTATCTTCATCCAACTTCATTATAACTGGATAATGAGCATAGATTGGTCGTTGCCAATTCAGTCTATCAAAGATTTCTAAATGAATAGGCGCAGATGACATCCATTCTTCTCCTCTAGTAACGTGTGTTGTTCTCATAAAATGATCATCGACCACATGTGCAAAATGATAAGTTGGTAATTTATCAGTTTTCATTATGATGATATCTAATATATTTTCTGGAAATTCAATCGTTCCCCGAATAGCATCATCAAAGCTAACACGAGATTGATCATTACCATTAGATTTA
This sequence comes from uncultured Candidatus Izemoplasmatales bacterium, assembly GCA_964461565.1. Lineage (GTDB taxonomy): Bacteria > Bacillota_I > Bacilli_A > Izemoplasmatales > Hujiaoplasmataceae > Hujiaoplasma. Next base: position 25,353 of record CAYWUZ010000018.1, on the reverse strand, counting down.
AAGCGAATAACATATTCTTCCCCACGATTAATTCTATCTAATACAAGGTCGTCATTCAAGAATCTACAAGTTGCGAACTCACCATAATATCCTGGCAATAATTTATTTTCTTCTTGGTGCCTTCTTGTTTGAGCTAATTCTTCGTGTGTACAAAAACAAGGATAAGCATCTCCACTAACAATCATTTCTTTGATAACTGTATGGTAGATTTCTTTTCTCTCAGATTGTACCATAGGACCATAAGTCGATTCTTCTAAATAACTTTCATCTGGAACAATACCAAAAGTCTTTAATTGCTCAACAACTTTATCGCCAGAACCTTTAATTTCTCTTTTTTGATCCGTATCTTCTAATCTAAGAAAAAACACACCATCGGTTTGTTTAGCAAAACGATAACTCACTAATGATGTAAATAAAGATCCCGTATGTAAAAAACCTGTTGGACTTGGTGCGAACCTAGTCACAATTGCGGCTTCTTTTAACTTTCTCTTTGGATACTTGTTTTCTAAATCTTGAACAGACATATGTATGTCTGGAAAAATAGCTTGTGCAATCATTTGTTTCTTATTCATTATGAATACCTCTCCATCAATTAAATATCGTAAATATTATAACATAATCCCTATAAAATGAATATCATTAAAAGCCATTTAGCCAATTGACATTGTCATTTGCCTATGCTAATATCGTATTATAAATCAATAACGAGGTGGCGCATGTCAATAGAACTATACGAAAAGCAAATCTATAAAATATTAGAGGAAGAATTAGTTCCAGCTAAAGGATGCACTGAACCAATTTCCATCGCTTTCGCAGCTGCCAAAGCAAGGGAAATTTTAGGAGAAATGCCTGAAAAAATGACAGTTTCAGCCAGTGGAAACCTTATTAAAAATATTAGATGCGTGACTGTTCCAAACACAGGTAACCTCGTTGGTATTGAAGCAAGCGCAATCGTTGGTATGGTTGGAGGAGATAGTTCTTTAGATTTAGAAGTTATAACTAATATTTCAGAAAACGACTTAAGCATGGTGAATCAATATTTACTAAAGAAGATGGTTAAAGTTACACTTTTAGAAACTCCACTTAATTTACATTTTATTCTAAAAGCACAATCTAAGAATAACGAAGTGATGATTGAAATTAAGAATTTACATACAAATATTGTCAAGATAACCAAAAACAATGAAACTATTTTTGAAAAAAATCAAGTTAAAGAAGATTATTTTGGTGTTGAAACTGATCGTTCTTTTTTAACGATTGAACGCATTATTGAGTTCGCGGAAAACGCTGATATAGGCCAATTAAGAAAGATTTTAAAAAGACAGATACATGACAATATGGCCATTGCTAAAAAGGGCATAGAAGGTCATTTTGGCGTTGAAATAGGCAAAACAATTCTTAAACACGACCAAACAATCTATGGAAAAATAAAAGCTTATACCGCCGCAGCTTCTGAAGCACGAATGAGCGGATGTTCATTACCAGTTATTACAAACTCTGGTAGTGGTAATCAAGGTATTGCTTCTTCCATTCCTGTCATCATATATTCTGAACACTTAGGTGTCTCCGATGAAAAAATGCATAGAGCTTTAATACTTTCAAATTTATTAACTATTTACCAAAAAGGTTATATCGGTCGTTTGTCCGCTTTTTGCGGAGCGATTAGCGCAACTGTATCAAGCGGCGCAACCCTTACATATCTCGTTGGTGGATCCATTGACCAAATTAAAATGACCATCACTAATTCATTAGCCAATGTCTCAGGTGTTGTTTGTGATGGGGCAAAGCCATCATGCGCTTCAAAGATTGTTACTGGATTAGAAGCCTCATTTTTAGGTCATCATATTGCCATGGAAAACAGACAATATAATCCTTTGTCTGGCATCTTAATGGATAGTGCTGATCAGACAATCACTGCCGTTGGGAAAATGGCTAGTGTCGGTATGAAAGACACAGATAGAGTCATTCTAGCATTAATGTTAGAAGATAGAGATATAGTTAATTAAATCCAATAATTATTTAATAAAAAAATCACGTTTAGATACGTGATTTTTTTATAGACATTATTCCAAAGCTTCTATCCGACTCGAAATAGGCGGATGTGAATAAAATAACTTAACATATAATGGATGTGGTGTTAGATTCGAATAATTTTCTCTAGCCAGTACTTTTAATGCCGAAGTCAAATCATTAGCTTCTCCATTTTCTTTGACAAAACGATCTGCTTGATATTCAAACTTTCTTGAAACAAATGATGTCCCCATTGAAATGATTGTTAAGATTGGTGATAAAACAATCATATATAAAACCAAGTTAAAACCTAAATTAATAGATTCAAATCCAAAAGCTTGACTTAATATCTCACGATTTAAAAATAGAGATAAAACAAGTATATATACGCTTAACATCACAACAGTTTGAAATAAGTTAAAGATAATATGTTTATGTTTGTTATGACCTATTTCATGAGCTAAAACTGCGACAATTTCGTCGTCTGACATTTTATCGATCAATGTATCAAATAATACGATCCTTTTCGATTTACCAAAGCCAGAAAAAAACGCATTTAATTTAGAAGAGCGCTTTGACGCATCCATGACTGATATTTTATCTATTTGATATCCTACTTTCAAAGCAAATGCTTCAATCTTTGTTTTCAAACTTCCATCTTCAAGAGGTACCAACTTATTGAATATAGGGACTATCACACTTGTATAAATCAAATTCATGCCAATAACGATGACAGTTAAACCAATCCATGCATATATAAAGAATAACCAATCAGTGTTTTTGTGTAGTGATAGTAAACCATATATTAATCCTCCACCTAAAATAATGGTTAATATGAATGATTTAATTTTATCTAAAACAAATGTTTTTTTACTTGTCTTATTAAATCCAAATGATTCTTCAATTTTAAAAGTCCTAATATATGAAATAATTAAATCAATTACAAAAGTAATGATGAAATAAAATAATAAAAATAACAATACACTCATATAATATCCTTGGTTAATAGAAACACTTAAATCATGAATCCAGTTAAAGAATCCAGAAACTAAAAGAATAATGATCAGAATCAAATCTATACCTTTAATAATTAATCCGAATTTAAAATTAGTCATTGTATATTTTTGATACTTCTTGTAAGCCTTTTCTTCATATACATCATCTACATTCTTAGGTATTGGTTTATTTCTATTTTGATAATTTAAAATAGACAACCAAAGTTCAAAACCAAACATTAAAATTAGAATTGTATAAATTAAAATTTGTATCCAAGTTTCCATAATTTTCTCCTATTTTTATTGTGATAAATCTAGTATATCACTATCAAAAGAAAATATAAACAATGTATAATTAATTCGAATTAGAAATAGTTTACTATACACCTATAAAGCAAGCATATTAGTTAGATGTGCCTAACAAATCATATATAATAGTAGTGTAGAACAAAGTTCTAAAACACACATAGGAGGTTATGTTATGTTATTCGAAGAATTTGATCCGCTAAAAGGTGAAATGTTACAAATACTGGATCAAAACGGTAAAATCGTTAATGATAAATTAGTACCAAAAATCAAAAAAGAAACTTTAATGAAAATGTATGAAACCATGGTTCTAGGAAGAATTGCTGATGAAAAAGCTCTTCAATTCCAAAGACAAGGTAGAATGTTAACTTATGCACCTAATCATGGTCAAGAAGCAGCTCAATTAGGTTCAATCGCTGCGATGGAAGAGAATGATTGGTTGGTGCTTGCCTTTAGAGAATTAAACGCTATGCTTTATAAAGGCGTTACCCTTGAACAATCTTATTTATATTGGTTGGGTAATGAATGGGGTTCAAGATACGACGATGATGTTAAAGTCTTGCCTATTAATGTTCCAATTGGATCACAAATAAGCCACGCAGCCGGTTTAGCTTATGCTAGTAAACTTAAAGGTACCAATGAAGTGTCAATCGTTTATATCGGTGATGGTGGAACGTCTCATGGAGAGTTTCATGAAGGTATGAGTTTTGCTTCTGCTTATGATTTACCTATGATTGTTATTATCCAAAACAATCAATATGCTATTTCAACACCAAGAGAAAAAACAATCAAATCAAAAACATTAGCTCAAAAAGCGATTGCTTATGGTATACCAGGAATACAAGTTGATGGGAATGATTTCCTTGCTATGTATTTAGCAACTGAAACCGCAAGAGAAAGAGCGGCTAAAGGTGAAGGTCCTACTATTATTGAAGCTGTCACTTATCGTATGGGTCCACACACAACTTCAGATAATCCTAAATTATATCGTGAAGACTCAGAAGTTGAAGAGTGGGATAAAAAAGATCCTATGAAACGTTTTAAAAAATACTTAATTGATAAAAAGTATTGGACTGAAAAGAAAGATGAAGAATTACACGCTGAAAGTAAAAAATTAGTTTTAGATACTTTCAAAAAAGTTGAAAATATGGGTGACGTTGACTTAGAAGATATCTTTAAATATACCTATGAATCAATGACACCTGAGTTAGAAAAACAAAAGAAATATTATGAAGAATTCTTAAATGAGGAAGGTGCGAAATAATGGCTGTTAAAACAATATTACAAGCAATAAACGATGCACTTGACCAAGCTATGGAGAAAGATGAAACAGTCGTAGTTTATGGTGAAGATGTTGGTTTTGAAGGTGGTGTCTTTAGAACGACTGCTGGACTTCAAAAGAAATATGGAGAAGGCAGAGTATTTGATACACCAATTGCTGAAGCAGCGATTGCAGGTAGTTCAGTGGGAATGGCTATTAATGGACTAAAGCCAGTCGTTGAAATGCAGTTCTCAGGCTTTAGTTTACCAGGATATAATCAAATCGTGACGCATGTCGCAAGATTTAGAAATCGTTCACGTGGAAAATATCATTTGCCTATGGTTATTCGTATGCCATATGGTGGTGGCGTAAAAGCCCTTGAACATCATTCAGAAAGTCTTGAAACTTTATACGCTCACATTCCTGGTTTAAAACTAGTTATCCCTTCAACGCCTTATGATGCAAAAGGTTTAATGATGGCAGCGATTAATGACCCAGATCCTGTGGTCATTATGGAACCAAAAAGAATTTATCGTGCTTTTAAACAAGATATTCCTGATGAACCCTATGAAGTTGAAATAGGTAAAGCAAGAATTGCTAAAGAAGGAAAAGACATCACTATTATCGCTTGGGGAGCTTTGGTTAGAGAAGTTGAAAAAGCAATGAAACAAGTTGAAGGTGTTGATGCTGAAATCATAGATTTAAGAACCATTGCACCAATGGATACAGAAACAATCATTAATTCAGTTAAAAAAACAGGTCGTGTGCTTGTTGTACACGAAGCATATAAATCTTTTGGTCCTGCAGCTGAAATCATTTCAAGAATCAATGAGGAGGCTTTCTTCTATTTAGAAGCAGCTCCGAGAAGATTGGCTGGATTTGATGTTACAGTACCACTACCAAAAGGTGAAGATCATTTTATAATAAAACCTGAACAAATAGCCTATGAAGTCAAAAAACTCATGGCTGAAAAAGCTTAAGGAGGCCTATTATGTTTGAATTTAAATTCGCAGATATCGGTGAAGGGATTCACGAAGGTAAGATATTAGAATGGAAATATAAAAAAGGCGATATGGCTGAAGAGGGAGAGACCTTAGTCATTATCGAAACAGATAAAGTCAATGCGGAAATCCCTATTCCTGTTGATGGTAAAATCGTTAAAATCGGTCCAAATGAAGGTGAAATAATTCGCGTTGGTGAATTATTAGCTCTTATTGATGATGGTGAAGGCGATGATTCTGAAGCTGATACATCGAAAGATGAAGCAAAAGAAAAAACACCAACACCTAAAGAAACTGAAAGTTCTGATGATGATAACATTGAAGAGGATGAAGGCGGAGTTGTTGGAAAACTCGAATCATCAGATGAAGTCATTGAATCATCAAGTGAAACTAAACAATCATCTGAAAATAAAGAACGCGTACTAGCTACGCCTGTCGCTAGAAAACTAGCATCTGATTTAAATATCGATATTCAAAAAGTAAAAGGTTCTGGGGAACATGGTCGTGTTCTTAAAGAAGATATTGAAAATCATAAAGGACAAAACAAACAAGAAACAAAACAAACTCAACAATCTATTGAAGCTCCTGAATTAAGAACTTATGATGGAGATCGCAGAGAAAAAATATCTTCATTAAGAAGAGCGGTTGTTAACGCAATGACATTATCTAAACAATTAATTCCTCATACTACTTTAATTGATGAATTAGATGTGACTGAGCTTGTTAATTTTAGAAATGCACATAAAGAAAAAGCCGCTAATGAAAATGTGAAATTAACTTATATGGCTTTCATTATAAAAGCATTAACTAAAGCAATCAAAGACTATCCAATTTTAAACAGTTCATTTGATCAAACAAATGAAGAAATCGTTTATAGAAGTATGGTCAATGTTGGAATTGCAGTTGACACACCAGAAGGATTAATTGTTCCGAATATTAAAAACGCTGATCAACTTAGTTTATTTGATATCGCAAGAAAAGTTGAAGAATTGGCTAGTCTTGCAAAAGAAAGAAAAATTCAATTAAGTGATTTACAAAAAGGAACCATATCTATAACTAACTTTGGTGCTTTTGATGCAATATCAGGAACACCTATCATCAAACATCCTGAAGTTGCCATATTAGGAATTGGTAAAATCGATAAAAAACCTGTGGTTAGGGATAACGAAATTGTCATCAGAGACATTTTACCTTTATCTCTTACATTCGATCATAGAATTATTGATGGTGCTGATGGTGGTAGAGCAATGAGAGCCTTTAAAAAATACCTTAAAGATCCATTACTATTATTGATGAACTAGAAAGGATGATTTTATGAAAACATATGATGTAATCATATTAGGCGCAGGTCCAGGCGGTTATGTCGCTGCGATTAAAGCTGCACAAAAGGGCTTAAAAACAGCGATTATTGAAAAAGAAGCGATTGGTGGTGTCTGCTTAAATTGGGGTTGTATTCCAACCAAGTCTTTACTTAAAAGTGCAAAAGTATACCAACAATTTCTACACGCTAAAGACTATGGTATCTTAGTTAAAAATATTGAAGATATCACACCTGATTGGCCATCAATCATTAAAAGAAAAGACAAGATTGTTAGACGATTAACGGGTGGCGTCAAAATGTTATTAAAAAAGAACAATGTTGATATATACGAGGGCTTTGGAGAAGTTATTAGCAATAATGAAATTAAAGTTAATGATGAAACCCTTAAAACAAAAAACTTTATACTCTCAACAGGCGCTTCACCAATATTGCCTCCTATTGATGGTTTAAAAGAAGCTTATGAATCAAAATTCTTGATGACTAGCAAAGAGTTACTAGATATAGATAGCATACCTAAAGAATTAGTTATTATCGGTGGTGGTGTTATCGGTTTAGAATTTGCGACAATCTTTAATAGTTTTGGTTCTAAAGTAACTATCATTGAACGAGAAGATAAAATATTATTAAATGTCGACGATGATGTCAGAGACACTATGTTAAAACTAATCAAAAAAGATAAAATAGAGGTATTAACCGAGTCTTCAGTTACAAAAATAGGTAAAAGTGATGTCACTTATAAAAATAAAAATGGTGAAGATATGACCCTTAAGGCTGACAAAGTCTTATTATCTATAGGAATGAAAGCGAACCTAAAAGGATTTGAATCACTTAAGCTTAAAATGAATAGAAATTTTGTCGAAGTGAATGAGTATATGCAAACATCAATTAAAAATATCTATGCCATTGGCGATATGAATGGAAAAATGATGTTAGCACATGTTGCTAGTCACCAAGGCATCACAGCTATTAATCATATTTTAGGCAAAAGTGAAACAATGAACTACAAACAAATTCCTTCTGCTATATATTCTTTCCCAGAGATTGCTCAAATAGGTTATACAGAAAAAGAGGCTAAGGAAGCAAAACTAGAATATAAGACTTCTACTTTCCCTCTTCAAGCAAATGGAAAAGCATTATCCGCAAATGAAACTGATGGATTTATAAAAATAATCGCTTCAAAAAAATACAATGAAATTCTTGGTGTACATATCGTCGCTGATAATGCATCAGATCTCATTAGTGAAGCAGTTATGACGATGAAGTTAGAAGGTACAGCGGATGAAATTGCGCATGCAGTTCACCCTCACCCAACGATTTCTGAAGTCTTTAATGAAGCTGCTTGGGGTATCGTAGATAAACCAATACATATGTAAAAAAAATGAACCTAATCTTTTTAAGGATTAGGTTCTTTTTGTATTAATTTAAAATATTCTTTAGAATAATAGACTTTATCTATTAAATCAATCTTTATTGGAGGATGAACTTCTTTGATGAATCCTTTATCAATTGTGAGTGAAACCAAATCATTAAGTATCTTAGTTTCGATAATGAACTTAGGTGTCTTTCCAAAGTTCCAATCCCATGTTAAATACTTGTCTTCTTTTATTTGATTAATTTTATCCATATCTAAATTGGTAGTCTGATTGACTATAATTTCCCTATCATTAACAATCTTATCAATCATCTTCTCAATAAACTTATTTTGGTTTTCTGATATGACAGAACTTAAATTCATTACTGGTTGTTTGTTCGATAAAACTTGGTGCCCAACAGCTTCTTGATTAAATGATATCAAAGCTTTTTTTATCACTGATAAATCAGTATTGAATAATATAGTTCCATGATGTAGGAGTCTATTGTTTATAAATGCTTGAGCATTTCCGGATATTTTATATTCATCAATAAATATATGTGACTTTGCTTTAAAATAAGCATTTAAGTTATACGATTTTAAAAGGTCAATAATGGGATCTAAAAAATATTGATAATGATTAATTTTATTTCTATAATCATTTGTGATATATGAGAAATTAATCGTGCCCTCATCTTGATAAATGGTTCCGCCACCTGATACTCTTCTGATTTTAGGAACTGACTCATCAAGTAAGTATTTCGGATTAATTTCAATGTATGGATTTTGATTTCTTCCATAAACAAAAGCTTTTGATCCTGGCCAAATAAAAAGTATATCATCTTTAAAATCAGCATATCTTAAAAGATATTCTTCGGTTGCTAGATTATAGTGAATATCATTTGTTTCACTGATAATGATAGCCATAGTTTGTCTCCTTAAGTAAGTTGATGTGAGGTTATAGATATTTTTTTATATAAATCTTTCATTTCATAATGGTATACAAACATTGATATCACACTAGAAACTACATCCGCTACGACAAATGTCCACCATATTCCTGGTATACCAAATAAATGTGTAAATAAGAACACCAGTGGAATAAATAAAATAAACTGTCTAGATGCCGCAACTAAAAATGCTCTTAAAGGATATCCCATTGCTTGATACACACTGGATAAAATCACTTGGAATCCAATAACCACAAATCCGATAGAAACGATTCTTAAGGCGGTTGGTCCTTCTGACAATAATAAGGAGTCAGTTTCAGATGTGAAAAGCATAAACAATTGTTCTGCGAAAATAATTGTGGCTAGGAAAGCAATTATAAAATATATACCTAACAACTTCATTGCGTAACCAATAACTTCGTGTAATCGTTTATAGAACTTTGCTCCAAAATTATAACCGACAATCGGCTGCAATCCTTGCACTAAACCAAATCCCGGCATTAACATAAACATGATTAATCGATTTACAACGCCAAAAATGGATATATAAATTTCTGGTGTGTCTGAATTTGATTTAATAAGATTATTAATTAAAATAACTAAAATTGCCCCTAAAGCATTTCTAATAAATGATGAGAAACCAATGGTAGTGATTTCTCCAATCATACGAAAATCAATTTCATGTAATTTTTTTAAATCAATATTTAATTTTGATTGAGATGATATTGATGCTAAAAAGACATAGATAAAGGAAGCTGTTTTTGCGATTACTGTCGCAATAGCTGCACCTTTAACACCCATATCTAATCCCCAATCAAAAATAAATATAGGGTCAAGAATAATGTTAACTCCAGCACCGATAACCATGGAAATCATTGCGATTTTAGCTCTACCTTCTGCTCTTGCTAGATTATTAAAAATAACAGTCAATGAAAAAGGTACTAAACCAATCAGAATATAAAATAAATAGTCTTCTGCATATTGTAAGTTACCACCAGGTCCTTCAGTTGCCCCAAAGAACAAAAGCAAATCATCAAGAAATATTAAACCTATAGCGGCTATAACAACAGAGAAAACAACGCCCATAAATATAGCTGTATTCACAGAACGACGCATTGTATCTTTATCGCTTCGTCCATAGGCTCTAGAGAATATAGATGATGAACCGACACCAATCATTAATCCAAATGCCATAACAATCATTTGAACAGGATTAGCGATAGAAAGAGCTCCAATTGCTATTTCACCAGCACCTTGGCCAACAAAAATAGTATCAGTTAAATTATATAAAGCAGTCACAATCATTGCGACAGTTGCGGGAATAGAAAGTTTTATTAAAGCTTTTTTAACATCCATTTTCCCTAATAAGTCACTTCGCTCTTGTTCCATTTGTCACCTCGCTTTGATTATTATAACAAAACCAAATCATTAATTCTAATAAATGAGCTCAATAAAAAGAATATGAAGTGATTATTAAATTAATATATTTATATTTGCTATAAAAAAATAAATAAAAATTAATGAAGTGACCAAGACATATATAAATGCATCTGCTTGAATAATACTTGCCTCATAACGTCTATTCAAAACATTTACAGTAACGACAAACCGATCAATAAACCCTACTTTATTTGTGTCTGTTTCATTGAGTTTATCAAATTCACCTTTATTATATGGACATCTTTCTCCATAAATTAACCAACAGATATTTTTCATTAAAAGATATGCAGGAAAGAAAAATAGATATTCAATACTTAACCATCTAGGTAATCTAATATGGAATACTTTAAACTTTCTTCCTATCATAAATAGAATTGAACCAGATAAAATGATGCCTATGGCCATCAATAAATCATAGGCTTTAAATAAGACCATTGATTCAATATATGTTTGAATAAAACTTGATGAATATGGCATGGTATTTAATTGCGGAATAATTAATTGATTAATGATGAAATTAGGACTAACACCAATCCAAATTATAATGATACTTATAGCAATTAATGCCACATCTAAACTTGAAAAATCAAAGGTTAATTCTTTATATTCATTGTTATTATCTTTGATAAAAACATAATAAAACATTTTTGCGAAATAACATACAGTTCCTATACTCGCTAGAATAAATAAAACTTCAGCTAAAATGTACCACTTTGAGCCATATTGATAAGCCTCAACGATTCCATGATGAAGAATCGTTTTTGAAACATATCCATTAAATAATGGCATCCCAATAATACCTAACATACCGATGATAAAGACAATTGTTGTCACAGGCAATTTTTTCCAAATACCGCCTAGTTTATACATATCCAACTCTTTTGTATGGAAGAAAATAACACCAGCAACCATAAATAATAAGGATTTAAAAAGTGCGTGGTTGATGATATGATAAATTGCGCCGGTATATCCCATAGCGCCTTTTTCTCCTAAATATAAAGCAACTCCAATACCTACTAAAATATATCCCATTTGGCTAATAGATGAGTATGCTAAAAGTTTCTTTATGTTTGATTGTTGTAAGGCTAGAATAACTCCCATAAGCATTGTGATAATACCAGTCCAGATAATCATTTGACCTACCATTGATGATATTGACCATAGATTCGCTGTTATTTGATTTCCTTCAGGAAAATAATAACTTGTCGCTACTCTAATGATTCCAAAAGCACCAACTTTGATCATAACACCAGATAACAATGCACTAGCGGGTGATGGCGCAACAGGATGCGCTCTTGGAAGCCATACATGAACTGGAGCCATTCCTGCTTTAATTCCAAATCCCATAACCAGTAATCCTATAATCCAATATTGGGTTGTGCCCGTTTGTCTTAGTGACACAATAGCGGATGAGAATCTTAAATCCCCCACATTAAAATGTAGTAATATAATGGCAGTTAAGATTAAAAAGCCACCAATTAATCCCATGATTATATAGTTATACCCAGCTTTATATGATTCATCATCTTGTCCATGAATAACCAGCATATAAGATGAGACAGTCATTAATTCAAAAAACAAAAACATGGTTAATAAATCACCAGACATGATTGTCCCTAAAACAGAACCATAAGTTAATGCTAAGAAGAAAAAGAATCTTGTACTATGTAATTCATGTTTCATATATTCATGTGCATAAACAATCACATAAAACCAAACAAAAGCAGATATTAAAAGTATCGTATAACCTAGCATATCAATTTTGAAACTAATACCCAACATCAAAACGTTAACATATTGATAATCTACATTTCCGGCCACTACTTTTGGATAGAGCATTATTAAAAGTAAAATAACAATAAACCCCATGTAGATGATTGTTTTGTCTCTTCCGCTTGAATGCTTTTCTCTAAAAATCAAATCCAAAGTAGCACCAATCACAGGCACTAAAATAATGATAAATACTTCTATTGATTGGTCATTTAACATATCTAAATATTTAATAAAAACAGGGGACTCTTCAAGTACATCTTTAAAAGAAAACCAATTACCTAAAAAAGCAACAAAGATAAGCATTAACACCAAAGTAAGCCCAACTAGAATGGCGTTGGACTTAACCATGTTATCTAAAATGGCTGCTTTTTTTCTCATTGTCACACCCCTTATATCTTATAGAAAGATTAATAAGAATATGATGATGAAAACCAATCCTAATGAGTAAATCATCGCATCAGCCCTAATGATACTAGACTCATACCTTCTATTTACAACATTGGTTGTAATAATAAATCTATCTATAAAACCTACTTTTTCAATATCTTCTTCACTCAGTTTTTTAAAATCATCTTCATTGTATGGACATTTATCACCATAAAGAAGTCGACATATATTTTTCATAATTAAATAGGCTGGTAGGAAAAATATATATTCAACACTAAGCCATTTAGGTAAATGCAAATGGAATAAATTGAATTTTTTCCCTACAAAGAAAATGACAAACCCAAAGGCGATGATTCCCAATGTTGTTAATAAATCTTTGATTGCAAAAACATTGATTCCAAGAATATAATGCTCTATAAAATAAGGATCATAAGTTGTTAAATTTAATTGTGGAATAATCAGATGATTAAGAATAAATTGTGGATTTAATCCAATCAGAATGATGATAAAAGCCATTGCCCATAAAGCTATATCATGGCTTGAATAATCATATGGAATTTCTTTATATTCATTATCTGATTTTTTAAAGAAGACATAATAACCCATTTTAATAAATGAACAAGCTGTTCCCGCACTGACTAAAATAAACATTACTTCTGCCCAAACAAAAACTGAACTTCCATAATGATATGCTTCTGTTAATCCATGATGAATAATCGTTTTGGATACGTAACCGTTGAACAATGGAAATCCACTAATCCCTAAAGCCGCAACTACAAATACGAGTGTTGTAAAAGGTAACTTCTTCCACAAACCACCTAATTTATACATATCTAATTGATGGGTATGATAATAAATAACGCCCGCTATCATAAACAGCAATGATTTAAATAATGCATGATTTATGATGTGATATAGTGCACCAGAATATCCCATTGCACCTTGATAACCTAAATATAAAGCTACACCAATACCTGTAATAATATAACCCATTTGACTTACTGAATGATACGCTAACATTTTTTTCATATTGGATTGTTGAAGCGCTAGAAAAACACCTAAGGCCATGGTAATGATACCAGTCCAGATAATAATAGCACCAATCGTTTCAGCGGTTAACCACACAGGATCGGTGATTGATGTTATCGTTTCTTTACTAGGAAAATAATAACTCGTCGCAACTCTAATAATACCAAAAGCCCCTACTTTAATCATAACACCAGATAAGATTGCGGAAGCAGGTGATGGGGCAACAGGATGTGCCCTAGGCAACCATACATGCACCGGAGCCATTCCCGCCTTAATACCAAAACCAAGAACTAATAATCCCATAATCCAATATTTAAGACTTCCATGTTCATCCATTTCATCTATTAATGATTCAAATCTTAAATCACCAAAATTGAAGTAAATTAAAAAGAGCGCCGTTAAAATTAAAAAACCACCAATAAGACCCATAATGATATAATTATATCCAGCTTTATATGAGGCATCATTTTGACCGTGTATAACTAACATATATGAAACAACAGTCATGATTTCAAAAAACAAAAACATGGTTAGTAAATCTCCTGCCATAATAGCACCTAATACTGAACCATAAGTAAGAGAAAGGAAAAAGAAAAATCTTGTACTTTTTTCTTCTTTTTTCATATATTCATGAGCATAAATCATTACAAAGAACCAAATAAACGCCGATAATAATAAAACAGAATAACTAAGCATATCTACTCTAAAGCTAATACCGAGTGCTAATATATTTGGTAGTTCTAACCTTATCACATCTTCTAATGCGATAGGGTATAGAACAACCACTAGAATAAGTGTAATAAACCCCATATATATAACCGATTTATCTCTATGATCGATAGATGTTCTCGCAACCACAGCTTCAATAATAGCCCCAATCATAGGTATCATAAAGATTAATATTGGTAAATATTGAATCCAAGAAGAACTCAACATATTTGAATAAGCTGAAGAATTAATAAAGTTAGTTTTTATAGTAAACCAATCACTTGCATATCCTATGAACAAAAGTAACAAAAACATTGCTAGAATAACTAGCACAGTATTTGTTTTTACCATTTTATCTAAGACGCTTAATTTTCTGATTTTAAATTTCATGTCATTCTCCTAACTTTATGTTAAAAACACTTCAACAGCTGATTCTATATATGGCATAATCATATTCGGAAATATACCTAAAACAACAACTAGAGTACCTAGAATGATTAATGGTGTTATCATTGTTCTAGGTGTTTTTTCAATGGTTGTCATCCGATAATGATATTTTTCATTTCTCAAGAAGGCTAAAATAATAATCGGTAAATAATAAATGACATTCAGTAAACTTGAAATAATTAATATAACTAAGAAAATAATGAAACCTTTATCGAGTACAGCTATTCCCAAATTAAACTTTGATATAAACCCACTTGTTAAAGGTAAGCCAATCATACCAATCGCTGCGATACTAAACACACCCATGGCAACAGGCATAATGAATCCCATTCCATCAAAGTCATTTACTTTTCTAGTTTTCTTATAGAATATTATTTCACCTACAGATAAGAACAAGGCTGTTTTCATTATTCCATGTGAAATAATATGGAAGAATGCTGCTCTTAATCCTAAAGAACTAACCAAAGCTACACCAAGTAAAATATAACCAACCTGAGCAACAGATGAATAACCAAGCATCCGCTTAACATCTTTTTGAGCGATGGCGAAAATGGAGCCAAAAATCATTGCGGAGGCAGCCATTACCAATAAGATTACTGGTATATGTAACTGATTTAATATCTCTACTCCATAAATTCCAAATAACAACTTAACTAATATTAAAATATATACTTTAATGACAATTGCTGAAAGTATAGCTGATGATGTACTCGGCGCACTTGAATGCGCATCGGGTAACCAAACATGAAAAGGAAATATTGCGGCTTTAATACTGATACCAATAATCATAAATCCTAATGCAAATCCAATATTGATTGGATTTGTAGCAAAAACAGTTTCCATATTCGCTGATAAAATCGTCATATTTGTATAGCCTGTAGCCATATAAATTAAAGCAACTCCAAGTAAGTAAGACAAAGAACCTATTTCATTCATCATGACATATCTAAAGGCTGAATTATAGGTGTCTTTTTTCTTTTTAATACTGATAATAGCGCATGTTGTTATTGATAAAATTTCGATAAAAACATATGTGTTAAATAAATCATTTGTATATAAAATACCAAACATTGCCATAAGCAATATAAATAACAAAACATAGTATCTTCCAAATTCAGAATTTTCAATACCTTCAGTCGCATCTCCGCTAGAATATATATATATAATCATAGCCAATGCAACAATCATGGTTGTAAATAAAGCCGAAAAAGGATTAATTAACAATTCTATTCCAAGTCTACTGTCATGACCACCAAAGGTATAAGAAATGTCTTGAACATGATTAACATACCATAATAAATATACCGATGAAATTAAAACTAACCCTAGAACTATAAAGCCTAAAATAAGTGTAATTTTAAAGGGTTTTCTTTTAAGTAATGGTATTAATAATGCCATAAACACAAATAAGATTAAATTAAGTACGGGTAGTTGTTCAACCATGTGACATATCCTCTCTTGTCATACTTGATGAGTAACTAAATTAATGTGTTAACTGCTGAATCGATGATTGGTAATATTAAATTTGGAAATAATCCTAAACCAATAATAATAACGCCAAGAACAACAAGCGGTGTGATCATTGTTGTTGGTGTATGTTCAATTGTCGTTAACCGATAATGGTATTTTTCATTTCTTAAGAAAGCTAAAATAATAATCGGCAAATAATAAATGACGTTCAGTAAACTAGAAACAATTAATATAACTAAGAAAATAACATAATTTTGATCTAATACAGCAATCCCTAAATTTAATTTAGAAATAAAACCACTCGTTAATGGCAAACCGATCATTCCCAGAGCTGCGATACTGAAAACACCCATCGCTACTGGCATAATAAAGCCCATACCATCAAAGTCATTTACTTTTCTAGTTTTCTTATAAAAAATAATTTCTCCAACTGATAAGAAAAGCGCTGTTTTCATGATAGCGTGAGAAAAGATATGGAAAAATGCCGCTCTTAAACCTAAAAAACTAAAAAGAGCTAAACCTAAAAGAATATATCCAACTTGGGATATGGATGAGTATGCAAGCATTCGCTTAACATCTTTTTGTGCAATTGCAAAGATAGATCCAACAATCATAGCTGTTCCAGCTAAAACCAATAATACTATTTGAACATTCACTTGTTTTAGAACATCTAAGCCAAATACACTATATAAAACTTTAATTAAAACCAAGATATATCCTTTACTGATAATCCCAGAAAGTATTGCGCTTGATGTACTTGGAGCACTTGAGTATGCATCTGGCAGCCAAACATGAAAAGGGAAAATCGCTGCTTTAATTCCTAAACCAACAACCATAAAGCCTAAAGCAATAATGATGTTAATTGGAAAATTAGCAAATGCAGTTGACATTGATGCATTAATTAAACTGATATTTGTATATCCAGTCGCCATATAAATTAAAGCTACACCAAATAAATAAGATAAAGAACCTAATTCATTCATCATTAAATATCTAAAAGCTGATGTATAGGTATCTTTCTTCTTCTTTATACTAATAATAGAACATGTTGTTATTGATAAAATTTCTATGAATACATATGTATTGAACAAATCATTTGTATATAAAATCCCAAATAATGCCATCAATAAGATAAACAATAAAACGTAATATCTTCCATACTCTGTATTTTCTATACCATCTGTTGCATCCCCACTAGAATAGATATAGATAAATATAGCTACCACCAAAATCATTGTCGTAAATAATGCCGAAAAAGGATTGATCAGTAATTCAATCCCAAATCGAGATTCATGGCCACCAAACGTATATGATATACTTCCTACATGATTCACATACCATAACAAATAACTTGAAGAAGCCAATACCAAACCCAGAACAATAAAACCTAAAATAAGCGTGAGTTTAAATGGTCTTCTTTTTAATAGTGGAATTAATAATGCCATGAATAAAAACAAAATTAAGTTAATGATTGGCAGTTGTTCAATCATTTCTTTCTTCCTCACTAATTAATCTTGATAATTCTTTTTGATCAATCGTATTATAGTTTTCATAAATTCTTATAATTAAACTTAAAGAATAAACAGTAATAGATACAACTACTACAATACCGGTTAAGATAAAAACAGAAGGTAATGGATTAATATATGTGGTTGGATTATCACCAATAATTGGTGCAGCTCCTCCTGTCACATTCCCTATAGCCACAAAGAATAAAAACACGCCTGTTCCCATAACATTGATTCCCATAATTCTCTTGATAAGATTGGAATGCAAAACAACTATTCTTAATCCAATAATGAATAAAGCTATTGCACCAATATAATTAATTTTCTCAATAATCATCTCAATAATTGTCATAAGCGTATTTCCTCATCAATCAATATATTAAATAACGAGATCATTGTTGAAGCGACTTTGATACCGATACCTATCATTAATATTGGGATAAATCCTCCAGAGATAATTGTTCCAATTTCTCCTTCAAAGAATCCACCTTCTAAATTCGATAAAAATCTACCCGCCACAAATAAACCTATTAAACCAACAATGACAAATAGCATGATTCCGCCACTTTCTGATATTTCGGCTGCTTTATGAGAAAACTTAACTTTCCCTTTTTCACGCCCGAAAACTAAAGTATATAATATCAAAGTTGTACCAATAACAGCGCCTCCAGCAAATCCGCCACCTGGTGAGATATGCCCGTTTAAGATAATGAATATTCCATACATTTGTGCAAAAGGCATTACAATTCTAGTAATATTCTTAACGATAATATCATTCATTAGTTTTTGCCTCCTCTGCTAATTCTTTATCGTGTTTTGTAGATCTTAAAACAGATCCAACAGCCACAACAGAGGTAAATAATACAATGGTTTCTCCTAAAGTATCAAAGCCTCGATAATCAGCTAATATAGCAGCTATAAGGTTTGATGCATTGGTTTCTGAAGCACCATTTTCAATGTAATGGATGACTATTTCATTATAGGCAGGAGCATTCACTGATGCTTCAGTTGGCATCTCCATCACTCCGTAAACTAATAAAACAAATAATAAAATAAATACTGTATTAGCGATAATCTTTTTCATTCTTCATACCTCTTTGTCTTGCTGATGACAGCAAAGAATAAAATCGATGTAACTCCGGCTCCGATAGCCGCTTCAGTTATCGCTACATCAGGTGTATTTAATATTAACCATAAGATACTCATAGCCAAGGAATATGCCGAAAACAAGACAACTGCTCCTATAAGGTCTTTTATTTTATCAATAGCAAAAGCACATGTGATTAAGAATATAATAATGATGACATTTAATATTTCCATTAAAGATCACCCTCTTCATCTAACAACTCTGATTGCATACGTTTATAAGCTGTTTTAGCAATTGCATGCGCTGCAGTAGGATTGGTAATCCACACAAAAACTAATATTAAAAGAATATTTGCTGAAATGAAAGAAAAACCTTGCCACATAATAAGGGCTGCGAAAACCAAGCCAGCTCCCATTGTGTCACATTTTGTTGTCGCATGCATTCTTGTGAAAATATTAGGCATCCTTAACAACCCTACAACCCCTACAAAAAAGAAAAATAAGCCAAAAATTAAAAACAATAAGATGATGATATCTACTATAATCATTTTCCTAATTTTCCTTTCATCAAGAGTTTCGCTAAACCAATAGTTGTAATAAAACCAAGAAGCGCATAAACCAAGGCGACATCTACAAAAAAGTTTTGTCCAGATAATAAAGCAATTAATACAATGATGGTGGTTACTTTTGTTGATATCATATTAATAGCTACTATTCTATCTTCTACCGTAGGTCCTACAATCGCTCTGTAAAGACCAGCGAATGTTAAAACAACTAAAAAGATAGTAGATATTAATAAAGCAGTCTCAATCATTATCTTTCACCTCTAAATCTAAGAAGGCCTTTTCCATTCGACTGCCTTCTAAATCTCTTACATGTTGTTTCAATAATCCATGAACAACTATTTCTTCATCATTCATATCTACAGTCAATGTCCCTGGTGTTAACGTTATAGCATTTGCATATAATGCTTGGTTAAGCTCTTTCTTAAGTTTTTGTTTAATTGTAACAAAACCAGGATCAATTGGCATTTTTCTACTTAATACTATTTTTGCAACTTCAATATTAGATATAATAATATTGTAAATTAATATAACAATTAAAACCATAAACTTATATGTGGTTCTAAATGTTACTTTTGTTATTTCTTGATGATTAAAAACTAAGTCGTAATTAAATAATACGACCAGTATTGATGCAATGAAACCAATGATAGCGATTTCAAGTGTGACTTCAAAAGATAAAATAAGCCAAAAAATCATTAATAAGACAAACAACAAAATAGCTCCATAGGATTTTTTCATTTGACCACGCCTTCCGTATATAGTTCTAGTTAAGTATATCTAATTATAATAATAACTGTCAAGTTTTATGTGTGCTTACTGATTAATTGCTTTTACTAAATTCGAAAAATCATTCTTATCTAAAATCATGGGAACAGGATACAATGGATTTGCTTCATGATATGCTTTATTTACAATATCAAATATATCTTCTTCCTGAATCAAACCAGAGAAACTAGAATCAATATTTAGGGCAACTTTTAGCTTTTTAATTTGATTGATGAATTCTTTTGATTTCTCTTCTATAGTTAAACTATTTTCTTTTTGAATAACATCATATAATTCAGCTAATTTAACTTCACTTGATGTGCCATAATAATCTAGTACATATGGTAAGATAACAGCGTTTGTATAACCATGAGCCAAATTATAATGTGCGCTTAATTGATGAGCGATTGCATGAACATTCCCAACATAAGCTCTTGTAAAAGCAACACCTGCTTGGTAGGCAGCTAATTGCATATTATTTAAAGCCTCTAAATCACCTTGATAAGCTTTATCTAAATCATTAAAGATGATTTTTATCGCTGAAACAGCCATTCTTTTAGTCTTATTAGTGTTGGCTTTACCAATATATGCTTCGACTGCGTGGGTTAATGCATCCATTCCCGTTTCAGCAATCAACTTCTTCGGTAAACTTCTTACAACGTCAATATCTAAAATAGCATAATCAGGCATTAAAGCCGGATCCATAATCGCATATTTCTCTTGAGTATTCTTATTAGAAACAACAGCGGCTAAAGTAGCTTCAGACCCAGTCCCTACTGTTGAAGGTATGGCGATGAATAGAGGAATTTTCTTCAAAATCTTTAATGTACCTCTCATCTTTTCAATTGATTTATTAGGTCTAACAACTCTTGCGCCTACCACTTTGGCCAAGTCCATTGCTGATCCACCACCATAAGCAATCAAAGAATCACATTGATTTGTTTTATATAATTGATACGCTTCTTCAATTAAATCAATTGAAGGGTTTGGTTTTGTTCCTGAATATACTGTGTATGATATCTTTTCTTTTTCTAGTAACTTAGTTAAACGATTAAACACATCTGTTTTAACTAAAAAATCATCAGTCACAATTAAAACATTATCTTTTTTGTTTTGAATGATTATTTCAGTTATTGATTCAATACTTTCAAATATTTTTGGTTCTTTGAATGAGATAAAAAAAGATAAAACATACATGATTTTTTGATAGAGTCTATACAAACATTTTTTCATTGATTTACCTACCTTGTAATTATTATATAATAAAGACTCTTATATTTAAATTAAAACTACAAACTCGCAAAAAAAACTCACCTACATAATGTAGATGAGTCTTATTTTTATATTCATTTAATCTACTGTATTATAAAATGGTCTATCTGCGTATGCACCATCCGGATAGTATTTATCTATATGCAATCGAATATTTGTACTTTGCCCAATCACATTCTTTTCTATGGCAAGCACGATGACAGTTGCTACTAAATCTGTTGTTGTTATTGTAGAAGATGTAGCAGTTACTACTATTTCAAATGTATCCTCATTAAAGAAGTATGCATCAGACACTTGACCAAAATGAACTGAACCTGAATTAGAAGTTGTTATAACAATTAAATCATAATCGTCAAAATATAACTCAGTTAAATCGTAGTCGTTTTCAGGGAATAATAACATATAATCATCATAAGAACCTATCACAAGAATACCTGATTCATCGTTATAATCACCAGCAAATATATCTAGTTGAGTCACTGGTATTGAAGCAAAAGTGATTTCTGTATTAAAATACTGATCAGTTATCTCTATAAGATCATCAATTGTATCCTCTAAAGTCAATTTATAAGTCTTAGCTACTGTGTTTAATTCTATTGAAGGTTGAAATACTTTATCAGTTGCGTAGATGTTTTGTAACTCACTAAAATCTTCAAATAAAGCTACTTTTGTACGATAAGTTAAAATAACCAATGTTGAGAATATTGACATATATATATCATCGTTATTTAAACTACCTAATTCTAATTCATCATAATACGCTTGATTATTTGTTAGGTAAAATTCTCTTTTTTCTTCTATCGTATTTCCCGCTGATGACGTATCATAATTAAACCAAATAAAAACAGTTGCGTAAACAAATATTTCTGAATCATAATTATCATAACTAGGGAAATATGCATCCCATTGTTCTTCTATGTAAGTTGTTGGTTCTTCAGT
>CAYWUZ010000018.1:0-2668 GCA_964461565.1 uncultured Candidatus Izemoplasmatales bacterium | reverse complement strand
TGGATTATTAATAATTCTTGATTTTTAGTTGAATTTTTTAATAAAAGATTCACGCTTTGATATTCATCGAATACATCATCCATGACTTCTCTATCTAAATATACAGTAGACTCTTCTCCCGCATATTCACTTGAACCAAATAAGTATTCAGTCTTTGATTGGAAAAATAACCCAATACCTAATATGCAAACCACTAAGAAAGCTAGTATATACTTAAACTTAATAAAATATCTCTTTAATCCACCCATATGAAACATAAAATGTTTGTGTCTAAACTTTTCTAACCATTTATTAGTTACAACAATTAAGACTGGTAAAACAAAAATAACCGATAAGTAACTAAAGACAATACCTTTAGATAATACGACACCAATATCAAAACCAATCCTATATCTCATTAACAACAAGGCTAAGAACCCAACCATTGTTGTTAAAGCTGAAGCACTAATCACAGGAAACGATTTTTTAAAAGAATGATTAACAGCTGATAATACACTTTCTCCTTCATCCCTAAATTCATAATATCGATGAATAAAGAATAGCGAATAATCTAATGATATGGCTAATTGTAATGCAGATGCTATTGTTAAAGTAATAAAGGATACATTTGGTAATAATGCATTTGTTCCTAAATTAACAATCACACCAACCCCTAATACAAATAACACTAAAATCGGTTCTATCCATGACATAGAAGCAAATATCAAAATAATTAAACAAATAGGTAAGATGATTAGAATTATTTTAATCACTTCGCCCTCTGCTATGTCTCTTGCTTCTATATTATTTAAAACATCCCCCCTCATATAAAAATCACTATCAACTATGGTCTCTTTAATAACCTCTATAGTTTTTTCTGTTTCTAAAGAATATCCATCTTCATCAAAAACAACCGTTAATAAAGCCTTGTTCTCATGGTAAAAAGATCTTTTTACCAAAGGATCAATATTATCACTATCATTAATATCTGCGTAATTATCAAGCCATACAACATTCATGACACCATCAATAGTTAATAAATCTTGTTTTATAAGATAAGCTTCTTCTATTGAAATATCACTCACCATTAATTCTATAACTGCATGATTTCCAAATGTTTCATCTAATACAGAAAGACCTTTTCTTGTTTCAGAGTTGTTTGGTAAATATTCAGTCATATCATAATTTGTTTTGACTTGAAAAGATAAAACAATTGAAATGATTATAAGAATACCAGTTAATACTAAAATATACCATTTTGCCTTCTTTCCAATAAGTTTATTCAAATCAAACACCTCTTTTAAATAATTATTTTAAATACCTATTTAAATCATATATTTAAAAGTGTATAATAACAATATAAACCATGATTGAAACACTATTTAAAAAGAAATTTAAAATACGATTGGAGCCTATAATGAAAAATAATCAAGATATTAAAGCAAAAATTATTGATTCCGCTAAAACACTGTTAAGACATAACGGTTCTTTTACTATAAAAGAGATAGCTGATACATGTTATATTAATATAGCCGCTGTCAATTATCACTTTGGTTCTAAAGAAAACTTACTAAATATTGTATTACAAGAAATAATTGATGAACTAAAGTTATTATTAACTTTGGCTATTGATGATTTACCAAAAGACTCAAATAACGAAGCGGCCATGGAAAATATATTAAACCTTACTTACACTTACGCCATTGATAATATAGGTATCATTAATTATTTGTTTTTACAAACTGAATATCAAGGCGAAAATGCTCATATATTAATTAAAGAATTTTTTACCGATTCTCCTTTTACTCGAGAAATCTATAAAAAAATAGCTGAATCTACTCAAGATCAAGATCCAGAAACCTTGAGAGTAAAATACCTACTATTATTTTCCAGTTTCGCTATTCCATTATTCATTCAAATATTAGCCACAAAAAATAAAAATGATATTTTATCCTTAAAAACACCGAGTTTTAGAAAAAAATATATTCATGAGCTCATTAAAATTTTATATTAAAAAAAACAGCCTAGTGAACTAATAAGTAGTTCGTGAGGCTGTTTTATTTTATATATTTTTTAACAAAAATCAAATGTTTATCATCAGATAAATCTTCTTGAAAAATGTATCCTTCAACTGATATTGATTTAATTAATTCAATACTTTCTATTTGATTCATAATCATTTGATTTAACATTAATCCTCTTGCTTTTTTTGCATTATAACTAATCGTTTTTAACTCTAATTTTTCGTTTTCTTCCTTGAAATCAATATGAATCACATGATTTATTTTTTCATTAATCATTTTACTAAACTCATTTGATGCTAAATCAATAATTATATCTGTATCCATAAAATACTTATCTATATTTTCTTGCCAATAATGATATAAATTTATACCATTAGGTTTCATAGTCATATCTAATCTGTATGGCCATACTCCTGTATTCGGTGACAAAGGTCCATACATTGCAGAAAGAATTACAAGGTGTTTATTCAAATATTGATTTTGACTATGATTATATGATCCCTTTTCTAACTGTTCAAAAACAACACCTGAATATAATGAAATTGCATTTATCTTATGATTAGATGTGTCAAATAATTGATACATCCTATAAGTGTCTTCAAGAAGAGCATTCTTAATTTTCATTAATTTTTGAATTTCATTAATACTCATTTGTTTCAATTGAG
>CAYWUZ010000017.1:9828-33582 GCA_964461565.1 uncultured Candidatus Izemoplasmatales bacterium | reverse complement strand
GTTTTTTAATCTATCAATTAAAGCTAAATATCTTTCTTCATGTCTTTTTTCTATTTCAGCTACTTTGTTAAATAAGAATGCGATTTTTTTAAATCCTTCTTCTTCAGCTACTTCAGCGAAACCTTTGTACATATCTGTCCATTCGTAATGTTCGCCTTCAGCACCATCTTCTAAATTAAGATCAGTTGCTGGTACTTGACCGTCATGTAATAATTTAAACCAAATACGTGCATGTTCTCTTTCATTCACTGCAGTTTCTTCAAAATATTCAGCGATATCAACATACCCTTCTTCTCTTGCTTTTTCAGCATAATAAGTATATTTATTTCTCGCCATTGATTCACCTGCAAAAGCTTCTTGTAAATTTTTCTCCGTACGACTTCCTTTTAACTCCATATTGTCCTCCTAAAAATTTTTTTATTTTATTAATTAAATTATTCATCACCAAAAGTAATTCCAATATCTCTCGCTGCATTCACTAAATCTCCATGAGGATTAACGATTCTTGCGCCGCCGCGACTTGTTTCTCCTATTTCTCCTGAACCTACGACTTCTTCAATACGAACTGAACTCATTGTATCGTTTTTAATAATAACCATACGTCCAAATTCATTCTTTTCAATCATATCAACTGCGTAAGCACCATATTTAGTACCTAAAATTCTATCAAATGTGTTTGTTACTCCACCACGTTGAATGTAACCTAGATTCGTTACTCTAATATCTTGACCTGTAATTGGTTTAATGATTTTTTCTAACTCAGCTGCGACAACTTCACCAACACCACCAAGTTTAACTGAATCTGGACTTTCTTTATCAATTTTCTTAATGGTTACTTTACCATCAATTGGTTTAGCACCTTCAGAAACACAGATAATTGAAAATTTAGATCCACGTTTATAACGTTCTAATACTGTTTTAGCAACGACTTCAATATCATAAGGTATTTCTGGAATTAAAATAACATCGGCTGAACCTGCTATCCCACCTTCTAATGCTAACCATCCAGCATTACGTCCCATAACTTCTAAAATCATAACTCTATCATGACTATAAGCAGTGGTATGTAAAGCATCTAAACTAAGCATAATATGATCCAAAGCTGTTCTATATCCGAATGTAATCTCAGTCGCTGGAACATCATTATCTATTGTTTTAGGAATAGCGACAACATTCACACCTTTTCTTCCAAAATCTCTAGCTGATGTTAAAGTTCCATCTCCGCCGATAATAACTAAAGCATCAATATTATGTTTCTTTAAGTTTTCAACCGCTTGATTAGACACATCTTTGTATTCAATTAAACCGTCTTTGTTCTCTACAGGATAATTAAATAAATTGTCTTTATTAGACATTTTTAATATTGTCCCACCTTGATGAAAGATTCCCCCTACAGTTGTTAAGTCCATTTTTATGTAATCATCAGTATAAAGACCATGATATCCACCTTTAAAACCAATTACTTCGTAATTATATTTGAGTATTGCTGATTTAACTACAGCTCTAATTACGGCGTTAAGACCTGAACAGTCTCCGCCACCAGTTAAGAGTGCAATTTTTCTAATTTCTTTTTTCATATTCATTCTCCTATCTCCTATGTATTCTACCAAAATTTAGCCTTACAGTCAATCTAGAGATGGCTACTCTCTATCATTTTTTAATCTTAATTGTCCACAAGCAGCATCAATATCACTGCCTAATTCTCTTCTTAAAGTAGAGTTAATACCTCTTTTTTCAAGTTGTTGATGAAATCTTAAGGCACGAACATGATCTGTTTTCTTATAAGCAAACTCATCCACAGGATTATAGGGGATTAAATTCACATAGGCATTGATACCTCTAATTAAATCACTAAGTTCATTTGCGTGTTTAATATCATCATTGATTCCTTTTAATAAAATATACTCAAAAGTCACACGTCTATTAGTCATATCTGTATAATCTTTCACTGCTCTAATTAACTCAGGCAATGGATATACTTTATTAATTTTCATTAGTCTTGATCTAATCTCATTATTAGGAGCGTGTAAACTAATGGCTAAATTAGATTTAATCACTTCTTTACTATAATCATAGATTCTTGGAATAATACCACAAGTTGACACTGAGATATGTCTTGAGCCAATTTGGAATCCATGCTTATAATTTATAACACGAATAAAATCCATGACGTTATCATAATTATCAAAAGGTTCACCTGTCCCCATAACAACTATATGCGTCACTTTGACTTGAGAATAATGTTGAATAGAAGCGACTTGATTAACAAGTTCAGAAACAGTTAAGTCTCTTTTTTTAGCAATGATACCTGATGCACAAAACGAACATCCCATAGAGCAGCCAACTTGTGATGATACACAAACTGATTGTCCATAATCATAATTCATTAGAACAGTCTCTATTAAATGTCCATCATGCAATTTAAATAAATATTTCTCAGTACCATCTTGTGCGACTTGTTTATCAGCTACATCTAGATAATCAAATCTAACGTTCTCTATCAAAAAATCCCTTAAAGGTTTTGATATATTTGTCATTAATTCAGGATCAGTGACACCTTGTTCATAGACCCACTTAAATATTTGATCGCCACTATAACTTTTAAAACCATGATTCATTAAAAATGATTTTAAGCCTTCAATGGTCCAATCATAAAAATGTTGTTTCATTATTACTTACCTCTTCCTAAATGATTTACATCTTAAACGATGTAATCACGTTATTACTGCCTTAATGATGCTTGGTGTTTTTCTACCAATGCATTTACAATACGTTTGACCATTTGGTCAACTTCTTGCGTTTCTAGTGTTTTTTCTTTATTTTCAAAAATCAATTGTAGAGCAACTGATTTTTTATTTTTTTCTAAATGTTCTCCTTGATACACATCAAAAACATTCACTGATTTTAGTGAATTGTTACTCATAGACTTAACGGTATCAATAAGTATTTGTGCTTGAATATTTTCATCCACTACAACTGCTATATCACGAGAGACACTTGGATATTTAGTCAATGTATGGAAAAGTTTGTTCACTTGATTATAAGCATTATAAAGCACATCAAATTCCATTTCAAAGACATAAACATCTTCAACATCTATTTGTTTTTCTTCTTCTGGATGAAGTTTACCTAGCCATCCTAAAAAAACATCTCCTAGATAAATTTCAGCTGAAATTCCAGGGTGAAGATTTGGTAATGCTTTTTTCGGTAATCTAAAATTATAATCTGATATTTTAAGATCTTCGAATAAGCGTTCGATGATACCTTTTAATAAATAGAAGTCTACTTTAGTTGAGTGTTTTTGCCAACGAGAATAGTGATATTCTCCCTGCATTAAACCACTCAATAAGACAGTTTCATTTTCTTGAGTATATCTCTTTCCAATCTCAAACAAAAAGATGTCATTGACTTTTCTTGCGTGATTATAAGATAAAACCTCAACTAATGAAGGAATTGTAGAATGTCTTAAATACTCCCGTTCTTTATTTAAAGGATTCATTATTTTCACAAGAGATTTTGCTTCTAAATCATACTTAACAGCCATATCTTCTCGTGTTAGAGAATATGTGTTAGTTTCATAAAAACCAATACTTGTAAATAACAATTGAATTTCTCTTTTAAAAGCTTGTTTTTTTGATAATTTTCCTTCAGTTGGTGTTATAGGTAATGTCATACCAATTTTATGATATCCATAAATTCTGACGATTTCTTCAATAATATCTTGGTAACTTTCGAAACCTAAACGTCTTGAAGGCACTTGAATCGTAAATACATCATCTATTTCTTTATAATCAAAATCAAGTCTTCTTAATATATCTTCTACTTCAGAAAGAACAAAATGATGTCCCGTTACTTGATTTAGTTTGTCTAGTGATAGAGTTAATTCTTGGTTAATAGCTTCTTTATTGTTATAAAAAGTCGGTTCACCAATAACACTCCCTTCTGCTAGTTCAACAAAAAGTTCACAAGCTCTATCTAAAGCTTCTTTGGTTAATTCATGATTGATACCTTTTTCATATCTTGAAGAAGATTCGCTTTTTAAGGCTAAACGTTTCGATGTTTTTCGAACTGAAAGCGGATCAAAAACAGCTGATTCCAATAGAATCGTATTTGTTGAATCATCTACTTCCGTTTCAAAGCCACCCATGACACCCGCAAGCGCAATTGGAACTTGGCCGTTTGTGATAACTATATCTGTCGGTAACAAGCTTCTTTTTATGTCATCGATGGTAATGATTGTCTCATTTTCTTTAGCTTTTCTAACAAGAATTTGATTCGAATTTATTTTATTAAAATCAAAAGCATGCAGTGGTTGAGAATACTCAAGCATCACATAATTTGTTATATCAACAACATTATTAATTGGTCTAATACCAGCTGATAACAGTCTTGATTTTAACCAATATGGACTTTCTTTTATTTTAATATTTTTTATAATTTGACCATAATAGATAGGTGCATCTTTTGTCTCTGTAGAAATATTAAGCTCAATATCTGATATTTCTCTTTTGACAACTGGTTTTTTAAATTCAATATCCACATCAAACATAGCTTTAACATCATAAGCAACGCCTCTCATCGATAATAAATCAGAACGATTAGCTGTTAAATCTAAATCCAATACCCAATCATTCAATCCCATATATGTTAAAGGATCATTTCCAACGACGGCTTCATCATTTAATACATAAATACCTTTTTCTGATTTATCAAAATCTTGAACACCTAATTCAGCCAATGAACAAATCATTCCATTAGATTCAATACCGCGAATTTTTGCTTTTTTTATTTTAAAATTACCTGGCAATACAGCGCCTGGTAAAGCAACAATCACTTTTTGACCTGCATCAACATTAGGCGCACCACAAATAATTTGTAGGCTTTGATCTCCAACATTTACAAGACATACTTTTAATTTATCAGCGTTTTCATGTTGAACTGCTGATTCAACATAACCGATGATTAAATCGCTTGCTTGGACAAGCGGATATAAACCAGCAACCTCTTGACTCATTAAATTGAAATGCGTCTCTAGTTCTTGATGGGCTATTGGTTGTTTTATATAATTATTTAACCAATTCAATGATACTTTCATAATAACCTCCTAAAACTGTGAATTGAATCTTAAATCATTGGTATAGAGAAGTCTAATATCATCGATACCGTATTTAAGCATTGCAATTCTTTCAACGCCAAAACCTATGGCAAATCCTTGATATACTAAAGGATCATATCCAGATGCTTTTAAAACATTGTTATTAACCATACCAGCACCAAGAACTTCTATCCAACCAGTTTGTTTACACATTGAACATCCTTTTCCTGAGCATACATAGCATGATACATCTACTTCTACACTTGGTTCAGTGAAAGGGAAGTAAGAAGGTCTTAAGCGAATTTGACGTTCTTCACCAAATAATTTTTTAGCAGCTATTAACAATGTCCCTTTTAAGTCTGATAAAGAAGCTGATTTATCAACAACCAATACTTCGACTTGTTGAAATTGATGTGAATGGGTTTGGTCATCATCATCTTTTCGGTAAACACGTCCTGGGGCAATGATTTTCACTGGTTTTTTATCTGAATTTTCAAGTAATGTTCTTACTTGAACCGGTGATGTATGTGTTCTAAGTAAAGTATCTTCACTAATATATAGAGAATCTTGCATATCTCTTGCTGGATGATCTTTTGGAAGGTTTAACATTTCAAAGTTAAATTTATCCTGTTCTTGTTCAGGACCTTCTTTAATCACATATCCTAAGCCAATAAAAATATCTTCGATTTCTTCAATGGTTTGAGTGATGATATGTTTTTTACCAACTGGTAACTGTCTGCCAGGCAAAGAAATATCAATGGTTTCTTTTTTTAGTTGATTGAGTATTTTTTCTTTTTCAATAGTTTCTTTAACATCATTAATCTTTTGACTAATTTCGTTTTTAGCAAGATTAACCATTTGTCCTACTTTTGGTTTTTCTTCATTAGGCAAATTTTTAATTTCTTGCATAAAATCATTAAAAGCACTTTTCTTTCCTAAAAATTGTGCTTTTAATAGCATTAACTCATTAAGATCTTTAACATTTTCTAATTGTTCAATCGCTTCTTTGACTAATTGATTAATTTTATCTTGCATTGTCTCACTCCTCTTTTCAAAAAAAAATCGTCCTTAATCAAGGACGATTATTAACCGTGGTACCACCTTAGTTCTAGAAAACTAGCACTTTAATCTTTAACGCAGATAGACGGAGATGATTAGTCTCACTCAAGAGATGAATTCATTAAGTTCCATTTGAATGTTTACACCAAACACATTCTCTCTATAAAATGATTGACTTAAATACTTTTTCTCTATCATTGTGTTACTTTATTATATAAAATTTTTGTTAAATTTACAAGTTAATTATTTCTAGAGAATATAGCTAATAATCTTAGCATCTCAATGTAGATCCATACTATGGTGATCATTAAGCCTAAAGCCAGAATCCAACCAACTTTTTGGTCCATTCCTGATTCAACACTATTCTTAATACTTTGAAAATCCAATAATAAGAAGAAAGCTGATAAACCAGCAGAGATTAGAACTACGATTGTATAGAATGATCCGCCAAATACAGTCGGTAATAAAATACCAATTAATGACATGATAATTACGGACATTAAGGCAACGACCATAAATGAAGCGAATTTTTGATTGACTTTAATCACATTGGTTGAAAAGAGTAATAGCATGATAACAAAGACCAACATGGTTGTGGCTAGAGCCGTAACAACGATTCCCTCATACATGACTTCAAAGATCAATGATACAATACCTAATACCAGTCCCTCACTCAGTGCGTATATAATACCAAAAATTGGTGCATAATTAATAGATCTCGATCCAATAATGACTGAGATAAATCCAATAATCATTGCCCCAATCAATACACCCGGTGTTAAAATTTCAGGGAAATATAGTAATGATGATAAGGCAGTTACAACTGTAATACCTAATAAAAACAAAGTTTTAATTGTGACATTACCATAAGTTAATGGTCTATCAGTCACGTAATCGTAATGACTTGCTTTTGAAAGCACAGGATTCGTACTTCTCATTCTCATAAAGTTAACCTCCTATATATGTAAATCTATTATAAATGATAATTTTGATTTTTTTGTGATAAACGCGCTATATTTATTAAAAATCGAAAATAGAAACTTGATTCTTACTATTCATACCCTCGAAGGTTCCAAGAACTTCAAGTTTTTCAAAAAGAACTTTTGATAATTTTGTGCGTTCTTTAACATCTTCCTTAGAGATAAACTCTCTTTCTTCTCTGGCTTCTACAACTGATTGCGCAGCTTTTTCACCCATTGAATCGATAACAATAAATGGTAGTATTAAAGATTGTTTATCTTCTGATATAACAAAATCTCTAGCCTTTGATAGATATAAATCTATTGGCTTAAAGGTAAAGCCTCTTTTAACCATTTCTAAAGCTACTTCTAATGTGGTTAATAATTCTTTTTCCTTATTTGATGCTTTGTTTCCTAAAGCCTTAATTTCATTTAATTTATTAATGATGCCAACTTCATTTCGATATAAGACATCTACATCAAATGCAGTCGCTCTTTTTGAAAAATAAGCAGCATAGAAATATATCGGTTTATATAATTTAAACCAAGCTATCCTTAAAGCCATCAAAACATAAGCTGTGGCATGGGCTTTTGGAAACATGTATTTTATTTTAGAACAAGACCAAATATACCATTCTGGTACATTTGCATCTTTCATTAATTCAGCATAACCCATCCATTTTTCTTGATCTTTAGCAGCTTTTCCTTTACGAACAAATTCCATTATTTCAAAGGCTAAAGTCGGTTTCATCCCCCAAGCAATTAAATCAACCATGATATCATCACGACAACCAATAATATCTTTAAAGTCTAGTTTACCAAAACGTTTTTCGCGTCCTGTTACTAAGGAATGTGAATTACCATACCAAACATCTGTCCCATGTGATAAACCAGAAATTTTTACTAATTCTGCGAAAGACTTAGGTTTTGATTCACTCAACATCCCTCGAACAAAACTAGTCCCTAATTCTGGAACACCATATGACGCCACATCTGATTGAATGTCTTCTTTTGTTAAATTAATGATGTCTGTTCCTGATAATAGTCTATAGACATCGCCATCATCAACAGGAATATCTTTTGGATCATCAAACGGAACTTCTTCTTCATTGATTTTTACTAAATCCATTAAATATCGAATCATGGTTGGATCATCATGACCTAACACATCTAACTTAAATAAATTGCTTTCAATAGAATGATATTCATAATGCGTGGTTTTCCAAGAATGGTCTGTAGAATCTCCAGGATATTGTATTGGTGTAAAATCAAAGATTGAACGATTATTAGGAACAACGACTATTCCACCAGGATGTTGTCCGCTGGTTCTTTTAGAACCTTCGATTCCAAGTGCTAATCTTTCCATTTCAGCTCTTCTGACTTGAATTGTTTCTAGTCCTTGTTTTCTTCTTTGATCATTGAGTTTTTTATAGTAATCTTTAACCATAGCAAATGATGTTCTAGCAGCACAGGTAGAAATTGTTCCACCTCTAAATGCGTGGTTTTTACCAAATAATTTCCTAATGTATTCATGAACGATACTTTGATAATCGCCAGAGAAGTTTAAATCAATATCAGGTACTTTATCACCATTAAAACCTAAGAAGGTTTCAAATGGGATATCGTGACCATCACGTTTCATTTCTGCACCACATAAAGGACAGTCTCGATTAGGCAGATCCCAACCACAGTCAGTTTCTGATAATAAGATTTTATGTTCTTTTTCAAAATCATTTTCACCATACATTTTAACTTCTTCTACCGTTTTCTTAAAAGCACTAAAATGACAATGTGGGCAGACATAATGAGGTGGTAAAGGATTAACTTCAGTGATATCCATTAATGTCGCAACAAATGATGATCCGACAGAACCCCTTGAGCCTACTAAATATCCGTCTTCTAATGATTTTTTCACTAGTAAATGAGAAATATAATATACAGTAGAGAATTTGTGTTTAATAATATTCCCTAATTCTTTTTCTACCCTATGTTTTACAAGTTCAGGCAAAGGATTTCCATATAATAGATTAACTTTATCTAAAACCATTTTTTGAACTTTTTTCGATATAGAAGGTACACCTTGTTCAGCTAAAAACTCATCTGTTGGTGCGGCTAAATCACTAGGAATAATTTGAATTAAATCAATCATATCAGCGATAGCATTTGAATTCTTAACAACGATTTCGTAAGCTAAATCTTCACCTAAGAATTTAAATTCTTCCAACATTTCTTCTGTGGTCATATAATATTGACTTGGTTTAGTCTTACGACTGTAAAGTGAGTGGAATCCTCCCCCACCGACAAGAGGTGTATTGATAAGAATTTCTCGATACAATAAATCTTTTGGGTCAAGATGGTGAACATCACCTGTCGCAATTACAGGAATATTTAATTCTTGTCCAACTTCAACGATTGTTTTAATGACTTTTTGCATAACATGCATCCAATTAGGTCGTTCTTCTTCTAAATAAGTGAAATAGCTAATTGGTGGCACTTCTAGAAAATCGTAATATCTAGCTGCTTTTACAAGTTCTCTTCTTGTTTTATTCATCGCGATATCAAAGAAATGAGAATCTAATCCTCCACTTGAAATTAAAATACCCTCACGATGATGATCTAAATATGATTTTGTGACTTTAGCCCCACGATCATAAAACGTTGTGAGTGATTCTGATACTATTTTATAAAGATTTTTTAAACCTTTTTGTTGACGCACAATTAAGTTGATTTGTTTTGGGAAAGGATATTTATATACTTCATTTTTATCTAACATTAGATTTAAATCTTGAAATTTATTAAAACCATTTTTTCGTAGTATCTTTAATAAATGTAAAAATATTTCAAATGTTGCTTTTGCATCATTGACAGCTCTATGATGTTGATCTAGTCTGACTTTAAAATATTTTGATAAGGCGTCTAGTCCAAAACGAGTTCTTTCAGGAATCAAAACTTTTGCTAAATTTAATGTATCAATCGATGGATTGATATGGTTTGTAATACCATATTTTCGGTAGTTATAATCTAAGAAACCTAAATCAAACTCAGCGTTATGAGCAATCAATATACAGTTTTTAGAAAACTCGTAAAAATCTTCTAATACAGGTTTGACAGATCTTTTTCCATTAACCATTGATTGTGTTATACCAGTTAATTGGGTTGTAAACGGAGAAATCGGAACACCTGGATTAATCAACTCACCAAATTCTCCCAATATAGCACCGTTTTTAACTTTTATCGCACCCATTTCGATTAACTCATCATGATTCAAACTCAAGCCTGTTGTTTCAATATCAAACACGACAAAAGTCGCTTCACTTAATAACCGATTATCTTCGCCTCTAGTTATCGTGATGGCTTCATCATCGACAAAGGTTAATTCAAGTCCATATATCGGTTTTACGCCACTGTCTCTAATTGCACCTTCTAAGATTGGAAAGGATTGAACAGAGCCAGTATCTGATACTCCAAATGCAGTATGTCCCCATTTTTTTGCTCGTTCTAAGTATTCTCTAACATCTGCGACGCCATCAAGCGCTGACATTTTCGTATGCATATGTAATTCAACGCGTTTTATATCTGCTTGATCCATTCTTAAGTCTTTTGGTAAAACCTTATTAGAATGAGCGATATTAATAATATGTAAAACAGTCTCACCTTTGTAGTTATCATACATACCAAAACTTTTAACAATTAAACCCATACCAACTTCAATATCTTTATAAAACTTCATATCGGTTGGTCTAATATTTCTTTTCATAACATAAACTGAATCGGTTTGATTGGTAATAATAAAATTAGCCGTTGCTTTATTGTTTGATTCATCAATTTCTGCGAACACACAAATTCCTTTAACATTGAATAATGCTTTTCCACCATTACGTTCTTTATGTTCTTCTAAATCCATATCAGATTTTGGCAACTCATTAATCTCATGAAACTCATGAATGTTGTTAGATTCATTTAAATAAATATATTCAATTGACTCCTGACCAAGCAAGTTATTGTGCTGTTCAACAAAAACTTGTGTTTGATTATGAATATCTTCTTCAATAGACGTTTGGCTTTCATCTATCAATACTTGGATACTGAAATCAAAACCTAATTTTTTTAATTGATTTTCAATAATATTTCTATAAGTCGCTGGTGTAACTGCGCCTTTAGGAACATATATTTTGATGACTTGATCTTCTAAATCTTTAGGATATTCTTTCAATGGTGTAATGCGTTTATCATCTTCAGCTAATAAATCTATCGCATAATCATAATAATCAAGTATTTCTCCATCAATTTCATTAAACTTTAATTTAAAATCAATTGATTCTACAGAAGGATAAAGTGATTTTAACTGATTTAATTGTTTTATGAAATGACGGAAATGTAGAATGGGAATAACCTTATCAAAAACAAAAGAAAAAAACCACGTTTTATTTCTTTCGTCGACTTCTATATAGTCTATAAATCCATACGCTTCAAGTATCTGATCTTCTAGATTGATTTCTTTTAAAAGGGCTGTTAATTTTTCCAAAATATCATCTCCAATACCTAATTATTATAACATAAAAAATGATTGTTTTTTTTCTAAAATTTAATTAAATTAATAATAGAAAAATCAAGAAAAAATTTAGTAATAAAAAACAGCCAAATTATTCAAATTTGGCTGTAACTTTTCCAGCGAGTATTTCTTCTAAAGCTTTTCCAACTGGTTTAACACATTTATTAGTCACTGACGAATGATTTGTTTTTTTAATGATTTTTGCACGCTTAGCCGCAATATAAGCTAATTTATATTTTGAGTCAACCACACCAAGCAGTTGGTCAATTGAAGGATATCTTAAGCCATCTTTATTTTCGACAACTTCAGGTTCTTCTTCTTCATCCATAAATCCACCGAAGCTATAATCACCAAAGCGATTACCTTGCGTTGGAACAAATTTTAAATCTTCTTTCATTTTCTTAAGTTTATCTAATTCTGAATCCTTAATCATTTTCTTCCTCCAAAAGTTTATAATACTTATGAATCGATCGTTCAGTTTTTGCATGTTCAGCTCTAATAACAGCGTATATTCTATCAGCTGCATTCTCTACTTGATCATTCACAACAATATAATCATATTTATAAGCTAGTCCAAATTCTCTCTCTGCTTTATTGATACGTTCTTGAATTTTTGATTCTTCTTCTGTTCCTCTTATTTTTAAGCGATCCAGTAATGATTTCTTTGAAGGTGGAACAATAAATATAAAAACAGCTTCTGGAATTCTTTCTCTAACTTGTAAAGCACCTTGAACTTCAATTTCGATAATGACTTCTTTGCCTTTATCCATTTGATTTTCAATATAGTCCATTGGCGTACCATAATACTCACCAACAAACTCTGCATATTCAAGAAAGCCATTGTTTTTTATTCGTTCTTCAAACTCTTCACGGCTAACAAAAAAGTAATCAACACCATCGACTTCACCATTACGCGGCTTCCTCGTAGTCATTGACACAGAGTAACAAAAATTATTATCGGGGATTTTAAATAATGCTTTACGAATGGTTCCCTTACCAACACCGGACGGTCCACTTATGACCACCAGCAGTCCTCTTTCATTTAACTTCAGTTTAATCCCTCCATTAAACACTTTTGATTACCCCATATCTTACCACATCTTTTGAAATTAGTAAAATATTTTCATTAATAATCTTTAAATAAACACTTTCATTCTATGTTATAATAGGTTTTAGACAATATAACAGTTAGGGTGATGAATGATGAGTGTTGATGGACGCTTTATAAAGTATTTAAGTATTGAATTAAATCAAGCATTAAGTTATGGAAGAATTCAGAAAATATCTCAAATTTCTCATTCTGATTTTTTATTTATGGTTAGAGCTAATTCTGAAAATAAATATCTTTATATATCAATGTCTACAGCTGTTTCAAGAATACATCTTATTAATAAAACACTCAATCAATTTGATGCGCCAGGTGGCTTTTGTATGTTCTTAAGAAAACATATAGAAGGTGGTGTTATATCAAAAATTCAGTCATTAAATAATGATCGAATCATTGAAATAACATTAAATAACGTGAATGATCTCGGCGACCAAACAACATATTACTTAATGATAGAACTTTTTGGGCGTTACGCGAATATGATTATTTCCGATCATAATAACGAAATCATGAATGCCTATAAACATATTCATCCTTTCGAAGAGATCGACCGCACCATAGTTAATGGTGCACATTATCACCTACCTAAAGATGATAAAATAGATCCTGAGGACTTTGAAGAAATAGAAAAGTTTTTCAAAAGAGAATCTATTGATTTTCGAGATATCATCGAACATATTCGTGGTATTTCTCCTTTGCTTGCTAAAGCGATTGTCAAAAAAGCCAATCACAGTAGTCTCCATATGTATGAAGCCTACCTCAGTTTCTTTAATCAAAGTATCAAACCTACAATAGAAAGCAAGGATAAAGCACAATTCTATTTCCTAGATATATTTGATAACCCAAAAATACATTATCATACTTTATCAAGTTTATTAGAAGAATATTATTATGAACAGACTGATAAAGAGAAAGTTAAACAAGTCCATAAATATTTATCGAATTTTACAAAAAACCAAGTTAACAAATATCGAAATAAACTAGAAAATTTATCAAAAGATTTAAAAAAAGCAAATCAAAACGATATATACCGTATGAAAGGTGATTTGCTTATTCAAGATCAACATCACATACAATCTACAGACTATGAATATACAGGCTTTTCATATGAATTAGATCAAGATTTAACAGTTGAAATTGATCGAAAAATGTCCATCATTGAAAATGCAAATCAGTATTATAAAAAATATAAAAAACTTAAAACAGCCATACATCACTTAAACAAACAAATTCTTCTAACAAAATATGAACTCAATTATTTTATAAATCTTAAACAACAAATAGAAAATAATTATCAATATCATGATTTAGAAGAAATTAAAGAAGAGTTGGTTGAATTAAAGTATTTACCCAATAAAAAAAGAAAAAAACCAGCCAAACAACAAAAACTAAACTATGATACGTATCTAATAGATTCAGAAATCAAGATATACGTTGGAAAAAATAATTTACAAAACAATTATATTACTCATAAACTAGCACGTAAAAATGATATGTGGTTCCATGTTCAAAATCAAAGTGGTTCTCATGTGGTTGTGACAACGGATAAACTTACTGAATCAATCATACGTCACGCAGCGAATTTAGCAGCTTACTTTTCTAAAAGTCAAATGTCAGGATCAGTCGCTGTTGATTATACGCTCATAAAAAACATTAAAAAAATACCTGGTGAACTTGGTTCTTTTGTTTCTTACACAAACCAAAAAACTATCTATATTGACCCAGATGAATCAATGATAAATCAACTAAAGAAAATTTAAAAATTAGCCCCTTATTTAGGGGCTAATCTTATTTTTTATTAATAATTTCTTCTTTAATTAATTGAATAAATTCATTCACTTTAACAGTCACTTGTTTCTTTTCACCATAGCGTCTGTAAGTCACTTCATTCGAATCAACTTCATTATCTCCTACCACGATTTGGTAAGGGATTTTTTTAGTTTGTGCTTCTCTAATTTTATATCCAAGTTTTTCATCTCGATCATCTAAAGATACTCGTATATGTTCTTTTTCTAATTGTTTGACTAATTCTTTAGAGAAATTCAAATGATAATCGTTATTCACTGGAATCACCGCTACTTGAACAGGCGCTAACCAAGTTGGAAAAGCTCCCGCATAATGTTCAATTAAAATACCGATAAATCTTTCAATAGAACCAAATAAAGCTCTATGTAACATCACAGGACGTTTTTTCTCGCCTTCATCATTGATATATGTTAACTCAAATCGTTCTGGTAAATTCATATCCAATTGGATGGTACCACATTGCCATATTCTCTTCATTGAATCTTTGAGTTTAAAATCTAACTTAGGTCCATAAAAAGCACCATCACCCTTATTAACTACATAGTCTTGACCCATAGCATCTAAAGCATCAGCTAAAGCTTTTTCAGAACGATCCCATGTCTCAATTTCGCCAATGTATTTTTCTTCAGGCCTTGTACTTAACTCAATATGATACTCTAAATCAAAAACTTTATACATATAATCATAAAGTTTAACCAATTCAATAATTTCATCTTTAATCATATCTTCAGTCATATAAATATGTGCATCATCTTGAGTGAAATTTCTTACTCTAAATAACCCATTTAAAGCACCACTGGCTTCATGACGGTGAACTAAGCCTAATTCTCCTAACTTTAAAGGAAAATCTTTGTATGAATGCAAATCTCTTTTATAAACCAATATGCCACCAGGGCAGTTCATTGGTTTTATAGCAAACTCTTTATCATCGATTTCAGATGTATACATATTGTCATGGTAATTTTTCCAGTGTCCTGAAATTTCCCATAACTCTTTATTCAACATAATTGGCGTTTGGATTAATTTATATCCAGCTTTATTATGTTCTTCATACCAGAAATTTTCTAATTCTCTTCTTAAAACCATGCCATTCGGTAACCAAAATGGAAATCCAGGTCCAAACTCGCTTAACATAAATAAATCAAGTTCACGACCTAATTTACGATGGTCTCTTTTCTTTCTTTCTTCTATCATATTTAAATGTTCATCTAAATCTTCTTTAGTAAAAAACGCAGTTCCATAGACTCTTGTTAATTGTTTATTGTCACTGTTTCCACGCCAATAAGCACCAGCTAAACTTAATAATTTAACATGTTTAATCCATTTTGTTCCTGGTAAATGTGGACCTCTACATAAATCAGTAAAATGTGCTTGTTCATAAATACTGATTTCTTCATCTTTTGGTAAATCAGTAATCAACTCAATCTTATACTCATCATCTTTAAATTTTTCTAATGCTTCTTCATAAGAAATCACTGAACGTTTGATTTCAGCATTTTGAGATGCAATTTTTTTCATTTCTTTTTCAATTTCAATTAAGTCTGATTCAACTAAAACTTTATCGCCTAAATCAATGTCGTAATAGAAACCATCTTCAATGAGCGGTCCTACTCCGAATTTAGCTTGAGGATATAATTTTTTAACTGTTTCAGCCAATAAATGCGCAGCTGAATGTCTTAAAACATCCAAACCTTCTGGGTCTTGATCGGTAATAAAAGCCACTTCTGAGTCTTCACTGATAACTCTATCCATATCTAAGAGTTTACCATTGACTTTAGCAACTAAACTTTTCTTTCTTAAAGAAATTGAAATATCATCAGCTATATCTGATAATTTTTTGGGTTCATTATAATTTAATACTGAACCATTTGGTAAGGTAATTTTCATTTTTTTCCTCCTTAAAAATAAAAAAAGCCCCCCCTTATTCAAAGGGCGACTTATCGCGGTACCACCTTAATTTATTGCTTAAACCGTTAACGCCTGGTACGTGCTTTATTAAAG
This sequence comes from uncultured Candidatus Izemoplasmatales bacterium, assembly GCA_964461565.1. GTDB lineage: Bacteria > Bacillota_I > Bacilli_A > Izemoplasmatales > Hujiaoplasmataceae > Hujiaoplasma. Next base: position 17,002 of record CAYWUZ010000017.1, on the reverse strand, counting down.
CAAACTCCAAGGTAGTAATTATTACTGATTGATCAATGGCTCTCACCAACCCATTGTCGCTTGAATCTTTACAATAATAATATTGTCCTCTTCATAGTTCTTAATTATATTATACGATTGTTTCTTAAATTGTCAAGAAATTCGTGGCATATCTTTTAAAACAAATTCTTCTGTCATGCGTTTAATCCGTTGAATGATTCTTAATGCTGAAACTGTTTCTTGTTGGGTGTTATTTTCTTTGAGAACATTAACCAGTTCAGAAATCGGAAAATTTGATGAATAAAATGTAGGTTTGTTGTCTAATAAGCGGTGTTGTAATATTGATCCTAATACTTCATCTCTAATAAATTTAGAAAAATATTCACCACCAATATCATCTAAAAACAAGACATCAACTGACTTTAAACCTCTGATTTTTTCTTCTAAATCTCCCGTTCCAATACTTGATTTTAATTCTCTAACTAAGTCAGGATAATAAGCAAAAATAATCTTTAAATTCTGTTTAGCAAGTTCATTTGCTAAAGCAGCTAACACATAGGTTTTTCCTGAACCATATTTTCCAGAAATATACATACCTTTCATAAAATTATGTTTAATATCATTTTTTAAAAACTTAAGCATATATGTATGTATGGTTTTTCTACTATCTCCTATTAAATCCATATCTTCTAATGAAGCCTCAAAGATTCTTTTTGGAATATAGAGCGCTGAAATATTCGATGCAGAACGATTTTGATTGTATCTGCAATGTTCATATTCAATTTGAATTCGATCATTATAATAGGTTAAGTGGGGAGAAAAACCCTTGGTCTTTAATTTACATTCTTCTAAACTAAGACAATCATTACATGTTTGGTTTTCTTCTATAAATGTTAAAAAAACATGACTAGCTTTAATAATTTGATCGCGTGTTAAGTCATTATCTAATATGAATTTCTTAGTTAAAGGTTCATTCATAAATCGATCAATTAATGCGTCATAATCAATCTTTTGATTAAAGTTTTTTAAAAATTCATCTACTTTTTTCATGACTCATTCTCCTCTGGGTTTAAGTACTCATCTAGCCATTCAATATGTACATCTGTTTTTTCTTGTTTATAATATGATTTCTTCTGATTTTTTGATGAATCAATATGCTTAATATATTGTAAAGCGGTTTTAACTGAATTGATTTTGTTTCGCTTCCAACTTAAACCTACTTTTTGAAAATAAGCATAACCAGGTAATTTATTATCTTTTTGTTTATATACATAGGCTAATAATACGTTAATAACACCTGTATTTAAACCTACTTCATCCATTAATCTTTCAGCTATTTTTAAATCTGATGTTAATACAATACCATCATTTAATTCAGTTAAAAGCGTTTTAGGTGAAATTTTTTCAAAATAATCCTCTAAACTTTCAGGCTTTTCAAGTGTTTGGTCTTGGTGAATCTTTTGATGACCTTCTGGATTTTTTTGAGATTCACCTTGTCTTTTATCAAAATAATGTCTAGCATTACGGGCAAGATTTTCAATGCTTAGTTGATGGTTTTCATCAAGTGATTTTATAATCACTTCTTTTAAATCTATTTCATTTAAATCGTAGACGTAACTTAACTGATGAATTTTATTTTTGATTGCTTCAGTTAGTTTTTTTATGTCTAAAATATCTTCTGAAATACTATCGCTTAAAAATCGCCAATCTAAATCATGACCATTCATTGTTCTAAATGAATTTGTTTTTCCTGACAAAAGTTGCGTATCATAATCATCATTATAAGTTTTTTCAATATTTGGAAATACTTCATTGAATGCTTTTGATATATTATATTTTTGACGTTGATTTGGTTGTTTAACCTTAAATATCTTAATGATTTTTTTAAATCTTGTTTTTGTAATATTTGAGATTAAGTATTCACCTAAAATACCATCATTGACAAAACTTCTTGCGGATAAAGGCATTTTAATCTCATAAGTGAAAGAATCACTGGTAAAAAAGGTTACTAATAAGCCTATGGCTTCTAATTTGTAACGCTCTTCTTCGATTTCTTTAATTTCAATATTTAATAATGATTCTAGATCAGAATGTAAATATTCTTCTGATATTAAATTTTGTCTGTCTATTAGGTTCAATAAAGTCAAGTACAAGGTTAAAGCTCTTTGACCAATAATTGGTTGGTAGAGCAAAGACAACACTTGATAATCGATGATTGAACATAAACCTTCAGAAGATACGACAAAAACATCATTTCTTTTAATTCTTTCCAAATTGTCACTCCTATATATCTGATTTGATTTTTGCTAATACCTGAATAAATTGTTGGTAACTATGATCTCTAGACCAGGAATTGTCGATAACAAAATCTGATTTTTCTTTTTTCTCTTCGATACTCATTTGTGAATCAATTCTTTGAACCGCAACACTTCTATCAAGATGTCCACGTTTCATTAATCGATCTATTTGCGTTTCTCGATCAGCGTAAACACATACAATCTGATCGCAATATTTTTCCATATTCGCTTCAAACAATAAAGGCACATCTAATACAATTAATGAATGATGATTGTTTCGATAGTTTTCAATCATCCTTACCATCTCATCAATGACATAAGGATGAGCGATACTATTTAACAGTAATAGTTTGTCTTTATTGTTAAAGACAATCTTCGCTAAAGATTTAAAATCTAACTGTTGGTTTTCGTTTTCTTCTAGATTAAAAGTTTCTATAATCTCTTTATATAATTTCTTATTGGTTTGAATCAAAGTTTTATAAACTTTATCAGCATCAATAATATCTATATGAGCCTTTTCAAACCATCCACTAATGAGTGACTTGCCAGAAGCAACGCCACCAGTTACACCTATAACCTTCATTAAGACTCCTTTCGTTGGCAAGATGGGCATAAATATGTCCCTCGCCCTCCAACTCTTATTTTAATGATTTTTTGATTACAAATAGGACATTGTTCATCTTTCTTGGTATGAACATTTAACTCGTTTTGAAACAATCCATCAATGCCCATAGTAGAATGGTATGTTCTAATTGTTGTTCCTCCGAGTTCAATTGCTTTTTCAATCACTTTTCTTGCGGAGAGAATCATTGTTTCAACTTGACTTAATTTCAATTTGAATCCTTTGGTTTCCGGATGGATTCTGGCTAAAAATAATGTTTCATCTACATATATATTACCTAATCCTGCAACAATAGTTTGATCCAACAACAATGATTTAATCGGTCTTTCTGATTTAGATATTTTATTAAATATCTCTTTAATATTTAAATTAATATCATTAATCTCAGGTCCTAATTTTGAAACTGACTCTGTAAAAAAGACTTCATTTTTTTTGATTAATTCCATTGTACCAAATTTCCTAACATCGTGGTAGGTCAAATATAAATCATCTTCTAACTTAAAGGCAATATGATCATGTTTTGTAAACTCGTTGACATGATTTCGCAAATAATATTTCCCTTCCATCCTTAAATGCGATATAAGTGAGTAATCATCTAAATCAAATATAAGGTATTTACCATACCGGCGAATATCTTGAAATTGTTGGTGAATGAGCTTCGATTCAAATTCTAAAATATCCATTTTAACTATTTTAGGATACATAACTTTAATTGATTTAATTTTTTTTCCAATAATTAAAGATTTTAATTGTTTGCGTACTGTTTCTACTTCTGGTAATTCTGGCATTTATTTAACCTCATAAAGGCTAGGTCCATGGCTATAATGAACTACCAGTTTACTTTCTATGTCAAGAATGTTCTCCATAGTATTTTTTGTAATATTGATTACTTTTTCTAACTCTTCTTTGACGACATCTAATACAATCTCATCATGAATTTGTAAAATGATCTTTGATTCTATATTTTCTTGTTTAAATTGTTGATCAATTTTCACCATTGCTAATTTCAAAATATCAGCTGCACTTCCTTGAATTGGTGCATTCATCGCAATCCGTTTACCAAATTCTCTTGTTTGATAATTCTTTGAAGTTATCTCAGGAATAAATGTTTTACGATGAAAGATTGTTTCAACATAGCCTTTATCTTGAGCATTTTGAATTTGTTTATCTGTATAATCTTTAATTTCAGGATACATTTCAAAATAAGCATTAATAAATCTCTCTGCGTCTTTTGGTGATATGTTTAATTCTTCTGATAATCCCCATGTGGTTTTACCATAGATGATGGAGAAGTTGATTGCTTTTGCGATAGAACGTTCATTTGTTGAAATGTCATTTTTATTAAAGATTTTTTTAGCTGTTTCTTGATGAATATCTAAATCATCTTTAAATGCTTGTTTTAGATTCTTTACATGAGCTAATTCTGCGACAACCCTTAATTCGATTTGAGAATAGTCTAATGATAGTAAAAGATGATTATCTTCTCCTACAAATACTTTTCTTAATTCTCTACCCACTTCAGTTCTAATTGGTAGATTTTGTAAATTAGGTTCTTTTGATGAAAGCCTTCCAGTTTTGGTTAAAGCTTGTTGGTATATGGTATGAATTTTATGATCATTCTTCAATTCAAGTGCTGATAATAAACCTTCATAGTATGTTGATTTTAATTTAGAGTATGTCCGATAATCAATGACTTTCTTTATAATTGGATGTATGTTTTTTAACTTATTTAAAACAGATATATCTGTAGAATAACCACTTTTTGTTTTCTTTTTAGAAGGTAAATCTAACTTCTCAAACAATATTTCGCTTAATTGTTTTGGTGAATTGATATTAAACTCTTCATCAGCTTCTTGGTAAATATTTTTTTCTAATTCAATGAGATGTTGATCTAAATTTTCACCAAATGCTTTTAATGATGCTTCATCAATAGTGATTCCATGATATTCCATCATCGCTAAAGTATTCGCTAATGGCATTTCTATTTCGTTAAACAATACATCTTGTTCATTTTCTTTAATCATTTTTAGGGCTTTTTCATGTAATATTTTAATTGCTTTAACTTTAGTAATTATATGTTTAATCAACCGTTCTTTTTCAGGTAATTGCTTTTTAGCGCCTCTTCCATAAATGATATCATCAGATAATACATCATCATGTTCCAAAGATCTCATAACAGCTGAAAAATCATCTTGACTGATATTAGCGTCAATTAAATAAGCTGCCAATAACAAATCAAAATCAACACCCTTTAAATCAAAGCCATCCCATAATAAACTGACTTTAATTTTTTTAAGGTCATATACATATTTTTTTTGAGTATCATCATTTAACCAATGAATAAAGTTTTTTGATTGAATGGCATCAATGTATTCAATAAAATAAGTTTTTTGATTTGTAACTAATCCGAATCCAAGCTTATCAGAACTATGATAATTATCATCATATGTTTCTAAATATAAATAACCTTCATTTAAAGTTAATTGATTTAATTGTTCTGTTGTTAACTGCTTATAATCATATGATTCAACCAATTTATCTTTATTAATATCATTTAAAAAAGACCTAAAGCTCATTTCTTGATAAAAATGTCTTAATTTTTCTTGATCTATGCCTTTATATTCAGCTTTAGCTATATCAATTTGATTATCAAAATCACATTTAATTGTCGCTAGTTTCTTAGAAAACAAAGCTACTTCTTGATTTTCTTCAATGCGTTCTTTTAATTTTCCTTTAAGTTCACTGATATGATCAATAATGTTTTCTAAAGATTGATAGTCTTTTAATAGCTTTTCTGCAGTTTTCTTGCCAATACCTTTGACACCAGGAATATTATCAGAACTATCGCCAACCAATCCTTTATAATCAGGTATTTGAATTGGGGTTAATCCTAATTTTTCATCTAGCGCTTTTTTATCAAAAATTTCTATTTCAGAAAGTCCCTTTTTAGATACTAACTGAAAAACATGATCATCTATCAATTGCATTAAATCTTGATCATTACTATAAATCATTATCTCATCAAATTGGTTTTTAAAATGTTTGACTGCATAACCTATAACATCGTCTGCTTCATAAGATTCTTCTCTATAACAATAAACACCAGCTGCGTCAAGATATTGTTCCATGTAAGGAAATTGTTCTCTTAATTCAGCGGGAGTGTCTTGTCTTGTGCCCTTATAATCATCAAAGATTTCATGTCTATGAGTTTTTCCAATTGAATCTAAAGCAACAATGACATGCGTATAATCTCTATCTAACAAATTATTCATAGCGCGAACAAAACCGTAAATACCATTCGTGAATTTACCATCTTTTGTTTGCATTAAATTACCTGCATACGCCGTCGCGTAATATGATCTAAATAATAAGTTACTCGCGTCAATTAATAATAATTTCTTTTTCATTTTTTCACCTCTTCGACTGACATATTTTAACATAATTAAAGAAAAAATGCACTTGTGTAAGTGCATTTTTATATCATAATAATTATTTTTTATTTTTATCTAATATTAATAATAACCCTTTAAGAATTAATAAGTCATCTCTAATAATTTTCTCTTCACATAATTCATGAATGAAACGTGTATGTCCACCTGTCATAACAACCGTTAAGTCAGGCTGATTGACTTCTTCTTTAATCCTTCTCACCATTCCATCAATCATTGATGCGTGACCATAGATTAAACCTGATCTAAATGCATCCACTGAGTTTTTACCCAATGTTTTTTTCGGGGCCGTCAATTCAACTTGTGGTAATAATGATGTTTTAGAGAATAAAGCATCTTTACTTGTTGTTAAACCAGTTGCAATGGCCGCTCCTTTAAGTGTTTTTTCGTCAATATAAGTAAATGTTGTGGCTGTACCTAAATCAATGATTAAACAGGTTTCGTCATAGATTGATGTAGCAGCTACTGAATTCGTTATTAAATCCGCTCCAACTTCTTTTGGATTATCAGAATTAATTTTTATTCCAGTTTTAACACCATGACCGACAAACAAAGGTTTAATCTTAAAACTGTCTTGAAAATAATCTCTGAAACCTTCATTAATTTCTGGAACAACGGAAGAGATAATCACTTCGTCACATTCTTTTATATAATCATTCAGTATCACTGCATATTCATCTGATGATTTTTGTTTATCAGTATTAATTCTATAGAGTTTCTCAATAAGTTCACCAGTTCTTGATAAACCAATAGTGATTGTTGTATTACCTACATCAATTGCTATCTTCATAAATGATGTCGCCTTTTAAATAGTCAGCAGCAGGGAA
>CAYWUZ010000017.1:0-9728 GCA_964461565.1 uncultured Candidatus Izemoplasmatales bacterium | reverse complement strand
GCCATTTGGAACTAAACTTAATACGGCAATAATTGCTATAAACATAGCTAAAATTGTCATTTGACGTGTTTGATCACGTTTTGATAATACAACTTCTTCTTTTTTCATTCTCTTTTCCTTTCCAAGCCACTTAAGTGGTCTCATAAGAATCTATATAATTAATTTTTAATTATACGTTTGCTTTAATTTCTTTGATTGTATCCCAATCAATGGTTTCTAACATTTTTAAGATGATTGCTTTTACAGCGATATAATCATCTTTATGAATCATCGATGTTGTTGAATGGATATATCTAGCAGGCATTCCAATTGTACAAGCTAATGTTCCGCCACGTGATAACTGTGCAGCTGCTGCATCAGTTCCACCTAAAGAACTATAATATTGAAATTTAATGTTATTTTTTTCAGCTAACTCTTCAATAAACTTTTTCATCCCTTGATGCATTAATGCTCTAGGATCATAAAAACGAATTAAGAATCCATCTCCTAATGTTCCGCCTACTTCTGTTTTTTCAAAGGTATCTGAACATGGAGAACAATCTACTGCTATAAACAAATCAGGGTTCACTTTATATGTAGAAGTTGTTGCGCCTCTTAAGCCAACTTCTTCTTGAACATTTGCTCCAGCATAAAACTTACATTTTAATTTATCTCTATCAATATCTTCTAGTAAATCTAAAGCCATAGCTGAACCAAAACGATTGTCCCAAGCTTTAGAGAATATTTTTTTACCATCAATTGATTCTTTATAATCATTTTCAAAAACGATTTGTTGACCAATTTTTATACCTAATGATTTTGCGTGTTCATCATTATCAGCACCAATATCTAAATGAAAATCATCGAAACTAGATACTTGTTTTGAAGCATTATCTCTTAATAGATGCGGTGGTTTGGCTCCAACAACTCCAGGAACAAAAGATCCATCGTTTCTAACGATATTCATATGTTGAGAAATAACAACTTGTGGGCTTATTCCGCCGATTGCCATCATTTTAATTGTACCGTTAGAATTAATGCCTTTAACCATTGCACCAATCTCATCCATGTGACCAGCCATCATAACAGTAGGTCCATCAGAATCTAAATTAATGCCTCCAAAGATTGATCCTAAGTTATCTTCAACAATTTGATCAGTTAGTTTTTCTAAATGTAATCTCATGTATTTTCTAACATACTTTTCTTGAGATGATACCCCAGGCAATTCAACTAAATCCCTATAAAACTTTTTCATTTATTGTCTCCTTCTATGCATTGCTTTAATATAGTATATCGGTTTATTCTCTTCAACAAACTTCATTTCGAATTCAGTTTGAATGTTATTTGAAGGTAGATTGTGATACAAATTCAATGATATATCGATAATATCAAAATATTCAGATTGATTAAACATCATCATAGAATATTCAAACAGTCCATAGTTATCTGTTTTCATATCTATAATAGATTCTTCTTTTAAAATATGATGATATTTATTTAAAAATTGAGGTGACGATAATCTTCTTTTTGCATGTCTAATTTTAGGCCAAGGATCAGAAAAATTCAAATACAAATGATCGACTTCGTTTTCAGCAAAAACATCATTGATGTGTGTTGCATCAAAACGAATTAATTTAAGATGATCAAGTGGCTCAAGAATGACCTTCTCTAAAGCTCTCACAATCACTGAATCAAACTTTTCTATTCCAATAAAATTTTTGTTTGGATTATTTAAAGCCGATTCAAAAATGAATTTACCTTTCCCACAACCAATTTCAACTTCAATCGGATGATCGTTTTCAAATAGTTCTTGCCAGTGCCCTTTAAGTTGTTTTGGTTTTAAAACAACAAAATCAGGATAAGAATGAATCAGTTCTTTGGCGTATTTAACGTTTCTTAACCGCATCTTATTCTCCCGCCAATCTCATAATTCCTTCAGCGTAAATTGCAATAGCGTTTATCATATCTTTAATTTTTAAATATTCATTTGGTTGATGCGCCAAATCTTCATCACCAGGTAATGCTGGTCCAAAAGCTACAGCTTTTTTAAGAACTCTAGAATATGTTCCCCCACCAATACTCATAATTTTACTTTCAGTATCATTTGTATATTTAATATAAGCTTCATGAAGGACTTTAACAAGTTCATCATCAGGAGAAACATAATGTGGTTTAGAATTTGATTTCTTATTATAATTTAATGCAAATTCCTTACCAGCTTTTATAATTCTTTTTTCGCCTTCTTCAAAATCATAGTTCTTTGGATATCTAATATTTAAACCAATTTCAACTTCTTTTCCATCATAATGAACAAAAGCTAAATTATTGGTTAACTCATCCATTTCTTTATCGACAACATCAATACCTAATTTCTTTCCTAGATGATCATCAATTAAATACTTATTTAACATATGAACGAAAGGGTTATTGGTTTGTTTAATTAAAAACTTAACCATTAATGAAATTGCATTAACGCCTAAATGCGGCCAAGCTGCATGGGCGTTTTTACCGTAAACAGCATATTCATTATCACTTTTAATTTCGCCTTGAATTTTATGGTCTTTTAAGAATTTTGTAAATTCTTTATCTTTGTTTTCACTCAGTTTAGCAACACATACATCAGGGACAACGTTAAAACGATCTCCAGATTCTAAATTTAAAAGAAGTTTGTCAGTTACTTTTCCTGTGAAAGTAAATGCATAAATTCCTTTTTCAGCATAAATTAAAGGAAATTCAGCATCTGGTGCAAACCCTAAATCAGGCATTTGCTCTTTTTTCAAATAATGTTCAATGCCTCTCATACCTGATTCTTCATCTGTACCAAGGATTAATCTTACTTTTTTGTTAAGTTTAATTCCTTGATCCTTAATCATTTTTAAAGCAATATAAGCAGCGATTGTAGGACCTTTATCATCCATTGCCCCGCGTGCATAAATCTTCCCATCTTCTTCATATGCAGAAAAAGGTGGTTGATTCCATTTGCCACCTGCTGGTACAACATCTAAATGGCCAAGAATTCCTAATACTTCTTGACCTTGACCAAATTCAATATGACCTGCATAGTTATCAATGTTTTTAACTAAAAAGCCATCTTTTTCCCCTAATTCAAGCATATAATCCAAAGCTTTACGTATCTCTAAACCAAAAGGGGCTTCAAGATTATCTGGATCATATTTTTCTAAAACTGTGGGTATTTGTAATAATTCCTTTACAATGCGGATATATTCTTCTTCATAATTTTTCGCAATGTCTAACCAATTCATTTATATCACATCCTAACATTCATATTTTATCATATGGTTGTATAATTTCAAACAGTAAAAGACTATTCTTTACTATTTGTTTGAATACGGAATCTATTTGACTTTATGGCCAAGTTATTAGTATAATGTAATATATATATTTACTATATTGATCATACACAAAAAGGGAGTGGATTAAATGGTTAGAAAAATCAAAATGGAAAACCTCACTTGTTCAAATTGTATTGCTAAAGTAGAAAGAAGGACATCACGATTACATTATGTGAATAGCGCTTCTTTCAATTACGCAAACCAAGTTTTACTTGTTGATTTTAAAGAAAATTATGAAGAAGATAAAGCATTAGTTGAAATTAAAGCAATTGTTGATGTCTTAGAAGATAATGTCATCACTCATTATATTGAAGATCAAGTTGAAATAGAACACAAAACTTTTCTCGGCGAATATAAATATGTGTTAATTGGGATTTTTATTATCTTGTTAGATTTAATTGGGTTTAGGTTATTTCCTTTACTTAATAATTGGTTTAACATTAATATACCTCAAATTGAATCACCGTTTAGCGATGTTTTATATTGGGTTGGTTATGTTTTCTTAATATCTAAGATGTTAATTTTACAAATCAAAGCTTTGAAGAATTTTAACTTCTTTGATGAAAATACATTAATGATTATCGCTACAGTCGCTGCTATGGCTATTGGCCAATATGAAGAAGCAATTGCGGTTGTTATATTTTATTCTGTTGGTGAATACCTACAAGGTAGAGCTGTTGATAAATCAAGAAATGAAGTTGCTTCTTTAATCAACTTAAAAGTAGATTACGCAAATATACTTGTTGATAATGAAGTTATTATTAAAGAGCCTTCACAGGTACAAATTGGAAATATCATTGTTGTTAAAAACGGTGAAAGAGTACCTCTTGATGGTGTGGTCGTCAAAGGTTCTACTTCTTTAAACACATCTGAATTAACGGGTGAATCAAAGTTAAAAACAATCAATGAAGGAGAACAAATCTTAAGTGGTAACATCAACGTTGGAGATATCATTCATGTTGAAGTTACTAAATCTTATCAAAACTCAACATTATCTAAAATAATCGATTTAATAGAAAATTCAACAAACAAAAAATCTAAACGTGAATTGCTTATCACAAAATTCGCAAAAGTATATACACCAATCGTTGTTGGTTTAGCGGTATTACTTGTTTTATCTGGCTGGTTATTTGATTGGCGTGGAAAAAATAGTGTAGAACCTTACATTTATAGTGCAGCTATTTTCTTAGTTATTTCATGTCCTTGTTCATTAGTTTTATCAGTTCCGCTATCTTATTATGCCGGTATTGGTACAGCAGCTAAACATGGTATTTTATTTAAAGGTTCTTCTTACTTACACTCAATTACTGAAGTTGAAACCATCGCAATGGATAAAACAGGTACATTAACTCATGGTGATTTCTTCATTCAAGAATACAGTAATGAAGAAACATTAAGGCTCGCAGCCTCTATTGAACGGTATTCAAATCATCCAATTGCCAAAGCAATCGTTGATTTTAACCATCAAGAAGTGTATGATGTTGAAGATATCCAAGAAGTTCCAGGTTATGGTATCAAAGGACTCATCGATGGAAAAGTTTTATTGGCAGGTAGTAAATCATTTCTCGCTAAAAACGAAGTCATCATTGAAGACGAAAAATTACCAATTGGTTCCTATACATTCGTTTCATTTGATAATGAATACATAGGGCATATCATTATTAAAGACGAACTCAAAGAAACATCAATGCAAACCGTAAGAGAATTATCAAAAGAGTATGACACAGTTATGTTAACTGGAGATAATGAAAAATCAGCTAGAGATATCGCGATGCAACTTGGTGGTATTGAGTATTACGCTGAATTACTTCCTGAAGGAAAAATAAAACAATTTGATAACATTAGAACCAATTCCGTATCAATGTATGTCGGAGATGGTATCAATGATGCTCCACTTTTAAAAAACGCAGATATTGGTGTATCAATGGGTTCTGCTTCTGACTTAGCGATTGAAGTATCTGATGTTATTATTATTAACAATGATATTCGTTTATTAGATAAAGCATTTAGAATTGCTAAAAAAACAAGATTCTTATCAGCAGAAAATATTATTTTCTCAATTGCAGTTAAAGTCATTTTCTTAACAATGTCAGCTTTTGGCCTCATGTGGATGTGGTTATCAATATTCGCTGATGTAGGGATCGCTATTTTATGTGTACTTAACGCATTAAGAATCATATACGAAAAAAAATATTTAACATCACAACCGAAATTGAAGAAGGGATAATGAATGGAAGTTCAACTGATACTGATATTTATATTAATACTTATTTTAGTTAATGGCTATTTTGCAGCGAGTGAAATGGCACTTGTTTCTTTATCAAGTTCAAAAGTAGATGAACTTGTTAGAAAAGGTCACAAAAAAGCAAAACTACTAAAAAAAGTAAAGTCTGATTCAACGAGATACTTATCAACAATCCAAGTAGCGATTACCTTAGCTGGGTTCTTATCAAGTGCTTTAGCAGGTTCAAATCTATCAGATAATTTTGTCGATTTGCTTACTAAAATAAACATTCAACTACCACAAAATGTTGCCGTAGTTTTCATTACTGTTGTCTTATCTTTTATCACTCTGATTTTTGGAGAGTTAGTTCCAAAACGGATCGCTTTATTAAATCCTGCAAAGTTTGCTTTAGCATCAGCTAGAGTGATATATATTACAATGATTATCACTAAACCTGCAGTATGGTTGTTATCTAAAACAACCAAAGGCGTTTTAAATCTATTTGGTGTGAACACTAAAAAGACTGAAGCTGATATATCAGAAAACGAAATAAGAAGTTTAATAAGACATGGCCACTCAGAAGGTTTATATCAAAAGCAAGAAAAAGAGATGTTAGAAAACATTTTTAACTTTGATGATATTCACGCTGAAGCAATTATGACGCCAAGGATAAATGTTTATGCTATTGACATTCTTGATGATATAGAAGACATTCTAGATCAAATCATCAATTCAACTTATTCAAGAATACCAATTTATGAAGATAGTATTGATAATATCTTGGGTATTATCCATGTTAAAGATATTTTAATCAGCGCACGTAAAATTGGCTTTGAAAATCTTGATATTAGAAAACTACTTAGAAAACCTTATTATGTTCCTACCAGTATTAAAATCAATAATTTATTTAAAAGAATGCAAGAATCAAATTATCAAATGGCGATTATTTTGGATGATTATGGCGGAATGGAAGGCGTTATTACCATTGAAGACTTAATCGAAGAAATCGTTGGAAATATCTATGATGAATATGACCCTATTGAAGAAGAAATAGAAAAAATATCAGAAAATCAATTTTTAGTTAACGGGACCATGGCTGTACAGGATATCAATCGATATTTAAATATAAATATCAGTTCAGACTATGAAACATTGAGTGGACTCATTATTGAGAAATTAGAGTATATTCCTAAAGGAACAAAAGCTGATATTGTTTATCATAGAAATTATATTTTTGAAGTTAAATCTGTAACAAATAATCGGATAAATAAAGTATTAGTCACAATAAAAAAAGAGCTATGATTTTTCATAGCTCTTTACTTATTTATTGATGTTTAATCACACCGTATTTCTTCTTGCCTTTTCTTAAAATTGTGTATTTTTGGCCAAATGCCATTTCTTTTTTTATTTCAAAATACGTATCGCTTATTCTATCGCCATTGACAGTAACAGCATTATTACCAATCATTTCTCTAGCTTCTCTTTTTGATTGAACAAGAGATAGTTCAAGCAATGCATCAATCAATGATAAATCTTCTTCAGTTGATATTGAAGGAAGATTTTTGAATCCCATTTCAATTTCTTCAACATCCAAATCTTTAATCTCGCCACTAAATAAAGCTTCACTAACGTTAATTGCTTTTTTTAAAGCATCTTTACCATGAATCATCTCAACCACTTCTTGTGCAAGTCTTTGTTGGGCTAAGCGTTTTTCTGGTTCATTTTTTAAAGATTCTTCAATTGATTCAATCTCTTCTTTAGAAAGAAAAGTAAATTGTTTTAATCTTGTAATTGCTTCAGAATCTGGTGTGTTAATCCAAAATTGATAGAATTCATAAGGACTTGTTTTATCTGGATCTAACCAAATAGCGCCTGACTCTGTTTTCCCAAATTTAGTACCATCAGCTTTTGTAACTAATGGGAAAGTTAATCCATATACTTTTTTATCCGCTCCGTGGATACGTCTAATAAGCTCAGAACCTGAAGTAATATTACCCCATTGATCTTGCCCACCAATTTGTAAAGTACAATTATAATGTTTGTATAGATGTTCAAAATCCCAAGCCTGGATAATTTGATAAGAAAACTCAGTGAAAGAAATACCTTTTTCAATTCTTGATTTAACAGAATCTTTAGCCATCATATAATTTATAGAGAAATGTTTTCCTAAATCTCTTAAAAACTCAATAGCATTCAGTGATGATAACCACTCATAGTTATTAACAACAGTGGCTGTTGGTAACAATCTTTTAAATTGCTTCTCAATACCAGCAGCATTCTTTAAAGATTCTTCTATAGATAATAATTTTCTTTCATCAGCTTTAAAACTAGGATCTCCAATTAATCCAGTGCCTCCACCAATAACAAGAATTGGTTTATGACCGAATAATTCTAGTCTTTTAGCAACTAAGTTTGCCATTAAATGACCTACATGCAAGCTATCCGCAGTAGGATCTGTTCCTATATAAAATGTGAGTTGTTCTTCGTTTAATTTTTGACGTAAACTCTCATCCGTTTCTTGATAAATAAGTCCGCGCCATTTTAAATCTTCATATAATGTCATGTTTTCCTCCGGTCATGTTGTTAAATTTTAGTTGAATCTCTGTGAATAATGCTATATGGTAATTCAATATATTTAGTTTTACTTGTTCCATGATCAATTTCTTCTTTTAATAAAGCCATTGCTCTAACACCAATTTCCGTAATTGGTATATCGATACAAGATAATTTTGGTCTTGATAAAGAAGCATATTTCGTATTTTGGAATCCAAATACAGAAATATCTTTAGGGATTTTTCTTCCCTTAGCAATCATAGAATTAATAAATGAAACTGCGATACTATCTCTAACGGCTATGACACCATCAATTTTTTTACCAACATCGTGGAAAAGTTCATCAAAATGAATTGTATTTACTGAAATATCTCCACTTGTTCTAAAAATGTGTGGTTCCAATCCTGCTTCACTCATTGCTTTAAGGTATCCAGATTCTTTCAAATCATTCACCATATATTTACGAGCAGTTGTTAGCATGTAAATATTTTTTCTTCCTTCTTCAATTAATTCTTTTGTAATGCCATAACCAGCTTTATGATAATCAATTGAAACTGTGGTTAATTTGTTTTCAAAAGGATATAAAGTGTTGGCTAGAACGATAGGAACATCATAGTCTTCTTTGATTCTATTTAACATTTGATATTGTTCTTCATTAATTTCATCATTCATATAAAGAATACCGTCAGCTTGAGATGCGACTACTTCTTTTAACATCTCTGATTCTTCATGATATTCGTCTTTTAAAACATAAATAATTAATGAATAGTTATATTTTTTTGCTTCTATAGCAATCCCATTAACCATTTCTGCAATAGATGATCTGGTCATATCAGGAACCATCACAGCAACAGAAGTTGACTTACGACTTGCTAAACCTCTTGCAAAAGCATTTGGTTTATATCCCAAATCTTCAATAACTTTTAAAACTTTTTCTCTTGTTTCTTTTTTTACTTTCTCTGGATTATTCAATGTTCTAGAAACAGTTGCTAATGATACATTAGCTCTCATTGCGACATTGTAAATAGTTGCTTTAGTTTTTGACATTCTATCAACTCCCTTAATTGATTTCTACTATATATTTTACCATAAATTAGCCTTCAATCAATCACCAATGAAAACTTTTTCATAAAATTTCACATTGATATTAAAAAAAGGACGAAATTCGTCCTTTTTTTTATCGTTTTTCTTTAATTCTTGCTTTTTTAGCAGATAAGCCACGGATATATCCTAAATAAGCTCTTCTAACTTTACCACGTCTTTTAACAGTGATGCTTTGAATAACTGGTGAATGTAATAAGAATGTTTTTTCAACACCGATACCATAAGAAATCTTTCTTACAGTGAATGTTTGGCTAACGCCTCCACCTTGTTTTTTAATGCATAACCCTTCAAAGGTTTGAACACGTTCACGGTTACCTTCAGTAATTTTAATACCAATTTCTAAAGTATCACCTGCACGAAATTCTGGTAAATCAGTTTTTAGATATTCTTGAGTAATATCTTTGATTAATTGCTGCGACATTTTGGTCAACTCCTTTTTTTAAAATTGCCTTGGTTCTTGATTGATCAGCGGAACAAAGGGATATAGTTCTTTTCAGCATTTCGATTATAGCATA
>CAYWUZ010000016.1:36986-38142 GCA_964461565.1 uncultured Candidatus Izemoplasmatales bacterium | reverse complement strand
GCAAAGTTTTCTAAATCGCCTGAATAATTCGTATTAACAAATCCAGCCACAAATATCAATCCACTTCCACTAATATCTGCAAAAGTGATATTTCCAGCATTTAATGAATTTTCTAAAACTCTATTGATTGAAAGCTGTGGTGAAAAACCAGCAATATATAAATTGTTGGCACCTGTATTAACATTGACAACATTGATATCTCCGTAGTTATGAACATTCAAATAATCAACATTGTTTTCTCCAGTAATTGCATAAACTTTCAATTCTTTTGTTAACGTAATTGTTGATGCACCCATGAAATTAATATCGCCATAATTAGCGGAATACCTTAATAATATATCATTGTTGTTATTAGAAGAAACCATACCATATGTTTCACTATATATAGGGCTGTTATAAGTAAAATCTGCTTCATTATAAATCCGTGATAAAGTAAAATCTACACTACCTAAATCATTAACCACTGAAGCATAAATAAAGTCATTGACTGCTGCTCCTGCAATCACATAATTTAAAGTTCCACTATTTTTTAATAAAGCAAGTTCATACACTTCATTAAAATTAGTAGACATAATACCGGATGAATAAACTTGAATTGCACCAGTTTCATAATCATAATTCAAAGTACCTTGATTAACAAAACCAGCAAACATAATCTCTTCTTCAGTTTCAAGAATTGGTTTATTGCCTTCAATCAATCCAATGATACCACCCATATATTGTCTACCAACACCATTTGTTGGTTGACTCATTGGATGAATTGTTATTGCACCAGAGTTAGTAATATCTCTAAAAGCATGTTTAATAAATGCCGTATTGTTAACATAACCAATCACGCCACCAGTATAAATATAAAATTGACTTCCAGTTGATAAAGTAATCGAAGAATCAGTTTCATACGAGTCTATCAAACCACGATTAACTACTTCACTTAATTCTAGTTTCCCACTTGAAGTTCTTCCAACAATACCACCGATATAATGTCTTCCATTAATAGGTAAAGTTGATGTCGAATATGTATGATTATTGATGAACAAATCACCATTGTTTGAAACTCTCTCAATAACACCACTGGCTTGTCCAACAACACCACCGACTTTAATTGAGTTTAAGGCATCTTGTCCTAAATCAATATCGACATCAATATATACATCTT
>CAYWUZ010000016.1:0-36886 GCA_964461565.1 uncultured Candidatus Izemoplasmatales bacterium | reverse complement strand
AACTCAATAAGTTCAGGGAAAAAAGCAAAATCTTTTGCATCTTCTATTTCATAATATCCAGAAACTAAATCCATACCTTGTAAAATTGGATAGCCATCACTTGGATAGAAATACCAATCTCCAGTACTTAAGGATGATGACGTAGACTTAATTAAACTCGTTGATTCTCCAACACCATTACTAGGTGTATTGATTGTAAAAATTGAACTTCCAACTTCAACATTAATTAAATATCTTAAACTATCATAAACAATTTTTGTTGTGGTCATTGGTGCGTTATTTGTAAATACAATTGGTTCTAAATTGAATTTATTGATATAGTTACCATTCACTACGACTTTAGAAGCATAGTATGCATTTGATAAATTTGCATTATTTGTATGAACAATACCAGCAGCTGAGAAGATAATCGGTGTATTACCAACACGATATCTAATGCCCGCTTCAGTCACTGATACACGGCTATCCACAACATAAACATGATCAATAGTTCCGTTGTTTTCACCGACAATATTCGCTAATTTAGTTAAATCATCGTTCACTTGTAATATTTCTAAGTTCGGATTAATCAAACCTAAATTTCTAATTTCTCCACCAGTCACATAGTTAAACATTGCGTAATAGTTAGATAATGGAACATCTATTGGTTCACCAATGGTATCTGTTAATACCAAACGTTCATAACCAGACAAATAAAAATTAATAAGTTCAAACCCTTGCCCATTAAAAGTACCAGTAAAATGATTTGAAAAAGATGTGCCTTGGAATGTGAAATCATATCCTATTGGATCGAATGATCTTGATTCCATCACTGAATAATCTATATCTTGTCCTAAAACATAATCTAAACTTAGAAGCGTTTCAACTAATGATTCATCGATGGTAGAATTCAAAACATATAATTCTTCTACTGCATCATAAGTTGTAAATTGTTCAATAAACGAAACATCCTTAGAAAAATCATAAAGTTCTTCTGCAGTATCAAAACGTATTAACTTAGAGTTAACAGCTGTTAATAACTGAGAAATCGTTTTTGTCCCATTTTGAATCGGAATAATGTATTCAGTTCTAACAAAACTATAAGTTAAATAATCAGTACTATCTATTTTAGTATCAGGCTCTACTTCCCAATCATACTCACCATTGAAATCCATGTTTTTAATAATTTGTTGAGATTTCTCTTCAAGCAATTGAGGTTCATAATGAACGACATAGGCAGAAGTCATTAATGTAAAAACAAAAACAAGTAAAACCAATAATATTTTTTTTGTGATTTTATACATTACCAACTACCTCCCCATGGTGGATTTGGAAAACCCCAGTTATTTTGTGGTCCACCTATCGCTTGTACTGCTTCGACAGAAAAAGCCATTTGTAGAGAATAACCAGGAGATCTTGTATCAAAATTCTGACCAGAAAAATATGAGTCAATTAAAGGAATAATTAATGGTGTTGATTCACTTTCTCTAATCACTGTGTTTTTATAATATAAATAATTATCAAAAATACGGTTATCATACCAATTCGTTAAATCGTAATTTAACTGAACTGCTGTTTCATAAGGCACAGCCATTTCGATTAATTCATTACTACTATTTGTATAAATAAAAGTTAATTGTTCATATATTTGCACTCTAAAATAAGTGTCAATATTACTACTAACGATTAAATTAACCCTTAAATCTTCAACAAAATAATCAGCGGTATTACTCGTGATGTTCACTTTAAAAACACCTTTTTTTGATACAGTAGGAGAGATAACAACTTCGCTAGCTTCAATACGCCCACCAAGTCCATCATCAAAGAATACATCTATTTCAACATCTACAAAACCCATTTCTGCTGTATAAGTGACTTCTTCTTGATCAGTAAACCAAGCTAAAGAAACACCTATGGCTAAGGTGATATAGAAAAAAGCTATTAAAAACATCGTTGAAATAATTACTTTTTTTGTCAACTTCATTCTTTTCTCCTAAATAATAAAAAATGCCATTATCTTATAGACTTAGCATTTTTATCTCTAGTAAAATAAAAATGCCCTCGTCATTAAGACAACGGCAACTGGCTACCATCGATTATCGAAGGCCCTATAGCTTTGCGTCACTAACTTTCGTTAGTTTTGCTATTTACAAGTTTATTATATAGAAAGCAAGTCAATTTGTCAATAAATATCTTGTTTTTTATAGTTTAACTAATATATATTAAAAATCATTCAATAAAAACAGGTTTTTCTACCATTATTATGCTTAAATTAAACAATCTTTTTATTGTTTTTAATCGCAAATAATGATATGATATATAATGCGGAATTTATTAAGGAGTGAGAAAATATGAAAAACATATTTACAAAAAGAGTCATCATTATTTTTTCTGTTATTTTAGTGATAACAGTAGGCTCGGTCATACTAGCATTTGCACTAAATAACACCAATATCCCTGAAGTAGAAAACGGGAGTGAAGTGGTCTATCAAAAACTCGATAACAATGGTGATGTTGTTTATACAATAACGAAACAAGAATTGTATGATGAAATGAAACGAAACAACGGAATGAACCAAGTTTTATCGATTCTTGATGAAAAACTATTAGAAACGTATTTAGATGAAATTTCTCAAGCAGATATCGACGAAAGAATTGAGTTTTTAACTTATCAAACAAATGACCAAGAAGTCATTGATAGTTATTCTCAAGAAGTCAAAGAAGGCCTTGAAGAAAATTACCGTCAATTAATTATCCTTTCTGGTTATCATGGTCATCCTGAAGATTTTGCGAAACTTCTTATCGCAAGAGAAAATTATGTGAGAGATTTAATCTTAGAAAACGATGATATCACAGAAAATGATATTGCTAATTATTACTTAAATAATTATTTCGATGATGTTCAAGCGATTAGATTAAGATTTCTTAACAAAGATGATGCATTAAATGTTTTATATCATTTTAATTTAGCTGAAGTCAATGATGAATTAGCTACTTATCTTGGATATACATACACTAATGAAACCTTAAAAGATATTAATGATAATATTCTTGAAGCACAAATCACAGTAGATACTTACTACTTCAATGAAGATGGAGACATCTTAGATGTTGAAGGTGATGTTGTTTATGAATTCGATAATGACGTCTATACAGATGACGATGATGATGAATTCACATTAGATGACTTAGGTAATCTATTAGATGATGAAGAAAACATCAAAATAGAAAACACATATATCTTTGATACTGAAACTGAAGCTGTTGATTATAAAGCAGATAATACAACTTACTATACTTTAACTAAAAACGGCGAAATTATTGAAATATATGACCTTGATGATGTTTTAGTATATACTCAAGAAGATGACATCATTTATGATATTAATCAAAATGATGTTACTGATTCAGTAGGATTATTATTTAACAAAGCGTTTACAGCTATTGAAGATGTTAAAGCATTCACTAGTAACAACACAACTGAATTAACTGAAGAGGAAGTTTTATCGTACTATCTTCAAATGTATAATTATTTATACAGTGAATACCGCGATGTACTAGATGAATCTGCTTCTATCAATGATTTAATTGCTTTAGATAATGAATACTTACAATTTAATTATCAAGATGTTAAAGCTTTAAACAGTACTTTAGCAAACTATATATTCTCAGAAATCAGCCAATTAAACGATAAAGTTTATGCAGCTGAAGCTAAAAATATTGGTGATTATTCATATATGGTTTATAAGTTATCTGAAGGTACTAAATACGATATGAAAGATCATGTAATGAACGTGATCCAACAATCAATTGAAATACCTAAACAAACTGTTACAGACCTTGAATTACCTTTAGAAGGACCTTATGATTCTAGAATATCATGGAGATCTTCAAAAACAAGTGTTATTGGTAACGATGGTACAGTCATCCTTCCTGAAGAAGATTCTTTAGTAACATTGACTTATACAATTAATGTTTTAGGTGTTACTCATACTGGAACAGTTAGAGTTGGTGTATTAGCAACAGGAACGCCAACAACTGAAATGAATGTTCTTGTAGATGAAGCATTAGCTGAAATTACTTTAACTGAAATGATTAATGACACAACTATTTATAATGAAATTAAAGATTTAGTTTTAGAACAAAAAGTTGAAACAGCTTCTATAGTTGATGAATACATGATTCAAGCAAGAAAAGATGCTGATATTAGTATATTTGATTATTTCTTATCTTTAGATTATATACAAAACTATGATCCAGAATATGATTTTGATAGTGGTAAAGGTAATACATTAGCCAGTATTAAAGTTAATGGTGAAACTTACAACTTATCAGCTGAAGAGTTCTATCAAAGAGGTTTAAATAGAAATCCTAGTTTAATGATTTTCTACGCTGCTCAATTTGAAGAAGGCGTTCATTCAGATAATTTCAATAAATTATTTGGAGACAAAACAGATTTAGATAAAAATGATTCAGATTTAATGCAAGATTTAAAAGCGAGAGCGGCTAGCATTAAATCAGAATATACTTATTTTGTACAAAGCCCTGAATTATATAACTATTATAAAATGGTTTACGGTTATAACTTTGACCTTACTTCATACCAATCTTACTTATACACAAGATATCATATATATAATGAAGCTTCATTATTAGAAAATCTAGTATTAGGTGAATTAAGATTATCTTATGTTAAAGGTGCATTAAGCACAGAAAATGTAACTGATTTAATTTATGGTGTTGTTGAAGATAACTATAATAACTTCTTTAGCTTAGATACAGAACATATTTTAATCTTCTTTGATTTTGATGAAGATACAAAAACTGATGATTACTATGAATACTACGAAAATCTAACTGTTGAAGAACAAAATGACTTTAATGCATTGGTTTCTCAATTAGAAACAAGTATTAGAAACAGTGAAGATAGCCTTTCAGAAATCGTTGATGCTTATGAAGAAGCAGCGCGCGATGACGAAACTTGGGGTGAATTCAAACAAAAAGGATTTATCTTAAAATATGAATCATTGAATCCTAAAACTGGTGAAAACAATGCTGAAGAATCATTGACTTATAATCAAGTTAAAGATTCATATGCAGAAGAGTTTACTGCTGCTTTAGTTGATTTATATGATGAATATCAAAGTCCTTTAAATGCTGACGCAACTTATTTATTATCAAGTAACCTTGTCGAAACAACATTTGGATTACATTTAATTAGAGTTGAAAAAGGCGATGACTTCGATGGTATCAGTTTAAAAATAACTGAAGGTGTTTCTGAAGCGTTATTAAATGATAATGATATGCCTACATTAGATCAAATTGAAACTTATTATACATATAAGTTATACGAAACATTCTATGATTTAGATAACGTTGACGTTGAAAACATTTATGGTATCGCTTTACCAGTGATTCCTTCAGATGTATTAGAAGACTTAGATTTCTATGCTAGTGAAACTCTTAACTCAATCTTTGGTTCATACATGGTTAATTATGCATACATCCAAACCATTCAAAATGGTCAAGTTAAATCATCAATTACTCAAGCAGAGTTTGATGAAAACATGGATTTATTACTTGAGATTTATAGATACAATACAATTGACACGTTAACTGAATAATTAAGCAACAAAATAAAAGAGGACGAAATTTCGTCCTCTTATTCTTTTGTTAAAAAGTGTTTATAATAACGTTCTCTATCTAAAACTGGCATTGACTTGGTTAGTTCGCCTTTTTGGACTAAGTCTAGTTCTTCTCCCAAAACACAAGCTTTTGAATCGATATTATCGATGAAATGAATCATCAATGCTTCCGCTATATTAGGTTTTTTTGGTGATCCAAAATTGCCATAATAATGATGCGATAATAAAATATGTTCAAGTAACATCACTTCTTCACTATCTTCAAAGCCTAGCTCTTTAGCCACTTCATGAATTAAGTTCACACCCATTGAAATATGACCTATAAGTTTTCCTTTAATCGTGTATTCACTGTTTTCGTATGAAGTAAATTCGAAAATTTTACATATATCATGCAATAATATCCCTGACATCATCAAGTCTTTGTTTAAGAATGGATATACTTTAATAAATCCATCTGCGAGTTTAATCATTGAATGTGTGTGGTAAGCAAGCCCTGATATATATGCATGATGAAACTTAGATGCTGCTGGATATAAGTAAAAATCGTTTTTATATCGGTTATATATACTTTCTGTAACTGATTTAATAATATTATTCTCAATCATTGATAATACTTGATCAATATCCTTTTTAATTTCAGTGATTTGAATTGGTGCATAATCGTAGAAAAACTTCATTAGTTTTTCTCTTTTTTTGTCTTCTACATCGATATTTTCAATGGCAGAAAATTGATAAGCTTCTAAATGAATTTTATCTTTAAAATCAATTGAATTCGTTTCAAAGAAATAGACTTTATTGAGTTCTATTTTTTTTCCTTGTTCGATTCTAACAATCACTGTCTCATTTGTCTCTGTGGTTACATTGATAGGATAAGTATCATAGGTTGAATCATTGATTAAATTTACTTTGCCAAAAAATTCATATTTTTGATTTAATTCTAGCATGTTGACTTCCTTTCTAATACGGTTATTCCAATGTCATCTAATAAATAATGATTTTCTTTTTCTAAAACAGGTATTGATGATATGTAAATAGGATATTGACTATCTATCTTGAATGCTTGTTTTTTTACAAAGAAATATATTTCATAAGCTCCAACAACCATTGAAAAACCAGAATCATACCAGTGAATATTTGTTACTGTATATGATTTTGTTTGTTTACGAATATCGATAATCTTCTTGATAATTTCAATATCATCCCAACTTTGATCAACAAGATTCCAATCAACTTGATTCACACTGTCTCCAGTATTATAAGAGTTCTCAACAAATGATTTAGAACGGTAAAATTCTTGACCTAAATGAATAAATGGCGTTCCCGGCATCAGTATTGTTAAAACAGTGGCAAGTAATTGATGTTTTTTGACCAATGGTTCATCATTAAATATGGTCATTGCTTTATCAAAATAGGTATGATTATCATGACATTCTACATAGTTAATTGATTGTTCTAAATTGACTAATCCCTTACCTTTCAATAAAGAATCCACAGTTTTTTTATGATCCATCTGACCTAAAGTGAAACCTTTGTCTAATACATTAAATGTTGACCCTTTAAGTGTATCTCTAAATTGATCATTAAAAAACCCAATGTCCTTCACAACTTTTTTATTATACATATGTGCAAGTTGACTGTTATTATCAATTTTCCATCCTTCTCCATAGATTAAGATATCATTTTTGATTTTTTTTAATTCATTCACTGCATCATTCATCGTATTATAATCGATTAATCCCATTAAATCAAATCTAAAGCCATCCATTTGATATAAATTTACCCAATGTTTTAAAGAATCAATGATTAATTTTTTGATCATCGGTCTTGAAGTGTCTAAATCATTTCCACATCCAGAATAGACAGTCATCATATCTTTATCATCTAGTCTAAATGAATATCCTGGTACTAATATTTCATAAGGAAATAATTGATATTCATCCACATGATTGTAGACAACATCCATAATCACTCCTAGATTGTTTTGGTGATATGTATCAATTAAAGTTTTTAAATCATCAATCCGTTTATATGGATGATTTGGCTGATCTGTAAATGACCCTTCTGGAACAAAGTATTGACTAGGGTTATAACCCCAATTATATAACTCATTTGGCTTTAACTCATTGACACCGGTAAAATCATACACTGGCATTAACTGAATATGTGTTATACCTAATGATTTCACGTAATCAAAACCAATTGGATGATTGTTTTTTGTTTTTAAGTTTTCTTCAATCATTCCTAAATATTTTTTAGGATGATTAAAGTGAATTTCATTATTTGAAGAAAAATCTCTAACACTCACTTCATAAATAATCGGTGTTTGAGCTTGTTTATATTGATTGATCATTGGTTTAGTTTGAAATACGTCAATAACGTATGCCATCTCACCATTGGCATTTGAAGCAATAGCATAAGGGTCTTTAACAAGTTTCCAGCCACCATTGACGTAAACTTGATAGATATAGGCATGATTATTTAAATCACCATCTATTTTTAAAGACCAAACACCTTGTTGATTATAATCTAATGAAAAAGATTCTTTATGACCATTAAGGTTCTCTAATAATAAGTTAACTCTTTTAGCAATAGGTGCCCATAATTTAAATACCGTATAATCTTGATGGTATTCAATACCTAAATCATCTCCTTGATAATCATTCTCTCGAATAAATGATTTGGTTCGAACAACTTTTCCACTTAATATTTCTGTTTCAATTGATTCATCAAGTGTCATTTTCCATTCTTCTTTAAGATCAACTGGTTTTGAAACTCTTAAGGTTAGTTTGTAAATACCGTCATAAAGATTCTCGGTATGTTTTTCAAAGTCTATTAATTCTTTATTATGGTAAATAGATAGTTGACCTTCATCGTGATAAAACAATTGATCAACAATCACAGTCACAATATCTGTATCATCTAAGTAAGCACTAAATTTTGTTTGTTTCATTAAAGTTCCTCCGCGAGTTCTTTTGCACGTTTAAGTAAGACATCTTTTTTATTGTCTATTTTATCCAATAAAACTTCTTCGATAAGTTTATCTATAATCATTCCAATATTCTTTGCATGTTCAACCATATCTTTAATCTCTTCACCCTTAATGAGTAATTCATTATAGTTTTTGATAATTAAATGATTATAAGTATCTTTAATAAGTTCATTTTGCGAAGTATAATTAAAAAAATGAGTTAATAAATAATCCGCTGATAATAAATCTTTTTCTTTAAAACGATATGCATCCACAGGTGATATAGTTTGGTTTTTTAATAAATTCATCAAATCTAAAATTGTTTCAATACGACTAAATTGATTTTTAGAAAACCGCCACTTTTCATGATTTACTTGCGAATTAGGATACATTGATAGGGCAAATAGTTCTTCAATAGAAATAGTTAAATCAGTGTTTTCTAATAACCTAAAACCTTGACTTAATTCAATAAACACATCCCCTAAATGAATATCTTGAATAATTTTATAGACTTGCCGTATCTTGGGTTGTTTTAAAACTAATGAGAGTTCTTTGATAATTCTCTCTGTTGGTAATTGATCTAATAGATGAACATCTTCAATCATTGCTTTCATCGTATCTTTTTCAATAGTGAAACCAAGTTTTCCAACAAATCTGATAGCTCTTAGAATTCTTAAAGCATCTTCTTTAAATCGTTTATATGGATCTTGAATCGCTTTAATTAATTGATTATCAATATCAGTTTGTCCTTGGAAATAATCAACAATGGACCCACTTATATCCATCGCTAATGCATTGATGGTAAAATCTCTTCTTACTAAATCTTCTATCAGTTCACTTGAAAATTCAACTTTTTCAGGTTGACGATAATTTGTATAATTATGGTCAACACGATAGGTAGTCACTTCAAAATTATAGCCATTCAATATCACGGTAATCGTCCCATATTTCTTTCCAGTTGGAACTGTTTTTTCAAAAAGGGTTTCAATTGTTTCAGGTCTTGCATTTGTCGTAATATCAATATCATCAGATTTTATACCAAGAATTTGATCCCTCACATAGCCACCTACAAAAAAAGCCTCATAACCAGAGTCATTGAGTTTTTGAAGTATTTTTTTTCCGGTTTGAACTAAATTCTTCATATTTTCACCCATTCTATTATATCACAAGACCATCGATTCCAACAATCACCAAACATAAAAATAGTTTATAATCAAAACAACATATGTTATAATATTTTGGGTGATGATATGCAATCTATTTTAGGTAAAACCGAGTTTGAATTTATTGAAAAAAAATCACGTTTTATCGGGATTTTATATCATGTTGAAGATGTTGATCAAATAGATGATTTATTAACTGAAGTTAAAAATCAATATCCAGGTGCTAACCACTATGTTTATGCTTATATTATTGATGAGTTTCATCAAAAAGCCAGTGATGATGGCGAACCTCAACGCACTGCCGGTTATCCGATACTTGATGTTTTAAGTAAAAATAACTTATATGATTGTTTAGCGATTGTTGTTCGTTATTTTGGAGGCACTAAACTAGGTTCAGGTGGTTTAATTAGAGCTTACTCACATACGATTTCTGAAACAATAAAAAAAGCCACTTTAATTAAAAAAGTGACTCAATACTATTGTTCCTTAAAAACAAATTATGAACATTTAGGCGATATTGAACGATACATCCGTGAACATACGACACTAGATAAAGTTGATTATACAGAAAATATTCACTTTAATTTCTATGTCTATGAAGCACAATTAGAAACCGTTAGAAATCAACTGTACAATTTAAATCAATATCAAGATCTTTTAGTGATTGAAAATCAAAAAAGTGTTTACACTAAAGTAAGTCATTAAGATTTTCAAACAAAGATATAATCGCATCGACAAATAAATGGCCAAGAATCATGGAAACAACCATCATTAAAAAACGAATATTTTCAGCTGAGTTTTTTTTGAAAATTTTGTTTAACTCAATTGATTGTAAAGCCATGAATATAAAATACGTTGCGACAAAAAATAAAATAATTCTTGCGATTAAAAATGGACCTTGTTCAACTAAAACTAACATATAATCACTCCAATACATCATCTAAATAAATATCATCAATTGTTTCAGATGTAATAATTCTAATAACAACCTTATTAGGTAAACAAACAATTGGTTTTAAACTTGAATCAGTAGGTGGTTCAAACTGGCATAAATCTCTTGGGCTTTCTTGATATAAGACAGAAATTTTACCATCTTCAACTTGCAGTTTAATTCCAACGATTTGATTATCTTTCGCGTATTGATCGGTTTTATATAGTTCTTCCATATCACTTGTTACATCGCCGGGAACGTAGAAAATACCTTCTTTAGCTAAATCTGTGTTGACTTGACTTTTATATTCAGTATCATAAACTTGGTACTGTTCAGGGTTATTTAAATTTATTTTAATTATGGGTTCTCCAGCATAAGTTACTTGTGCAAAAGTTTCACCTGTGCTATTGATTCTATCTATAATGCCTAGAACCCCTGTACTGAGGATTGCTGATAAAAGTATTATTACAATCAGTACAATATCTCGCTTTTTGATGATATCACCTACTTACCAATCTATTATATAATATTTTGCTTATTATTCAAAGAAATTATAAAGGAGACCTAATGAAAAAAATTACTAGCATTTTAATGTTTATCTTGATAAGTTTTATCTTTGTCAGTTGCGGTGAAGAAACAACCGAAGCCCCAATTCCAAGTTATTGTGAAATTACTAGAGTTGATGGTGTTTATAAGTGCACACAAGAGTTTTATGCCTTTGATACTTTGATTTCTTCAACGTTTTATATTGATTCAAAATCAAATTTAAATTTAGATTTATTATTTGATTCAATCGAAGATATTATCCTTGAGTACGATAAGTTATTCGACCCATATGAAGCCTTTGAAGGTATCAATAATATCTATGCAATCAACAGAAGCACTGGACCAATGGTCATTGATCCATTACTTTATGATGCCATCGAGTATGCACTTGAAAATCAAGATGTTGATCCAGACAGTGGTTCCTTATTATTTAATATCGCTTATCAACCAGTCTTAGAACTATGGCATGATGCACGTTATAACGAAAATTGTGATCTAGGTTTATTCTATGACACTTGTCCTTTGCCTAGTGAAGAAGCGCTTAACGCAACTTATAATACTGACCCTAATGATATTGTTCTTAACGAAGAAAACCTTACTATAGAGTTTTTAAAAGAAAATATGGGATTAGATTTAGGTGGTTTCGCTAAAGGTTATGTTTCAATGATTCTTGAAGAATATTTAGCTGAATATAATGCGAATTACATCCTAAACTTAGGCGCATCAAATGTATTAGTTGGTGGAAAAAACATTTCTAATCCAAACGGTGATTATTTCGCTATTGGATTAACAACACCTTCATTTAATCCATTAAACAACTCATATTATGGCGCAGCCTTAATTGAATCAACATACTCTGTTGTAACGAGTGGATCATATCAACGATATTTTAGAAACCTTAATGATGAGACAGATGAAACCTATTACCACCATATCATTGACCCTAGAACGAATTATCCTGGCGGAGAAGCTATCGCAGTTTCAATCATTACTACAGACACTGGCTTATCTGATATTCTCTCTACAGCGATATTCTTAATGGAATATGAAGAAGCTTTAGCTTATGTTAACAGTATTGAAGGCTTAGAAGCTATTTGGTACTTTAGTGAAGATGACATTCGAATGTCGGAAAACTTTATGGATTACTTCACCTTATTATAAGACAAAAAAATAATACCTTTGATTTTTTCAAAGGTATTTTTATTTTGCAAAATATTCAAATTGATCTTCTAAACTATAAATAATTCTTTTAGCCAGGTAAGCAGTTAATAACCCTGTAGGCACTGCCAACATAACAAGATAAGGAAGAATGACTGCTAACGCAGGATCCGCTAAGGTCATTGCGGCCAATACCTGTCCAACCATGTGCATGGTGGACCCTAAAACCGATATTCCATAGATAGAGAAATTAAATTTCTTAATGAGAATCATTGATAAGATTGCTAACATACCGCCACTTAAAGAAATCCAAAATGAATTTGAAAATAAACCGCTATATGTTAAAGCTACTATCAATAATCTAGCAAGAACAACAATGAATGCATCTTTTTCACTAAAGGTTAACAATATAATTAAGGTAATAACATTGGCTAACCCGAGTTTAACACCTGGAATAAATATGACAGAAATCATTGATTCTACAATACTTAATACCACGGATATTGCAATCATTATCGCTAAAAAAACTAATTTTCTTGTCTTCACGCAAATCCCCTACTTTTTAACGAGCATATATCGATATATCATTGTAATTGGCCAGAATAACAAAGCTAAACAGATAATCACAAACCATAATATTCTAGCAAAAAATTCATAAAAAGTAAAGTTAATAAAAATGGCTAACCCTACTATTATAAAATAACCCCAAATTGAGTATATGAGTTGGTTTTTTCTTTTTCTTATTAAACTAACTCTTTTTTGTCGATTTGGAAAAGCACTTAATACATCTTCAGTATCGCCAAACTCTCTAATCGATAATTCAATAGCTTCATCTCTAGGCGTTCCTTGTTCAACCAAATCTTCAACTTTTTCTTCCAAAGAAATTGTTAAAATATCAATTAATTCTTTTTTATCTTCTTCATTGAAATAATCTTTTAAAAGTTTGGATATAAATGATTTAATTTTATTCATTTTCCTGAACTCCTAACATATTGTGCATAATGTCCTTAAGTATTTTCCACTCTTTTATCATTTCTTTAAAATAAGCTCTGCCTAAAGGTGTAATTTTATAATAGCGACGCTTTCTTCCATAACTTTTTTCGCCTAAATAAGAAACAATTAATTCTCTTGTTTCTAGTCTTTGAAGCACAGAATAAAGTGTCGCTTCTTTAATATTAAATAAATTTTTAGATCTATCTTTGATGACACTCACCAACTCATAACCGTACATATCCTTTTCAATTAGGAGTTTCAGTGTGATTGTATCAATATGTCCTCTTATAACGTCTGAACTTATCATATAAACTACTTTCTATTCTTAATATATCCTATCGTAATCGCTTTTGGTCCTGAATGAGCACCAACAGCTGGCGTTAATAAATAATCTGGAATATCTTTGTAAACTGGTCTAAATTCTAATACTTTTTCTCTGACGAACTGTGCTGTTTCAGGATTATTAGCATGGATGATAAACGGAGTTACATCAATATTTTCCGTTTCTTCCAAGAACTTCTCAATCACACGATTAACTGCACTTTTAAATGTTCTTATTTTCTCTATACTAACAACTTTACCTTCTTTATTAATCTCTAATAAAGGTTTTATTTTTAATATATTCGCCATAAATGCTTGTGCATTAGATAGACGTCCGTTTTTAACTAGATATCTTAAATCACTCACAGCGAAATAGATTTTATTATTATCTCTAATATACTCTAAGTCCTCAATAATTTCTTCAATAGATTTTCCTGCAAGATAACCTTCGTGAGCTGTAAATATAAGTTTACACTCAATATATCCAACAGATTTAGAATCGAAAACATGAATATCAACACCTTCAATCATTCTTGAAGCTATGATAGCATTACTATAAATACCGCTCATCTGTGAAGATATAGTCACAAATAATATTGTGTCACACCCTTCATCTTTTAATGCTTGATAAAACTCAAGCATTTTTCCTGTTGAAGGCATCGCTGTTTTTGGAAACAAACTTGGGTTTTCTTCTAATTTGTCATAAAACTTATCAGCCGTTAATTCTTCATAATCAACATATTCATTATCACCTAATAATATTGTTGAGCGAACCACTCTGACATCAATGTCGTGATCGATATAATCAATCGCTGAATTGGTACAAACCATTAATCCTAATTTTTTCATAAATCCCCCTTATTCCTTTTCTATTATAAATGAAGCACTCAATTTGTCAATTAATCTTTAAAGGTCGCTATTTTTTTTAACTTCAACTCTAAATCTTTCTTAACAATTTCTCTCGTTGACTTCATTTGATACATTTTTATATCTGCATTTGATAACACTTGAGAAAGTGTTTGGTTTTCCACTTTTGTATGATATCCATAAGAAAAACCAATATGCTTTAATGGATCACTATATTCTGTATTAACCCTTAAAATCTCTATTAACCTTAAAATCTCATTTTCATTACTATCTCGAACAATCAATAAGAACTCATCTCCGCCCATTCGAATAGCTGTACATTTATTATCTTTTTCACAAAGACTTTTAAGTTCATCAGCAAATCTCTTCAATAATTTATCTCCGGCTCTATGTCCAAGATAGTCATTAAACAGTTTGAGTCCATCCAAATCAAATATAATACAAGTATAATTATCAGTTTTATCAAATTTACTTCTAATCGATTCTAAGTAATTTCGATTATAAATTTCTGTCATTAAATCATGATTCATAACATAATCCATATCATGAATATACTTTTGAATTTGCGTCTCATCATAAAATAAAATCATATGTCCAGGATACTTAAGAAACGGAATATTTATATCTTTAGTTTTCATATGAATATAGATTTTGTCTTGACTATAATCTATATCTTTAGAATCACTATAAACAACAGCTGTTTTCTTTATTATACTCATTAAATCACTAATTGGAATAGATTCATCCAATTTTATTTTAAAACGTTCTAACAAAGATTTTGAAGCACTTACAACTTCATCGTTATGATTAACAATTAAATACATCTCTCTAATATTGTCTAAAATAAACTTGTTATTATTCATTTTTAATATAAGACGAACATCACGGATATAAAAAACAAAGTAAATAACTGTAGTGAATACAACGTAAATAATAAATGATGGATCGAGTACAAATGTATAAACAAAGACCTGAATAAAATTTAAGACTACTCCAAATATAATTGTAAAAACTATCAGTATAAACGGAAAAGAGTCATTATTTTTTTTCATCGAGCCATACATTTTGATAAATATTAATAATGTTGAAATAAACAACAATAAATAACAGACTAAGGTATGAATCAAGAAGAAAACGCCTGTACTTGAATTAATAATCATATCAGCGGTTACGGTTGGACTGAGTTCAACTTCAAGGAACAATTGGTGCCAATGATTTGTAAGAGCCATGAATATTTCAACAACTAAAAATAAGCCTAATAATAATTGAAGAATTTTAGGAATTTTCATTTTTAAATAAGTCGTAAAAGAAATAAAAGTAGACACAGTCACAAAATATATTAAAGGATATTTCAATAAAAGCATTATATAGAGAATATTAGGGTCTTTAAAAACAAACCTTAATCCAGTAATTAATGACCAGATAAATAATGAAATAGATAAATATTTAAAATATGTATATTTTTTGCTGACAGAAAAAAGATCGATTCTAGCTATTGGTAGAAACGAAATTATCGCAACAATGATATAAATTATCCAAATATATACATTCATTTATTGTCTCCATTATTTTTTATCGTATACAAGTATTTTACCACATAATGAACAAAAAATGCCATATAGAAAAAAAGCCAACAAAGTTGGCTTAATCGATGTCTATTATTTGAATATGATTACTAACTAAATATTTTGCTGTTACGCCTTGACCTTTAATTTTTTTATTGGTAAAGCTTCCATCATAAATGGTTTTATAACCACAAGACGGAGATCCATCTTTCAATATAACTTGAGAACATTGATTATCTTGAAGTTTCTTAAGACTTATGTTTTTACCTAAATTAAAAGCATCAGTAACATCTATGTTGTTTTGATTAATAATTGATCCATCAGCTTGTATCTCAGAAGGAATTCTAGGTGTTCCTAATCCTCCCATAGCTTCTGGACAAATCAAAATCAATTCTTTGCCTTTAATTTGTTCAAACAAATCAATGTTTAAATTATGTTTCCCATTATATTTACAATTGACACCTAATAAACAGGCACTAATACCGATTTTTTCCATTATTCAAAAGAATCGATATCAATTTTAACTCTTTTTCCTATTTTAGATGCAGCTGCATATGAAATTGTACGAATGGCATTGGCAATACGTCCGCCCTTACCAATCACTCTACCTAAATCTTCTTTGTTCACTAGAACTTGAATGGTAATCAATTCTTCATCTTCTGAGAATTTTTTTACCAAAAGATCTTCTGGATGGATGACTAATGGCATAACTAAATCAAAAACTAGTTTTTCAAAATCTATCGCCATTGTTATACCTACTACTTGCTATTCTTTTCTAGTAAGAATTCGCTCATAATACCAGCTTTAGAAAACAAACTTTTAACTGTATCAGTTGGTTGTGCACCTAAGTGTAACCATTTTTTTGCTAATTCATTGTTTATATCGATAAATGCTGGTTGTCTTGTTGGGTCATAACTTCCCACGATTTCCAAATATCTACCATCACGTTTTTTTCTTGAATCTGCAGCTACAACTCTGTAGAATGGTCTCTTTTTAGTACCAAATCTTTGCAATCTTAATTTTACCATTTTCTATACCTCCTATTAATTTTTTATCGTCATAATATTATCATAAAAAAAAGAACCTGTCAAGGTTTTTTACTTGACAGGTAACTTATCCAATAAAACTTAATTCTTCCATATCAACACGAGAACTTTCAACATACTTAACGAGTTTAATTTTCCTTAATTCTTTCTCTATGATTTCATATTGACTTTCGTCAACGTAACCAGTTAAATACTTTCCAAGTTTATTGATATAGGTGATGTTAATTTTAAATTCAGATATTATTTTTAATACTTTGTTGCTTTTAAAATAAACAACGATTCCTTTTCTCTTAACCATAAATACCACCTTTTTCAACTATTAATAATATATCATATATATCAAATATTTTCAATCAATCAAGCATGAATTACTTTATTTTTTCTTTGTATGGTGCTATAATCATTGTGGTGATAAAGATGTTATTAATGAAAGATATAATTCAAGATGGTCATCCAACTTTAAGACTACGCGCTAAAGAAGTGGAATTACCATTAAGTGATGAAAATTTAAATATTTTAAGAGAAATGATGCAATATATTGAAAACTCACAAAACGATGATTTAGTCGAACAATATGATTTAAGACCAAGTGTTGGATTAGCCGCACCTCAAATCAATCAATCATTAAAAATGTTTTGTATGAAGACATTAGATGAGAATTTTGAAGAGTTACATCAATACGCTATTGTCAATCCTAAAATTATTTCTTTTTCTGAAAAAAAAACTTATTTACCTGGTGGTGAAGGTTGTTTATCAGTTGATGAAGACACAACAGGTATTGTTTTAAGATCAAAAAGAATAAGAGCTAAAGGTCATTTTGTCAATTTAAAAACAGGAGAAACTGTTTTTAAAGAAATTAAATTAACTGGTTATCCTGGTATCGTATTCCAACATGAATATGATCATTTACTTGGTATCATGTTTATTGATAAAATAGAAACTTCAACACCTGAAGCGTCTCCAGTTGAATTTTATATTCCTGAAGATGATAGTGAAGATGAAAACGAATAATTAATATTCTTTAAGAAAAAAAGGTCAAGAAAATTCTTGGCCTTTTAGTTTATTTTAATTTCTTTAATTCTTTTGCGAATTGAATTCCATATTCTTTAATTTCAGTTAATTGATCTTCTGAAGGTTTGAACTTAATTTTAATGCCTTCTAATGTATGTGTTTTCAACTGATTTAATCGTTCGGTTAGATTCTTAACTGCTTCTCCACTCCATCCATATGAACCAAATGCAGCGGCTAGTTTGCCTTTAACAACTTCGACATTTAATGAAGATAAAATATCCCAAATAGGTTTAACAGCGTCTCTTACGATAGTAGCTGATCCAATTAAGAAAGCATCCGATATATTAATAACGTCAACGATTTCTTCAGTCTTAGTTTCAATAACATCAAATAACTGAATATCTACTTGACCATTATATTCTTCTTCTATCCCTTCTTTTATCGTTTCTGCCATAATTTTAGTGTATTTATATGCACTAGCATAGGGAATAGCTATTAAAGGTTTTTCTCTTTTTGGTCTTTCTTTTGACCATTCTTCATACCATTCAATGACCTTACCTATATAGTCTTTTTTAATCACTGCGCCGTGTGAAACAGCGACCATATCTGGATTAAGTTCTTTGATTTTTTGAACACCACGTCTTACGTCTTTAGGAAAAGGGCTCATAATAGAATCATAATAGTGTTTGATGCTTTCATCATAATTATTTTGATTAGGAATTTTATCTTCCATAACTCCATCAAAAGCATAATGCGCTCCAAAGAAGTCACAAGTAAAAAGAATATTATCTTCTTCTAAGTAAGTAAACATCGTATCTGGCCAATGAAGATTTGGCTGTAAAGTAAATCTTAATGTTTTATCGCCTAAAGATAAGGTTTCTCCTTCTTTAACCATATTAAATCTTGCGTCTTGATTCACAATGGCTTTTAAATTCATTCTTCCCGGACCTGATGAAAAAATTTCTATATTTGGATTAATTTCTAACAAATCTACAACAGTCCCAGAATGATCTGGTTCTGCATGATTAATAATTAGATAATCAATATCTTTAATATCCATGATGTCTTTAATTCTCTCAAGAAACTCTTCTTTAAACGGTGCTTTCGCTGTATCTATCAAAGCAGTCTTTTTACTTCCTTTGATTAAATACGAATTATATGTGGATCCATATTTTGTTTCCATCATAATATCAAATACACGTAAATCTTTATCAACCGCTCCAACAAAAAATATATCTTTTTTTATTTCTAATGAATGAAACTTCATTTTATCACCTCGTTAAATATTATACTAAAAGTAAAGATTTATCTCAAATAAAGTGACTGAAGATAAATAAACTTGACACTTAACTCATTAATTGATAATGTTATTATATATGGGAAAATAGGAGGGAACCAAATGTATAAGATTCTTTCAGATTCATGTGTTGATTTACCTGATGCATTAGCCAAGGAATTAGAAATTAGTATTTTACCTTTAAAAGTGACAGTAAAGGGTAGAGAATACAGTAACTTCCTTGATCACCGGGACATCAATCCAAAACAGTTTTATACTTTAATGAGGGAAAAGGAGACTGCAATCACAGCACAAGCAAATCCTGCAGAAGCCGTTGAAATTATGGAACCAATTTTGAAAAATGGTGAAGATATTTTATTCATTGCTTTTTCAAGTCAGTTATCAGGCACTTACAATTCTTGTTTAATCGCACAAAAAGAATTGTCAAAGGAATATCCTGATCGAAAAATTATTGTCTTGGATTCATTATCTGCTTCTATGGGACAAGGTATGTTGGTTGTTAAAGCCGCTCGATTAAGACAAGAAGGCAAATCAATTACTGAAGTCGCTGATTTTGTGGAAAACACTAAAAAAGATATTAGTCATCTTTTTACTGTGAGTGACCTAGGTCATTTAAAAAGAGGTGGGCGTTTATCAAATGCTTCTTTTATCTTAGGTAAAATGATTAATATTAAACCTTTATTACATGTGTCTTTAGATGGTAAATTAAAAGTATATGGTAAAGCAAGAGGTCGTTTCAAATCTCTAAATGATTTAATTAAACGTCTAGAAGAAACATACGATAAAGAACGAACAGATCAAATTTATATCTCTCATGGTGATAATTTGCCAGATGCAATCTATGTTAGAGATATCTTAATTGAAAAGTTAGGCCTTACTGAAGAAAACTTCTTAATTAATGAAATAGGCCCTGTTATCGGCGCTCATTCAGGTGTTGATACTTTAGCTATTTTCTATGTAGGTAATGAACGAACTAAATAATATATTTAAGTAGAAGTCAACAGCTTCTACTTTTATTGTGTTAAAATGAATGAAAGAGGTGAACGTATGAAAAAAATAAACAATCAATTTATTAATGAATGGAATCAGCAATTATCAAATGATTTACAACACAAAACATTAAGAAGAGCTCTTGTCGAAAATGAACTATCAAAAATAGCAATCAAACAAGAAAGATCTAGCCTAACAACTTTTAATTTTTCAAAAGATATTGAAACACTGCCTGTCACAAACCAAGAAAAAACAGGTCGTTGCTGGATTTTTGCTGGTTTAAATTTTGTAAGAGAAAGAATAGCTAAAAAATATAATTTAAAGGAATTTGAGTTTTCACAAAATTATGTTGCTTTTTATGATAAACTTGAAAAAATTAATTACTTTATTGAAAGTATTGATGATTTCTTAACCTGTGATAAGGATGATCGTACATTACAACATATCCTTAGTGTTGGCATTCAAGATGGTGGACAATGGGATATGTTTGTTTCTTTAATTGAAAAATATGGCCTCGTTCCTAAATCAGCTATGGTTGAAACAAAAGTCAGTTCTATAACTCATGCTTTAAACAACATTATCAATACAAAACTAAGACAATATACTTCAAAGGCAAGACAAATTGGTCAAGTTGATCAATTAGCTGCCTTAAAAGAACAAACCCTTAAAGAACTCTATAAATTATTGGTTGCTTCTTTTGGCTTACCACCAAAGTCTTTTTCCTTTGAATATGTCGATAAAGACAAACAATATTTCTTAATCGAAGACATGACACCACAAACATTTTATAAAGAATATGTTGGTAATGATTTAAATGATTATGTTTCGATTATTCATTCTCCTACAGATGATAAACCATATTATCAAACATATGGAATCGCCTATTTAGGAAATGTCATTGACGGAAAACCAATCAATCATTTAAATTTGCCAATGGACGAGTTAAAATCCTTAATCATTAAACAGATGGATGATGAGGTTGTTTGGTTCGGATGTGATGTTGGATACTTTGGAGACCGAGATACAGGAATTTGGGATGATGGTCGTTTTGATTATGATGACATTCTAAATATGGACTTAAATATTTCAAAAGCTGAAATGCTTGATTATAGTCACTCAAGAATGAATCATGCAATGGTATTAACCGGTGTTTCATTAAATAACGATTTACCAACAAAATGGAAAATCGAAAATTCATGGGGAGACTCAAATGGGAAAAAAGGCTATTATTTAGCAAGCGATACTTGGTTTGATAAATTTGTTTATCAAGCAGTCATTAACAAGAAATACTTTAATCCTTCTCAATTAAAAGCATTAGACACTAAACCCATTATATTAAAACCATGGGACCCAATGGGTGCCCTAGCAAAATAAGTCAATCAGCTTAACATTCGTGTTAAGCTGATTTTTTCTATTAAAGTTAAAGATTATTTGGTATAATTATTAAAAGGGTGATGATATGTACAAAATACGCAAAAAAGAAATCTTAAATCAAGATGTTGAACTGATGGTTATTGAAGCACCTCTGGTTTCTAAAAATACAAAACCAGGTCATTTCATGATTGTTAGAACGAATAAAGATAGTGAACGCATTCCTTTAACGATTGTTGAAAAAGATGAAGAAACCATTACAATTATTTATCAAAAACTTGGTTTTTCAACCATAGAGTTAAGTCAAAAACAAGAAGGCGATTTTCTTGAAGATGTCGTTGGCCCTCTTGGAAAAGCAAAACCTATAGAATACCATGAACACATCATTGGTATCGCAGGTGGTGTTGGCGCAGCCCCATTATTTCCTCAATTAAAAGCTTATGCAGAAATAGGTTGTCATGTGGATTTGATTATTGGTGGAAGAACAAAAGACCACCTTATATTATTAGATAAATATAAAGAGTTTTGTGAGAATATTTATATATCTACAGATGACGGAAGTCTTGGAACAAAAGGATTTGTCACCGATGTAATGAAAAAACTATATGAGAAAAACCAATATGACTTATCAATCATTATCGGCCCTTTAATTATGATGAAAAATTCATATCTACTCAATAAACAATATGATATTTTAACTGAAGTATCATTGAATCCAATTATGATTGATGGTACAGGTATGTGCGGCAATTGTCGGGTTAGTATCAATGGAAAAAACTTCTTTGCTTGTGTCGATGGACCTGATTTTCCAGCCGATGGTATTGACTTTGATGAACTCTTACAAAGACAAAACTATTACAAAGAGGAAGAACATCAATGTCGTATGAAAATCGGAGACCATGATGAATAGTCGACAAATCATGCCTTTACAGGATAAAGATATCAGAAATAAAAATTTTAATGAGGTAGCACTAGGTTTTGATTTAAAGCAGGTTCAATTTGAAGCAAGTCGTTGTCTTGATTGTAAAGACCCTAGATGTGTTAAAGCCTGTCCGGTTAATATCAATATCCCTAAATTCATTAAAGAAATTATTCAAGAAGATTATGAAAATGCATATCAAACAATCTATGAAGATAATATTCTTCCAAGTGTTTGTGGTCGAGTGTGTCCTCAAGAAAACCAATGTGAAGGTGATTGTATCTTAGGCATTAAATTCGAACCTGTTTCTATAGGTGCTTTAGAAAGATTCTTAGGTGATTATAGTTTAGAACACAACTTATTTAAAAAAGAAAATATCATTGATAACCATCAGAAAGTAGCCGTCGTTGGGAGTGGACCTGCCGGACTTAGTTTCGCGGCGAGTATTCGAAGACTTGGATACACGACCGATGTATATGAAGCTTTACATGATTATGGTGGTGTTTTAAGATATGGTATCCCTGAGTTTAGACTACCTAAAAAAATAGTTGATCAAGAAATCTTTAGATTAGAATCCCTTGGCATTCATTTCTATAAAAATATTATTATTGGAAAAACATTAACCGTCGATCAACTATTTGATGAGTATGATTATAAAGCCATCTTCATATCAACAGGTGCAGGATTGCCAAACAGTCTAAATATTCATGGTGAAAACTTAAATGGTGTCTACTATGCCAATGAGTTTTTAACTAGAGTCAATTTAATGAAAGCATATGACTTCCCTCATCATCCGACCCCGATTAAAGTCGGAAAAAATGTATGTGTTGTCGGCGGTGGTAATGTCGCCATGGACGCAGCGAGAGTCGCAAAAAGACTTGGGTCAGAAAATGTTTTTATCTTATATCGAAGAGATATGGATGCTTTACCGGCAAGACACGAAGAAATAGAGCACGCTATTGAAGAAGGTATTGGATTTAAACTATTACTAAACCCTGTTGAATTAATTGGTGAAAACTATAAAGTTAAATCGATTAAAGCAGAAATTATGAAACTTGGCGAAACAGATTCCTCAGGTAGAAGAAAACCTCTTCCAACGAACGAGTATGTTACTATTGATATAGATTCATGTATCATTGCGATTGGACAAAGTCCTAACCCAATCCTTAAAAATCACACAGAAAATTTACACACTGATTCAAAAGGAAGAATCACAGTCACAGGCTGTCAAACTTCTATTCCTGGCGTTTTTGCAGGAGGAGATATTGTGACTGGAGCCGCTACTGTTATCGAAGCTATGGGCGCAGGAAAATGCGCAGCCAAACAAATTGATGAATACATAAAGAACACTTGTAAATAGTGTTCTTTTATTTTTATATTGACAAATTTATTAAAACAGAATATAATTATGACAAGGTTGTCATATGAGGTGATATTATGCCAAAACAAACATTCTATAATTTAGATAATACAAAACAACAAAGGATTATTAAAGCATCACTGGATGAATTTTCTCAGAAGATTTATGAACAAGTTAACTTATCAGATATCATCAAGAAATCTGATATTCCAAGAGGAAGTTTTTACCAATACTTTGAAGACAAAAAAGACTTATACTTCTATTTAATTGAAATCATTAAACAAACTAAACTTGAGTATCTCACAGATGCATTTAATCGTAGTGATTTAAAATTTTTAGACTTAGTAGAAAAGTTATATAACCTTGGAGTTATCTTCGCAATTGATCATCCAAAATACGTGATGGTCTTTGATAAACTTCTTCATAACCAAAATGATATTTATGAAGAACTCATGAAAGAAAATATGAGTTTCGCTATAGACTATTATGCAAATTTGATTAAGAAAGATCAATCACTTGGTTTATTGAGAAAAGATATCCATGCTCAAACGCTCGCTAAAATGATTAGTGAGTTAACCACCAATGTAACAATCAATGATTTAGATATAACAAACCCAAAACAATCTTATATTAAAATGACTGAGAATATACATCATATATTAGATATTCTAAGGAAGGGTGTTGAAAATAATGAATAAAATTTTTGAAGTCCAAGATTTAAAATTTAAGTACAAATCAAACAAAGAAAACGTAATAAAAGGCATTCACTTTGATATTCATGAAGGTGAAATATTTGGTTTTCTAGGGCCAAGCGGCGCTGGAAAAAGCACAACACAAAAAATAATTATTAAGATTTTAGAAGATTACCAAGGAAATATATTTTACAAAGGTAAAAATTTAAAAGAATATGGTCAAGAATTCTTTGAAGATATCGGAGTAAGTTTTGAAATGCCGATTCATTTTTCAAAAATGACAGCTATGGAAAATATTAAATTCTTTCAAAATCTATATCAAAGAAAAGCTGATGTTGAAACTTTAATGAAACGTGTAGGTTTATGGGAAGATAAAGATAAAATGGTTGCGGAATATTCAAAAGGAATGAAAATTCGTTTAAATATTGTTCGTGCTTTACTAAATTCTCCAACAATGTTGTTTTTAGATGAACCAACCAATGGTTTAGATCCAACAAACGCTAAAATATTAAAAGATTTAATCCGCGAATTCAGAGAATCTGGAGGAACTGTATTTATCACTTCTCATATCATGTCTGATATTGATCAACTATGTGATCGTGTTGCTTTTATCGTTAATGGGGAAATCAAAGAAATTGACACTCCTAGAAATTTAAAAATTCGTTATGGAGAACGTACAATTAAAGTTGAATACAAAAAAGATAAAAAATTAATTCAAGAAGAATTCTCAATGGAGAATATTGGTCAAAATGAAATATTCTTAAATATTATTAAAGAAAATAACATTGAAACCATTCATAGTGGAGAAACAACCTTAGAAGATATATTCATTAAAGTAACTGGGGTGACTTTAAATGAAAACAAATAGACTCATCTATTTGATTAAAGGCGAATTGATAAGATTACATAAATACAAAGTCACTTCTATTAGCTTACTCATAGCGCTTATTTGGTCAGTTGTTTTATATTTTGTTGAAGGTGATATTTTTAATAGTCTATTACCAGTGCTTATATTGGTTGATGCAACGATGATGAGTTTACTTTATATCGGAAGTGTTATGTTTTTTGAGAAAAAAGAATCTACAATGTCTTCAATGCTTGTAACGCCATCAACAAACTCTGAAATGATATTATCAAAAATTTTATCAAATACCATTCATAATTTTATATCTACTTCATTAATCATCATTGTATTTGTATTTTTGAAAGATGTTCAAATCAATTATTTTCTGATTGCTATAGCAATTATTCTATCAACTTTATATTTTACTACTATAGGTTTATTATTATCATATTATCAAAAAGACTTTAAATATTTGTTAATGACAGTTATGTTTATATCTTTCGCTTTGTTGATTCCTACCATGTTATTAATGCTTGGCATCATAAAAGGAGAGTTTTGGGAATATATATTTTTATTAAATCCAATACAATCAGCGAATGTGATTATTACTAACGGTTTTAAACCGATAGATTTGAATTGGCAATATTATTTTAGTTTTATCTATTTATTAGCAAGTGGAATTTTAATATATAAATACTTAGTCTTAAGAAACTTTAAAAACTACGCCATTTCAATAAGTGGGGTGTAAAAATGTTTAAATTAATTATAAAGGCCGAATTAAAAAACATATCAAGAGATTCAATGTATCTATTTTTTATGGTATATCCAGTCATACTCGGAATTGTAGGGTACTTTTTAATTCCTTATTTAGATGAACAGGTATCCGCTACTTCACTTGTTCCTGAAATCATATCAATGATATTTATTTTAATGA
Source organism: uncultured Candidatus Izemoplasmatales bacterium (assembly GCA_964461565.1). Taxonomy (GTDB): domain Bacteria; phylum Bacillota_I; class Bacilli_A; order Izemoplasmatales; family Hujiaoplasmataceae; genus Hujiaoplasma. The sequence continues at coordinate 10,286 of CAYWUZ010000016.1, read as the reverse complement.
CTGGTTTTATCTTTGGCGCAATAACTGCCTTTACATTGTTAGATGATAAAGATGATTCTGTATTGCTCAGTCTAAAAGTCACACCAATTTCAGTTAAAGCTTATGTTGCTTTCAAACTTTTGATTAGTTTTATCTTTGGTTTTATCGCAACAATTATCATTATATTTACAACAAATTTTCTTCCTGGCGCATCAATTTTAACCATACTTTTAATATCATTATTGGGTGCTTTACAAGCACCAGGTGTCGCTTTAATCATTAATAGTTTTGCGACAAATAAAGTTGAAGGATTTGTAATTATGAAAATGTCAGCTTTAATACTCGCTTTCCCAGTAATTGCATTCTTTGTCCAATCATGGCAGGAAGTATTTCTTGTTTTCGCTCCAGGTTTTTGGTCAGCTAGATTAATACAAATCGAATTATTGCCAACGATAGATGTGAATTTTACTTTTACTATTTATTTCATATTAGGAGTTATCTATAATTTAATTTTCGTAACGTTATTCATGAAATTATATTCTAAAAAAAGTAATCTCTAGAAAGGATACTCTATGACCCATCTATGCAGACTATGCGGTAATGAAATGGTATTTTTTACAAATACTAGAAACAAAAATTATTACCGGTGTCATCAGTGCGATTCTATTCAACTTGAAGAGTCTCAAATACTCAATCCGATAAAAGAGAAAATAAGATATGATTCTCATAATAATGATGTTTTAGATTTAGGCTATCAAAAATTTGTTTCACCTATTACAAACTATGTTCTTACTCATTTTAAAAAAGACGCTGAGGGACTTGATTTTGGAGCTGGACCGGGTCCAGTGATATCCAAATTATTATCTGAAAAAGGCTATTCTATCATTCAATATGATCCTCATTATCACCCGAATCAAGAAGTTTTAAATCATCAATATGATTATATTATCGCTTGTGAAGTGATTGAACATTTTAATCATCCTAAAAAGGAATTTAAGCAATTAAAAAAATCCATAAAACCAAATGGCCAATGGATATTTATGACTGATTTATATGATAATCAAATTCAATTTGATCAGTGGTACTACAAGAACGATGAAACGCATATAATATTCTATACAAGAAAAACATTAGAATTCATAAAAATCACTTATAATTTTAAAAATTTATCTATCAATCAAAGACTAATTATTTTTTCAAATTAAAAGCCGAATTATCGGCTTTTTTTTATAGTTTATTTAAGTATGTTTCTATAATTGCTAATCCAGATAAAAGTTGTTCGTCAGAACAAGCTAAGCTTATTCTAATAAAATCCTTACTATGTCCAAATTTACTTCCGTCTGTTACAAACACACCTTTATCAGTCAATTCATTAACAAATTGTTCGGTTGTTTTATTAGATATATTCACCTTTATCCAAGCCAAGTATGTTCCTTCTAAAGGATAGACAGTAAACATCATTCCATACTTACTTAGAGATTCCTTTAATAAATTATAATTATCATGAATATGGCTATTTTGTGCTATTAACCACTCATAACCATTTTGATAAGCAGTTTTTAACGCTGTCACAGCTAAAAGGTTTGGCGTTGATAAATGTAATTTTTGATATGCATTTTTAATGAGTTTATTAAGTTGTTTATCCATAACGATGATTTGAGCTATTTGTAAACCTGCTATGTTAAATACTTTTGTAGGCGCTGATATAATTATAATTTGATTATATATATTGAAGTATTTAGACATCGAAGTAAAGGTATAACCAGGCATAATAATATCTGAATGAATTTCATCAGAAATGATCAATACATCATATTTTTTTGCAAGACTAACTAATCGATCAAGTTCTTCTTCTTTCCAGACCCTAGCTACTGGATTATGTGGATTACAGAAAACAAAAACTTTAACACCTTTAGCAAATGTGCTTTCTAAATCATTAAAATCAATTTGATAAGAGTTATCTTTATCAATCAAGGTATTATCTATTACTTTTCGATGATTATCTTCAATCACAGTTCTAAACATATGATAAACTGGCGTTTGGATTAGTATTTCATCTTCTTCTTTTGTTAATAAGTTTATGATGACACTGATTGCATTTAGAACTGTAGGTGCTGTAATGATTGATTCTTTTTCAATAGACACACCATATTGATTATAGTACCAATTTATAATAATCTCTTCATATTCTTTTCCAGTAGTGGCATAGCCAAATGCCCCATGCTTGACTCTTTCAATAAGCGCTTTCTTAACTACAGGCGCTGTTTCATAATCACTATCCGCAATATTGAATGTAAAACATTCATCTTGATTACAAGCTTCTTTTGCAAGTTGCCATTTAATTGAATCAGTATTTGTTCTATCTATTTTTTTAAACCAGTCATTCATCCTGATCACTCCCTATGCTTATTATAACAAACCTTAGTACTCAAAAAAAGAGTGTTTCCACTCTAAAATTTGATTGTATCTCTTCCAGCTTGTTTTGCTTCATACATTAAATCATCCACACGTTTAACAACTTGATCAATTGATTCGTCCATTTGATGTTCAACAACCCCAATACTAACAGTGATGTTTCCTACTTTTGGAATAGTCAATCGCTTAATGATTTTATGTAGCCTTTTTGCGACTTTAACCGCACCTTCTAAATCAGTGTCTGGCAATAACAAAAAGAACTCTTCTCCCCCATATCGACAGACAATGTCATTCGAGCGTTTATCTTCAATAACTAATTCAGTTAGTTTTCTTAAGACATCATCTCCAACTAAATGTCCAAATTGATCATTAACTAATTTAAAGTGATCGATATCAAACATAATCATTGAAAATGGTTCCTTATAATTGACATGAGTGTGAATGAGTTGTTCTAATTTTTTGTACATCGTTCTTCTATTAAATACATTCGTGAGCGAGTCACGTTCAGATAAATATCTTAATTGTTCTTCCATTTTTTTGCTTTCTGTAATATCAAATACAACACCTTGTAATAAAATTGGTTGGCCTGAATCATTTCTTTTAGTGACTGTTCCGCGATCATAAAACCAAATATAATGTCCTTCTTTATGTTGTATACGATATTCTATTTCGTAAGCTTCAGTTCTTCCGTACATATGATCACGCATATTATCCATGACACGTTCATAATCATCTGGATGAATCTTGTTGGTAAAGAACTCAAATCCTACTTCACCAACAACATTTGGATCATAGCCTAATGTTTCAACTTTCTTGTTATTAAACAAGACTCGGTTATCTTTAATATACCAATACCATTGGCCTAAATTTCCCGCCCATTTAAACTGGACGAAAAATTGATGATCTTCTCTTTTTAAAAAATCATCTATTTGGTTATTTAACTGACCAATATAATCAATCAATTCATTTTTACTCCAAGATTCATAAGAATTACTCATACTTAAACCTCCTTAAAATTTTACAACCAATGTCTTCTTTTAAAAAACCAAATCATAAAACCAATTAACAAAACACAAAATCCAACAAACAATAAAATTGCATGTTCATATTTTAATAATTCAAAATGAATAAAATTCATTCCAAAAAATCCAGTTAAAAATGATAAAGGAATAAATATAGCTGAGAACAAAGTTAAAGTCATCATGATTTGATTCATCTTATTTGATTGATTATTGATATTCACATCAACTAAGTTTCTTAGATTTTCTCTTGCTAAATTGATTTGTGAATCTAATCTTTTTAAATGGTCAATTAAATCATTAAAATAGTCGTGATTTTCAACTTTAATAAAAGCATGTCCTTGAATAAAAAACTTTTCAAGATGTTCCAATAAGTAAAATACATTATTTTTTAATCTAACAAATGATTTCCTTGCTCGATAAAACTCTTCTTGAGGTAGTACTTGTTCATTTAAAGTAACATCTTCAAACTGATTAATTTGATCATTTAAATGATCAAATACATCAATGTGATTATCTGTTATTAAGTCAAGAATATGATAATATAAAAAATCACTTGATTTCTCTCTTAAGTCAGGATATGTATCCAATGCATTAATCGTAGCTTCTAAAAACCATGGTTCAACTTCATGAAAACTAACAACTAAGTTTTCTATACATAACATACTCATATATTCTTTCTTGTATATATTATCTTTCAAGAACAATCCATGAATAACACTAAATATATAATCATCCTTAATATCTATCTTTTCTCTTTGTGTTACATTAAAAATATCTTCAAAAATAAGTGAATCGATGTTAAATATTGTTTTTAACTCTTCTATTTTTTTAATATTCGATAAGCCAGTGACTTGAATATAACTTTTATATCCAGACATAACATCAAAGGAATTTGATTCGATGACTTCTTGGTCATTATAATGAAAGTGTCTTATGACTGTTTCTTTATTTTGATGTTTTCCAGAATAAACTGGTGATTTAGGTGTAAAATAATCTATGATTTTCATTCATCCAACTCCCCTTATAAATCGTAATGATACTGATATATTTTTAAATTAATTTTGTTTTTAACAAATACAATGCCTTCATCAACAAGAAGTGATTTTTGAATAAGTCCTAACTCCCCACCTAATGATATTTCACCTTTTGAGTTGATGACTCTTTGCCAAGGTAGTTTTTCTTTAGGTGTCATTGTATGTAATATTCGAGCTACTTGTCTTGCGCCAAAAGGATTGCCAGCAATAAAGGATATTTGTCCGTAAGTCATTACTTTTCCTGATGGTATTGATTTAATGATATCAACAACTTCTTGAGTGAATTTTTCCATATTAACTCCATATATTATTTTTATAATTCATTTTATCACGAATTCACTTAAACAACAAAATGCATTTAGAATTTTAAGTAACAATATTCACAATTTATAAATGAAATAAGTCGATATTTATACAATATAGTCAACAATCTATGATAAAATAGATTTTAACAAGGAGGGCTTTATGGCTTTTGAAATTGAAATTATAAAATGGCTACAACACTTTAGAAATTCTTTTTTAGATTTCTTATTTGAGTTTTTTACTTATTTTGGTGAAGAAATGATTATCATTGGTATTCTTGGACTTATCTATTGGACCATCAATAAAGAAATAGGAAAAAGATTAGCAATGACAGTTTTCCTTTCCATTGGAATTAACAGTATTTTAAAAGTGATTATTGCTAGACCAAGGCCTTTCCTAGTAGATGAATCTATATCTAATTTAAGGCCGGAAACATCTTCAAGTTATGCAATGCCAAGTGGACACACTCAAAGTGCAGCAACCACTTTCTTTGGTTTATCTTACTATTTTAAAAAGAAATACTTGTTTATCTCAGCGATTGTTATAACTGTCTTAGTTGCTTTTAGTCGTTTATATATCGGTGTTCATTACTTAACTGATGTGTTAGTTGGTGCGCTTTTAGCAATCATTATTGTTTATACTTTTAATTATTTTTTAAATAAATCAAGTAACCCAGGAAAAATATATAGAGGTATTGGTGTTATCGCTTTTGTTTCTTTTATTACTTTAATGGTTGTTCATTTATTTATAGCACAAACTGATACAGGATTCGACGGTGATTCATTCTTTTACAATCTAGAAACAATTGCTAAAATGATTGGTGCTTTAATTGGTTTTATTATCGGTATCGAAATCGAACAAAAATATGTTAAGTTTTCTATTCATAAGAACTTATTAAAAAATGTATTTAGATTTATACTAGGTATTGGTATTGTGATGCTTGTAAGAATCATTCTAAGTGAAGTTTTCTCTTTGATTGTTGATTCAGAAAACTTAACAGATCAGTTATTCTTATCTTTATTAGCTGTTCTTTTAGACTTTATTCGATATATGATTATGGTCGTAGTTGGTATAGGGCTTTACCCAATTTTATTTAAAAAATTTAAATTTTAAAAATAATGCTTGATATTTTATTTCGACTTTGTTAGCATAATAGGTAAGGTTGTATTATATATGATTGAAGTTAAGGTTCAATCGTTTCTACCCCATTCCGTAAATAATGGGACTATAATACTTATAATCTACATAGAGATGATTCTCCTTTTTGTATGTGATGCAACCATATCAAAAAAAGGAGAATTTTTTTATGCTCATTGTTAGAACTCATCTCAACAAACATAAAATAAAAAAACATCATATCTATCCATTACTATCTCCCTCACTTCTTACTAAATTTTTCTCTTTCGAATTTAGACACAAAGAAAAAGTATTTAGTTCTTTCAAATCCTTAGTCGTTTTCTCACCTAATGTATCTATCTTCAACTTATTTCTTTCACATTTTAATATTTCTGAAAAACACTTTTTTCCAAAACAATTATATTTGATTCACATCAAATTCAGTTGATTTGGAAAAGGGTGTTTTTTTTATATAACTATATTCTTGTATTTAGAGAAACAAAATCGTTTCTTTATATAAATTAAATAAAAAAAAGAAAGAAGGGTTCAAATGGAAAACAATTTAATCATCGATATTCAAGAAAAACCATCATCAATCACTCAATGGATAATTCTAAGTTTTCAACATGTATTCGCAATGTTTGGAGCTACAATTTTAGTTCCAATCATCACTGGGCTAGATCACAGTGTTGCTTTAGTTGCGAGTGGTATTGGAACACTCATTTACATTCTAATGACCAAGGGTAAAGTCCCAGTCTATTTAGGTTCAAGTTTTGCCTATATTGGAGCAATCAGTTTAGCCGGAGAAACATCAGGTTATGATTCTGCTTATGTTGGTTTAATGCTTGTTGGGATTGTCTATGTTATCGTTGCATTCATTATTAGAATATTTGGCAGCAATTGGATTAATAAATTATTACCACCAATTGTTATAGGTCCAATGATTGTGATTATCGGATTATATCTAGCACCGATTGCAATTGGTTATGCTGGTTTAGATGGAAGTAAAGATTTCAATTCTATTCTAGTCGCAACCATCACATTCATTACCATTGTCATCATCAGCATATTTGGAAAAGGATTCTATAGAATCATTCCTTTCATTATAGCTATAGTCGTTGGATACATTGCTTCTATTGTATTTGGAATTGTCGATATAAAAGAAGTATTTACAGATATTGCATTTTTCCAAGTACCGAATTTCCAATTCTTAGGAACTTATAAACTAGATTTTAGTGCGGCATTATTATTCTTACCAATTGCTTTTGTTACTATATCTGAACATATAGGTGACCATATTGTTTTAGGAGAAATCACTCAAAGAGATTTCTTAAAAGATCCAGGATTAAAGAATACTTTAACAGGTGATGGAATCGCAACATTTGTTAGTGCAGCTATCGGCGGGCCAGCAAACACAACTTATGGAGAAAACACAGGTGTTGTCGCAATGACTAGAGTAGGTAGCGTTTATGTTGTTGGTCTTGCGGCTATTATCGCTATCTCACTTGGATTCTTCGGATATATTCAAGCATTTATTGGCAGCATTCCAGAAGCTGTTCTTGGTGGCATGACAATCATTCTTTATGGTTTAATCGCAAGTAATGGTATCAAAGTGCTGATTAAATCAAAAACCAATATGTCAAGCATGAGAAACATCATTATCGCATCTACAATGCTTGTTGTTGGTCTAGGTGGTGCAGTCATTCCGATTAACGAAGCATCTGATATAACTGGAATGAGTTTTGCAGCTATTTTAGGTATTATTCTTAATCTATGTCTTCCTAAAGATAAAGTGGAAGTAAAATAATAATCAATACTCTTGAGACTCAATTATAATTATGTTATAATAATTTCGCTTTCATAATGGGGAGTAACAGCCTTTTATAGGTGATAAAGTCAACACCCGATCAAATTGATCTGGCTTTATCCTTTGTCCAACAAAGTGTAAGACCATTAACGATACATGTTAATGGTCTTTTATTATAATACGGGGGAAATTATGTCATATATATTATTAATTGTAGGTTTTGTTATATTAATTAAAGGTGCAGACTTATTTGTCAGTGGTTCAAGTGGTTTGGCTAGGTATTTTAAAATTCCACCAATTATTATTGGTTTAACCATTGTTGCTTTTGGAACAAGCGCGCCTGAGGCAGCTGTTAGTATTTCAGCGGCGATTAACGGAAATGAAAGTATTTCTGTAGGAAATATTGTTGGATCTAATTTAATCAATATTTCATTAATTATTGGTTTAACTGCTTTTATCTTTCCACTCAAAGTTCAAAAAGCGACAATCATTAAAGAAATTCCTCTCGCTTTACTAGCAAGTATTGCTTTATTAATTTTGGTCCTCGATCAAAGTTTACAAAATACTTTAGTTAATTCTGTTTCTAGAGCAGATGGATTAATCTTATTAGCGTTTTTTAGTGTCTTCCTCTATTACATTATTGAAGTAGCTTTAAAAAGTCAGACCAATGGAAAGTACTTGATAGAAAAAGATAACTTAAACGTAAACATCAAAAAAGATAGTATCCGAACAATCCTTGGTTTAACTGGAGTTATTTTTGGAGGTTGGTTAGTTGTTAGAGAAAGCCAATCAATCGCTTTATCATTAGGAATGAGCGAAACATTGGTTGGTTTAACCATAGTTGCTATTGGTACATCTTTACCAGAATTAGTCACAGCCATTACTGCTGCTTTAAAAAAAGAGAGCGAAATCGCTCTTGGAAATATTATTGGAAGTAACATTTTCAACACTTTGTTCGTTTTAGGAATCTCTGCGACGATATCTCCTTTAATCATTGAAACAAAAATTATTTTCGACATCATTATAATGATTGCTTTAACATTCGTCTTATTAATTTTTTCAACAACTCATAAACGTAAAATCAATAAAATCGAAGGATTATTGCTTGTTATAGTTTACTTAGTTTACTTATCATTTATTATAATAAGAAATTAATCATATAAGAATGATTAATAAAATATAGGTTTGAAATATACAAAAAGACTCAATTTGAGTCTTTTTTTTGTTAATCCAAAATAATTATAATCTAAAAAAGTTGATTCCTAGAAATTAAACCAAGGACACGATTTATAATTTTCTGGTAAAACACCTTCAAATGCTTCCCAATCCAAAGTTTCCACAAACATTGAAGGTTCATCAGGAAATTTATATTGATTTAACCAGTAGATAAAACCAGTTTCATCAAAACATAGAGTAGATTCATCATCACTTGTTACATGTTCATTATCGATAATTTCTAGATCACGATCATTCTCCATATTATATAAATCACTTAAAAAATCTAAACAAAAATCTCTTAGATTATCTGCAACAATATCTGGAACTAAATATACACTTGGTTTTGAGTCTGCACTCACTAAAATATGTTTCATAATATAATCCTATATATTGTTTAATTAACAATATATGACTCCTCTTTTTCTTTATCATAAATTAAATCCTTAATCGATATTAGATCTAATGTTCCAGTAATCCTTGTATAAGTGTTTAGTACTATTAAGAACGGAAGAAAAATAATCAAAAAGAATATTTTTTCAAAAGACAATGAATATGCTTTAGAAACATGATAAGCACCAACATATGGAATATATTTAAACATCAACAAGACAAATAACCACATATAAGGTTGATTTATTAAGTATCTAGCTAAGAGAAAGACACCTATAAATAAGATTAAATATAAAAATATGGATATAAAGTGTGCTTTTTTAGATAGTTTCTCAAAACGAGTTAAAGATACGAATATTGAAATCAACAATATCGAAGTTATAATATATAAATAGTCATTGATAACAAGATTCACTTGATATGCTTGAAAAATATAAACAAACAAAAGTGCACTAGCTAATATCCAAAACAAATGCAATCGTCCATCTATTTTAAGTTTTTTTGATATAAAAAAAGGAAAACAAATAAATATAAAAAATAAAAAATATATTGGTATTATAATTGATGAAATAGGATCGTTTCTAAAGAAATAATGAATAGCAAAAAATAAATTCAAGAATAAAGCAGAATTAATCATTACTACATGGAATCTTTTAAAGTATTTTTCCATTTGTTCACCCTTGATTAAAGATTTATAATTAAATCTCACATATCATCATAAAGATATAATTTAAAGTCATACTAAATATAGAGATTATATCCAACTTAAAATCAACTTCATAAATCAATAGAAATTTTATCATAGGTTATTATTTTTGTCACTATATAATATTAAATATAAAATGATACAATTTCCTTGAATCACTTAATTAGTCTATTGCATTCTAAATAAAGATAATAATATAAATAATAGTCAATATTTTAGAATATATGACTTTTATTCTTTATATAAATTTAATATTTTTGACTTTTTCGAAAACCACTTCAACCATATATGGGTTG
>CAYWUZ010000015.1:0-38525 GCA_964461565.1 uncultured Candidatus Izemoplasmatales bacterium | reverse complement strand
AAGCATACTTAGATTTTGAAAAAAAATTGACTTATATACAAGAATTAAAAGATGATTTCATAACAAAATTAAAAGATATTGACGGTGTCTTGATTAATTCTAACCATTTATCTGTGCCACATATAATCAATATATCTTTTATTAAAACAAGAGGATTAGAAATGCAAAAGTACTTATCTGATCGTCATATATATGTTTCAACAACTTCCGCATGTTCTTCTGAACAAGCAATCTCAAAAGTGGTTAAAGAATTAACTGGAGATAATCAAAGAAGTGTCTCTTCGTTAAGAATATCTTTATCACATTTAACAACAAAAAAAGAACTTTATTCATTCATAGAAGTATTAGGTGATTATCATGAAAGTCGTTAGAGTCAGTGCTTTATGGTGTATGTCTTGTTTAGTGATGAGAAATAGATATGATCAATGGTTTAAAAATCTAGGAATAGATTCAGTCCTTGATCTAGATTTTGATGAAGATGACATTGATGCTTATCATATTGGCGATATCTTACCAGTAGTCATTATATATGATAATGATAAGGAGATATTAAGGATTGTTGGAGAGAAATCAAAAAAAGAATTAAATAAAATATTTGAAAACTTACCTTTGCGTATTTAAACGCAGAGGTTTTTTTTATGATATAATAATGAATGGAGGTGGCTAATGAAAAAAACAGAAAAACCAATCAAAGCCATATTAAAATCTTACCAGGAAACAACGATAAAAAAAGATCATTGTTCTTGTAGAATTCCTCAAAACGGAGAAGTAAGAAAGATTATTAGATTAACCAAAGAAATTATTTTTCCTGGTTATTTTTCGACAAAACATTTAACAGAAACATCAAATAAACGTACTACCAAGAGATTGGTTAATAAATTACATAAAATATTAAAAAAACAAATTAAATACGCTTTATTATATTTAGCTGACGAAGAAAAAAGTAAACAAATCGCAAAAGCATCTTGTGTTTTATGTATTGATTTTATCAACAGGATTCCTTATATCAGAGAAATGGTTTATAAAGATGTCGAAGCTCACTTTGAAGGTGATCCAGCTGCTTTTAATCGAGACCAAGTCATTATTTCTTATCCAGGCTTATATGCGACTGTCATCTATCGAATGGCTCATGAGCTTGATAAGCTCGGTGTTAAAGTGATTCCAAGAATGATGAGTGAATATGCACATAGAATTACTGGTATTGATATCAATCCAAAAGCGAAAATTGGTGAATATTTCTTTATTGATCATGGGACAGGTGTTGTCATTGGTGAAACAACTGAAATAGGAGATCGAGTTAAAATATATCAAGGCGTTACTTTAGGCGCAATGAGTTTAAGAAAAGGTCAAGGATTAAAAGGAATAAAAAGACATCCAACCATTGGTAATAATGTAACTATCTATGCAGGTGCTTCTATATTAGGAGGAAAGTCTTACATTGGTGATCATTCAATCATTGGAGCGAATGTGTTTATTACGGGTAGTATACCTGAAAGATCGATTGTGACAATGAAACAAATGGAACTTGAAACAAGGGAGAATCGGATCGATGAGTCTCTATAATAATATTTTAGAAACCATTGGGCAAACACCACTGGTAAGAGTAGAACAATTTGAAAAAAAATATTCTATAAACAATCAAATATATGTAAAACTCGAAAGTTTTAATCCTGGTAATAACGTTAAAACAAGGCCGGCTTATCAAATGATTGCTTCTTTATACAAAGAAGGTGTCATGAACCAAGATTCAATCATTGTTGAGGCGACAAGTGGTAATACCGGGATAGGTTTAGCCATGGTCGGTGCCTATTATAAAAATAAAGTCATTATTATTATGCCAGAAAAAGTCAGTCAAGAACGAATAGATGTTATCCGTCATTACGGCGCAGAAGTGATATTGACAGATGCTGAAAAAGGGATTAATGGTTCAAAAGAAAAAGCGATTGAGTTATCTAAAGACAAACGTGTTGTCATTCCATCTCAGTTTGAAAATAAAGAAAATCCTCAAGCGCATTACATCAATACCGCAAAAGAACTCGATCAAGATTTAAAACCAATAGATTATATTTTTATTGGTGTTGGCACTGGAGGTACTATTTCTGGTATTGGTCGATATTTTAAAGAACACTCACCACAAACAAAAATAATCGCAGTAGAACCAAAAGAATCACAAGTCTTAAAAGGTGAACCACCTCATCCCCATAAAATAGCGGGAATATCACCAGGATTTATTCCTGACAACTATAATTCTCAAGTTGTTGATGATATTGAACCAGTATCAAGTGAAGATTCGTGGAAGATGACAAAGGATTTTGTTCCTTTAGAAGCGATATCGATTGGAATTTCAGGTGGGGCTGTCTTAAAAGCTTTGATCCAATATACTGAAAAACATCATTTAGTAAACAAAAATATTGTATGTATTTTACCTGATTCTGGGGAGAAATATTTTTCAACAGGGGTCTTTCAATAAATTTTTATTTTTTTAGCACTTAAGTGTTGACAGTGCCAAAATATATGATATAATATAATTGTCACTCGAGGTAGTAGAGTGCTAAAAATAAAAAATATAGGAGGAATGAAAAATGGCAAACATTATTAAAAGAAACAATTCTTTATCATTTTTCGATGATTTCTTTGATGACTTCTTTACACCAACTAAACGCGCTCAATCTTGTATGAAAACAGATATTTTAGACAAAGAAGATGGATATGAATTACAAATTGATGTTCCAGGATTTGACAAAGACGATATTAAAATATCTTTAGACAATGGCTATTTAACTGTTGAAGCTAAAGTAGAAAAAGAATCTGAAGATAAAAACACTCATTATTTAAAAAGAGAACGTTATGTAGGCGCATCTGCTAGAAGTTTCTATGTTGGTGAAGATATTTCCGAAAAAGATATTCAAGCGAATTATGAAAAAGGCATGTTAAAACTAATGGTTCCTAAACAAGGAACGAATGTAAAAGAAAAGAAATACATTGAAATTCAATAAAGAGATGATAGGGTGATAAAATACCCTATCATTTTTATTAGGTTTTTGGTATAATCTTTATGGTGAAATTATGAAAGAATACTTGAAACAAAAATTTATTTTAATAGGAATAATGATTCTTTTTTATTATGTGATTCAAATGATCGCATTTTTATGGATAGGTTTTCCAGCCTTTCCTAAAAGCTTTTTTATAGATTTTATCTTTATATCATTATTATCACTAGTTTTATTAATTATTCCATCACATAAATGGTCAATAGTTTACATGTCTTTTTGGTTATTTTTAGTCAATGCAGTGTTTGTGACAAACGCCAATACGTTTAATGCTTATTTTGAGTTATTTACTTTGGAGCATTTTAGGTTACTAGGAGAATCAACTGATATTTTAAACTTTACTTATATGTCGATACCTGCCTTTATTGTATTTTTTATTCTGATTGGAATCTATGTTTATTTAATTAAATATTTGAATAGAACGATATTTAAACAAAAATTAATCTTTAATAAAAAAGTCTATTTTAATGTCTTCGCAGTATTTACGATTTTAACCATGTCTTTAGTATTACTTTTTTCTAATATGAATTTTGAAACTTTCTATGAGTATAATGAAGACGAAACTTTAACAACTTTAAAAAGAGAATCAATGAAAAGATACGGATTGTTGGCTTATTACTATAAAGAAGCTGAACTCATCTATTTTAATGGGGAACCTAAAGAAAATTTTAAATATATTAATACACCAAACACACCAAGTCCTTATTTTGGCTTGTTAGAAGGTTATAATATATTTATGATTATGATTGAATCAGGAGAAGAATACGCTGTTAATGAAGTATTAACCCCTCATCTTTATCAAATGACACAAAACGGTTTATATTTTGAAAATCATTATAGTGAAAATAAGACCAATGTTTCAGAAACGATTGGAATGATTGGACACTATCCACCACAGTCTTTCGATAACGTTCTTTATGAATATGCTTTTGAATCTAGTGTTCCAGGCATATTAAGCGATCGATATGAAACGGCTTATTTCCATGATAATTATCCTATCTTTTATGCGCGTGGAGAAATCTATGAAATGATGGGGTTTGAAAACCTCTATTTCCATGATGAAATTTATCCTGATACACCGAGATGGGAATGGGATGGAAATTTAACTTTAGATAGCTTGACTGCGTCAAATATGGTTGATTTAATGTTTGAAACTGATGATCCATTTTATTATTTTTGGACAACACTTTCTATGCATGGACCTTATAATGAAGGTGAAGAAAACATTCAAAAATTTATTGATTTAGGCTATTATGATTTAATTGAAACAGCTGAAGCAAATGGTGATTGGGTGAATCCAATTTTAGGGTATACTGAATCTGATCAAGAGTTGAAGTTTGATAAAATGAGATATTACCAAGCAGCGATGATGGATTTTGATAAAGCTTTAGGAATCATCATGGACAAACTTCGTGACCAAGGTGAACTTGATAACACATTATTTGTTATTTATGGTGACCATACAGCCTATTATGAAAAGTTTAATCATATTATCTTAAATAAAGATCATATAGAATCACCATACTATGAAATGGAATTATACACAACGTTCGCAGTGATGTATAACGAAACACTAACCAATACATATTTAGAAAACCATACAAGTAATGTTATAGACAAAGTGACATCACCTTACAACATTGTGCCTACAGTATTAGATTTACTTGGAGAAACCTATAACACAAACTTTATGATTGGTGATACGATATTTAGTGATTTAGAACATGTGTTTTACTCAAATAAATTAACGACATTCTTTACAGATAGGTTATACAGTGATAATGGATATGATATTGTCTATCAAAAAGGGACTGTATCAGACACATATTTAGAAGAGTTTTCTTATCAATCACAAAAAATCATTGATAAATTACAATGGATCAATGATTACTATGTTTATACACGAAAAGACAAATAAGCCAGTTCAAATTGAACTGGTTTTTTTCTTGTTTTTATTTATAAGATTTCACATGCGTGATATAATTAACTAGAGGTGATTTTTTGAATAGACATACAATTGTTTTTTCCGAGACTTATGCTAAAAACCACTGGTTGATAGATTTAAGAAAGAATAAACAAATTTTACCTTACACTTATCAAAACGGATTAATGCCTTTAACTCAGGTTAAACATAATTATCCGTTTTTTATCTATGATCAATTTGAAATACATCCTGATTTAGCAAAAAGATTTATTAAATATTTTGATTATATTAATGAAACAGATGAGTATAGGGATCCAAAAATTTTATTCTTACAAAAAGTAAAAAATAAGTTAATTGAAAATGATTTGATTAAATCTATATCAGTCAATGAGCACACTCAAATCATTCAATTAGACCATGGTTTTGTGCCAAGGTATTTAAAAATTGATGAATCCAGAGAATCAATACCACTTGTAAATGAAGATATCGATGTCTATCAAAGCAAAAACCCACAAGAACAAGTCTATGCAGTCTTTGAGAAAATAACTGAATTATTAGATAAAGAAGTACCAATAGAACAGATAAAGATTGTTAATACGACGAATGAAGATGATTATCATTTGAAGAAGTTATTGTTTGACGCTCATCTACCTTTAAACATAAGAAAAGCAAAATCGATTAGAGATTATCCAATTTATAAAAAAATAAAAAAATCCTTACTCACAGATGGGATAGATCAAACTAAAACCTTGATTCAATCCTTAAAACCAAGACATCCTGAAGTGATGAATGCATTAATTAAAGTATTCAATAGATATTTAAATAAAACGATTCAAACACATCTATCTTTATTTATTTCAGAATGTGATCAGATTCAAATTCAAGCAAAAAGAATCAAAAAAGCAATTGATATCATTTCAATAGACCAAATCAATGATTTGAATCATTATTATTTAATGATGAATTATATTGATGAAGTTTTTCCTAAAAAAGATATTGATAATGATTATTTATCAAACAATCAAAAACGAATCATTGATTATCCGACATCTGAAGAAATCAATCAATACCGTTTAAAAGCATTTGCGCACTTATTTAATGGATTAAATCACCTTGTTTTATTTTATCCATTGGTTTTGATTGATCAAACGAGAATAGCGAATTTAAAACTTAAAAGAAAGTATCGATTGATTGATTATAATTATCATGTGAAATCAACTTCATTTTTAAAAACAGATGATCTTTTAAGATATGCAATCGAGAAGGATTTATCAGAAAACTACCATATTGACTTACCTGATTATCATTTACTCAATAAACATTATCAGAAATTGTATAAAGCTTATTCGCATCAATTTTCTGGTATTCATACAGATGATTTAAATCAATTGTTATTAAGAAAGTATTCATTAACTGGTACAAAGATTGAAAAATACAAATTATGCCCTTTTCAATATTTTTTATCATATCTATTAATGTTTGATGATTTTGAAGATAGTCACTATATATACTTTGGAAACCAAATTCATAAAGCCTTAGAGAAACTTATTGAAAACCCTCATTTTAATTATATAGAGATGGTTCAAAATAGTTCTGATTTTCCACAAGATATAAGCTATAAAAAGGATTTATATAATGAAATTTTAATTGAAAACATAGATAAAATAAGTCAAATTATCTTCAATTTTTTAGAAGAGACTGCTTATAAAAAAATCTTGACTGAACATCAATTTTCAACAAAATTAAAGCCTGATGATCGGTTTTTAGTCAACGGGGTTATCGACAAGCTTATGATTGATGAGGAAACAGGATATTATGTCATTGTTGATTATAAATATTCGGCTAAGAGTTTTACCATTGATGAATTAAAAAAAGGCAAGAAACTTCAATTGCCATTTTACCTATATATGTTTGATAAAGAAAATGATTTGTTACCAAGTGGGTTATTTTATCGTCAAACAGGCTACCAAAAAGAAAAAGCCAATCAAACGAATGATTATCGGATGAATGGTGTGTTTCTAAATAATCCTGATCAAATGAAACGTTTAGATCCACAAGGTTTACATATTAAATCATTAAAATATACAAAAAATGGTTTATATAATTATGGTAAAAACATCTCCGAAAATGACTTTTTATTGATGAAACAAACAATTGAACACATGATATATGATACCGCAGAACAAATTGAAAAAGGGAATTTTATAATTCAACCAAATTTATCAGAAGAAGTAAATAAACAATCAATAAGTTGTCAGTATTGTCCGTTTGCTCATATCTGTTATTCGAAAAATAAGTATCTTGAGGAGGCTAGTGATGACGACATATACAGCGAGTCAGAATAAAGCCATTCATCACGAAGGAGAAAACATTCTCGTTTCCGCGAGTGCTGGTTCTGGAAAAACAGGTGTTTTAAAAGCAAGAGTCTTACGAAAATTGAATGATGGCATCGATATTGATCGGTTAATTGTTTTAACCTTTACTGAAGCAGCTGCGGCTGAAATGAAATCAAGAATTATCGATGAGTTACAAAAGAACCGTCTTGATAATCAGTTAATTAAATTAGACAACGCTATTATATCTACATTTGACGCATTTACATTAAGGCTTGTTAGAGAATATCATTACTTATTAAACTTACCGAGTGATGTTCAAATTTCTGATAAATTATTAATTGAAATGGAGTCAAGAAAAGTATTAGATGAAGTCATTTCTTCATATTACTTAAATCATTCAAATGATTTCAAAGAAATGGTTAAACTCTTATTTTCTGGAAATGATTCGTTTTTAAACAAAGGAATTCTATCTTTAGCAAAAGCTATTAAGAAAATGCCAAATTTTAATCATATATTAAATCATTATGATTCTATTTATCATAAAGATATGCTTGAGAAAGCATATCAAGAGTACTTTGAATTTATTCATCAAGATTTAGTCTTTATTTATCAAAAATATATGACCTATTATAATGAAAACTACCGTGCTTATGATGAAGCTTGTGATATATATTTAAATCAATGTAAAACTATTTATCAAGCTTTGGCTGATGAGCTCGATATTAAAGAACTGATTCAATTAATCTCTGATTTTAAAATACCTTCCAAACCTAGAAAACCAAGAAATACAGATGAATGGTTAGAAACCAATGATAAAGTAAAAAAACAGGTTAAAAATATTCAGATAGAATTAGAATCAACTTATATTCTATCTCATAACGATTATGGTTCAACTTGGGAAGAAACCTTACCAAGAGTACATGTCATATTAGAAATGACTCACGCTTACCTTAAAAAACTAAAAGAAATACAGATAAGTAAAAATTTGTATTCTTTTGATGATATTATGAGTTTTGCTATTCAGCTATTTGAAGAACACGTTGATATTAGAAATCAATATAAGTATCAAATGAATGAAATATTGATTGATGAATATCAAGACACGAATGATTTACAAGATTATTTTGTATCACTTATTTCTAATAACAACTTATTTATGGTTGGTGATGTTAAACAATCAATTTATCGCTTTAGAGATGCCAATCCAAAAAACTTTATGCGCTTATTAGAACAATATCAAAAAGAAGAAGATGGTTATGCAATTCGTTTGCTCGAAAATTTTAGGTCTAATCGCTTTTTATTAGAAAAAGTAAATGAATTATTTATGAACATAATGACTAAAGAATCTGGTGGCGTTAATTATCATGATAACCACCAATTAGTCAGTGGCTATCAGGATGATTTTGGTTTGAATTTAAAAAATGATCCCATTCATTTTCATTTCTATGATCCAGAACAAATAAGAATAAATCACGAAGATATGAGCAAGGATGATATTGAAGCTCATATTATCGCTAAAGATATTCAAAGAAAAATGAAACAAAGGCAAACGATATTTTCAGGAAATAATCATCGTCCTTTAGAATATTCTGATATCACGATTTTAGTTGATAGAAAGAATAGTTTTGAAAAATACGCAAAAGTATTATCGAGTTATTCAATACCTGTTGATATTTATGATCGAATTGTATTTACTGAATCAGAAGAGATTATTTTTATTCATCAATTTTTATTGGTGATTGATTCTTTAAAAAACAATTCATTACAAGGCTTTAACCAAGCCTTATATTCGATTGGTCGTTCTTTTGTTTATCAAATACCTGATCAAGATATAATTCGATTTTTTGTTCAAACAAAAGCTGATCATCAAGCTTTTTATACTGAAGCAATATTTAAATCTATCATAAATGATATGTCCTTGATTTTACCTAAGATTGATCAATTGCCTAATGTTGAGATCATTGATTATATCTATGAATTAACGAATATTTATGCTAAAATAGCTTATCTTGATAAACCAAGAACCAGAGCTAAGAAACTTGATTTCTTTAGAAGTCTAATTGAGTCACAAAAAGAAAAAGATTTTTCTGATTTAATTCAATATTTACAATTTATTCACGAACATGATGATTTAGATATTGAATTTAAAGAAAGTAAAGAAGATATTCAAGCAATCAAATTAATGTCTATTCATCAGTCAAAAGGATTACAGTTTCCAATTGTCTATATGATAGGATTAAATAAGAAATTCAATTTTCAGGAAAATAAAGAAGTATTTAATTTTTCACCTGATTATGGTGTATTAACTTATGGTAATCAAGAAGGTATTTATCGTCATTTTTTAGAAAGATTATATTTTAGAAAAATTAAGAATGAAGATATATCGGAAAAAATAAGACTGCTATATGTAGCATTAACAAGAGCTAAAGAAGAGATTACTTTAGTGTTAGAAGCCAAAGATAACGTGAATTTATCTAAAGTTGGCTATAATAATTATTTAGAAATGCTTTATGATGGTTATCAATTAGTACCAAATGACTTAATTATTGATATTGAATTACCACAATTAGAAAAACAAGATGATTCAGTTCAAGATACATTTAATATTGAGTACAAAAAATTTGATTTTAAAGAAGAAACGATTAATGAAGAAAGATATTCAAAATCAGAAAATGATTTTTATTCAGATGACATTTTGCAAGCACTTCATTACGGTGAAGAAATTCATGAAATGTTAGAGAACATTGATTTTTACGATCTTAACAAGTCAGTTGAATCATTACCTGAAGATATAAAAGATAGTTTGCTATATTTAAATCAAACAGATTTATTTAAATCGTTAAAATCACCTAAGTTTTACCATGAATATCAGTTTATAGATGATATTGATGGTGTTCAACGAACAGGTATTATTGACTTACTAATTATAGATAAAGACAAAATGATTATATTAGATTATAAGTTAAAAAATATCGATGATGAAGCTTACTTATTACAATTAACTGGATATTATAATTATTTACAAAAAGTCACAGATTTAAAGATAGAAGGTTATTTGTATTCTTTATTACAAAAAGAATTAAGAAAAATGATTTGAGGGTCTTATGGAAGCTTTAGAAAGTGCAAAGAAATTATATGATGCAAAAAAATATAAAGAGAGTTTCTCTTTATTTAAAAACTTATCTTCTGACTCTGAAGCGAGTTATTTTTTAGGTATGCATTATCTTCATGGTTACGGTGTTAAACAAAGTGAAGATAAAGCCTTTGCTTATTTCAAAAAATCATGGGAAGGCTTGTTTCATGAAGGTATTTACATGCTTGGTAAATGTTATGAAGAAGGTATTGGTGTAAAAAAAGATATGAATCAAGCATTTAAACTATACCAAGCCGCTAGAGATTCATTAAATGCTAAATTAAGGCTTGCGATGATGTATGAAATAGGAGATGTTATTCCTCAAGATATCATTAAAGCAGTTAAACTATACAATGAATGTCAAAAAGCAAATAATGGCTATGCTATGTATAAAATAGGAAGGTTTTACTTAACTGGTCACGGTTTAAGAAAGAATTTAAATAACGGATACCTTTGGCTTCACAAAGCATTAAATGAAAACGAAATACTTGCGATCAATTATTTTAGATTGATTGGTTCTAAACCAACAACTGATTTTAGAACAACTGAAGATATCGTGAATCAAGCAAAAGCATCCATTGAAAAAGAAAATTCGGAATATGCATTGTCTTATTTAGAAGTCGCGATTAAAGAAAAATCAATTGAAGCATTAATGATTTTAGTTAATTTATATCTAGAAGGAACTTTATTTCCTAAAGATGAATCTAAAGCATTTAAATTATTATTGAATCATCAAGAATATGATGATTCAATCATTGATTATCGTTTAGGCTATTTCTATGAAGAAGGAATAGGTGTTGTTTCTTCATATTATAAAGCTGCGCTTTTCTACGAAAAAGCTTATAAAAAAGGGCATCAAGAAGCTAAACTTGCCTTAAGTCAATTAAGGGGGTATTGATATGCAATTAACGCCAAAAGAATTAAACCGTTTAGGTGATAATGCTTTTTACGGGAATGATCAAGAAAAGAACATTGAATTGGCTTACACATATTATAAACAAGCTGCGGATATGAATAATCCTGTAGGTATATATAATCTAGGTAATTACTATTTTGTCAAAGAAGATTATAAAAAAGCATTAAAATTATTTAAAAAAGCGACAGATTTAGATTATACAGAAGCTTATATTAAACTGTATGAAATGTATGCGCATGGAATAGGTGTTTATAAGTCTTATAAGAAAGCTTTTAAATATATTAAATCAGCTGCGGATGAACATGATATTTCGACTTATCATTTATTGGCTAAAATGTATGAAGAAGGTATTGGCACAAAAACGAATACACAAAAAGCATTTGAGTATTATGATTTATCTGCTTCTAAAAACCAATTACCGGGAATGTATGGTTTAGCTTTATTTTTATTAAATCAAAAAAATAAAGATAAAGAACATGAAACTGCTTTTTTTTGGTTAGATAAAGCTGCTCATATGCATCATCAACCTTCCATTAAGCAATTAATTTCTTTATATGAAGAGTCTCATCCTTATGTGAGTAAAAAGTCTCGATTATATCTAGATGAAATGGTCTTTCATTATCAAGAATTACTTGCGAAAACTAAGAATATAGATGCATTAAAAATAGTCGCAAAAGCTTATGAGGAAGGTAAAACTTTCTTACAAGTTAATTATCAAAAAGCATATGAATATTATCGTATGTTGCATGAACTAGAAGTGGTTGAAGGTTATTTAGGTCTTGGTAAAGCTTATCTTTATGGTATGGGTGTTGATAAAGATTATCAAAAAGCCAGAGATTATATAGAAATAGCGAGTTCAAGAAATAATGTTCAAGCTAAAACATTATTAGGGGATATCTACCGTCATGGTTATGGCGTTGCTTCAGATTATAATCTAGCAAAAGAACATTATATGGGCGCCGCTGAAGAAAACCAAGTGGATGCATTGATTAATTTAAGTTTATTACATTATCGGAATCAAATTAAACATGCGAATCCAGTTCAAGCTTTTACCTATATAGAACGTGCAACAAAACTGAATAGTCCAAAAGCATATTTTTGGGTAGGCTTGTATTACGAATTAGGCATTGGTGTTGAAAAAGATATTCAAAAAAGTATTGATGCTTATAAATCAGCAGTTCAACTCGGCAATAATGCTTCAAGATATAAACTCGCAAGTATTCTATATAAAAATTTAAAGAAACAAAGTGTATCTAAAAGAAAAGCTGATTCAACTTTTGAAGAGATAAAAACCTTATTATTAACCTATATTGAATCTGTCGATAGTGATAATCGCTTAAAAGCGATGTATCTTTTAGGAGAATTATATCTAGAACCGATGTTTTCTAAATTTAGTGCTAAAATTAGCCGCTATTATTTTGAACTTGCGGCAGAAAACAATCATACAAAAGCGATGAATCGACTCTATCAAATATATTTGGATGAAGATAAAGATACTGCGTTATCTTGGTTAAAAAAAGCATGTGACAATCCTCAAGATGGTGAAGAATTATATTTATTATCTTTGGTCTATGAAGAAGGTCTTCATTCAGTTAAAAAAGACTCTGTTAAAGCTGAAAAATTACTAGCAAAATCAGCGAAATTAAATTATACAAAAGCAATCGAAAAAATTACATTTAAAGGGGAATAATATGGATATTTTAGACGTAAAAGATGCTTGGTGGCTTTACTTAATTGGTATTATTGTTTCGGTTTTTATTATTAGTGGAGCCTTATTCTTTGCTAAAAAAGCAAAGGATAGGTCAGTTGAATTAAATATGGATCAAGCTGTATTAAAGAAAACAATGATTTCTAGTATTAGTTTTTCTATATTACCTTCCATTGGTATATTTATTGGTGTTATTACTATGGCTGGGTTATTGGGAATACCTTTACCTTGGGTAAGACTTTCTGTATTAGGTGCATTGCATTATGAATTATTAGCAGTTAAAATTGCAGCTGAAGGTGTAACAGTTACTTCACTGACAATTGAAAACTTTGTGACCATAAGTTTTGTTATGACCATAGCGATTATCTGGGGTGCTTTATTTGCTTTATTTTTCTTTAAGAAATATCAAAGTAAAGTCGTTGATAAAGTCGATACATCTAATAAGAAAAACTTCGCTAATTTATTGTTTCAATCAGTATTTATCGGTTTAGTTTCAGCTTTTTTTGGAGATGCTTTCTCAAAAATATTTTCATATGATGTCGATGAAATTCAAAATGGTGTTTATACAGGCAATGTTATTGAAGGAAAAACTTTTGTGCCTTTAGTTGTCTTTATATCTGCATTTTTGTTTATGGCCGGATTTGATTACTTAATACATAAGAAAAACATGAAATGGCTTGAAAATGTTCAATTATCTCTTTCAATGGTGCTTGCAATGACCATTGCGGTATTGTTTGGAATAGGAGGTATTGAATAATGACTTATCGAAATAGAATGCATTTTTATGGGCGTATATTTGTTGTCTTAGGTATTATCATCATGTTTTTAATTCCGTTCACAACTTGGATTGTGACAGGGATAGGACCTGATTTAAATAAAGTCATTACTGGAGTACTTGCTTTGTCTGTATTGTTTTTACCTGGAGGTATTATTGAAGTATTAACTTATGGACCAATTCTAGGAACATCAGGTACTTATTTAGCCTTTATTACAGGGAACTTAGTAAACTTAAAAATACCATGTGTTATGAATGCAAGAGAAATAGCACAAACTCAAATTAATACTGAAGAAAATGAAGTTGTTTCAACCATAGCGGTTGCGTCTTCAACAGTAACAACTATTTTAATTATGGGTATTGGTGTATTGTTATTAATTCCATTAAAACCAATATTAGAATCAGAACTATTAAGACCAGCTTTTAACTGGGTTGTATCAGCTTTGTTTGGTGCATTAGCTTACAAATATATTAAAGGTCACGTTAAGTATACAATCGCACCAATGATTTTTGTGATTATATTATCTGTTCTTGCACCTGATTTTCTTCAAAGTAATGTTGTTATAGTGATCTTATTAGCGGCATTAGTCGCAGTAGGATTTGCAAGAATTATTTTTGTTAAGGAAAAGAATAAAGGAGAACTGTAATGATTGTTCTTTATATTGTTTTAGGCCTTATAGGTATCTTATTATTAATTTCTTTCTTTCGGTTTTTACTGATTCATGAATCAGTGGTTCAAACACCAAAAGAAGTTGATTTGTCATTAGCGAATCAATATGCTAAGAGTTTATCACAAATGATTCAAGTGAAGACTTTATCTTATGATGAAACTAAAAATAACAATCAACCATTTATTGAGTTGAAAAACAAGATGAGAGAATTATTTCCACTTGTTTTTAAGACAATGCTTGTTAAAGAGTTTCCTGGAGAAGGAATCCTTCTCCATTGGAAAGGACAAAAAGATAATAAACCAATCGTATTAATGAGTCATTTAGATGTCGTTGATGTTGAGGCTGATGCTTGGGATGAACCACCTTTTTCTGGTAAAATAATAGGTGAAGACATCATAGGTAGAGGTACATTAGATACTAAATCAACTGTGTTTGCTTTCTATCAAGCATGTGAAGAGTTGATTCAATCAGAATATACACCTGAACAAGATATCTATTTATTTAGTTCAACCAATGAAGAAACATCTGGACCAGGTGCTCAATTGGCTGTTGAGTATCTAAAACAACAAAATATAGAACCTTTCTTAGTCCTTGATGAAGGTGGCGCTATTGTAACTGGCGCATTACCAACGGTCAATCAACCTTTAGCAATGGTTGGAATTATCGAAAAAGGTTATGCGAATATCAAATTAACAGCTAGATCTCGTGGTGGTCATTCATCAACACCGCCAAAGCACACACCGATTGCTAGATTATCTGAAATGATTACGGATATTGAAAATGATTTTCCATTGAAAACAAAAATGATTCCAGAAGTTGAACAAATATTTAAGTCAGCTGCGCCTTATATGAAAGGTGTTTTACGCTTTTTATTTGTAAACATTTGGTTGTTTAAACCCTTAATTGTCTGGTTATTACCAAAAATGAGTCCCTATGGAAGAGCATTATTATCGACAACAATTGCTTTTACAATGTCAAAGGGTAGTGAACAAGCCAATGTGATTCCTTCAGAAGCATATGTTATCGCTAATTTGAGAACACATCCAATTCAAAATGTAAAAGAAAGTTTTAAAGTGATTCAATCAATTGCTTTAAAATATGATGTTGAAGCAGAGTTGTTAGAACATCGAGAAGCTTCACCAATGACTGATATTTCGGGTGATGCATATCATTATTTAAATCAAATCATAAAACAAGTATTTCCAGATGTTGAAGTATCACCTTATGTCATGCTAGGGGGAACGGATTGCCGTTTCTTTAATGATATTTCTAAAGGTGCTTTACGTTTTTCACCGATACGAATGGCACAAAGTGAATTATCAAAAATGCATGGTCATAATGAATCTATTAAAATATCAACATTAGTTGAAGCTGTTAGATTTTATCAAACAATTATAAAAAACATTCACTAGGAGGCAAAAATGATATTTCCAAAAAAAGATTTTAATAAAATTTCATGTAAAGAAGCATATGTTGATAAACATTTTTTAATTGATATGTTTCAAAAAATGAAAGAAGAAACGATGAACATTCATCAAATGATGTTATTACATCAAGGGTCTTTAGTATTTGATATGAGTCTTGAAGGACATGATGAAAAAAAAGAAAATGTTTACTCAGTATCAAAAAGTTTTACATCCGTCGCCATTGGAATTTTAATTGATCGTGGTAAATTATCACTTGATGATTATCTTTTACCAATATTCAATGATGAATTAAAGAAATATATTCCTGAATATGAATCTCTTCAGTTAAAGCATTTATTAACGATGACATCTGGTCAAGTGAGTGACCGTTTCCATGGATTAACACCGCAACATAACCCAGTTGAAATCTATTTTAATACTGAATTAAAGTATGAAATGGGGACACATTTCTCATACTCTAATTTTGATTCATTTATGTTATCGATTATTGTAACTAAGATTACTGGATTAACATTAAATGCGTTTTTAGAAGAAGAGTTATATAAAAAGATTGGGTTAGAAAATATAGAATGGCCTGAGTTTGCTGGATATTCTTTAGGGTGTACAGGACTTAGATTATCGGTTCAAGATATGTCAAGATTTGGCTTGTTGTTGTTAAATGATGGTGTTTGGGATGGTGAACAGATCGTTTCAAAATCATATTTAGATTTAGCGACTTCTGTCCAAGTGAATACTGATTCAGAAAAAATCAAATTAAATAAACATGGTTATGGTTACCAATTTTGGATTAATGGATTTGGTGATTATAAGGCCGCTGGTTTATATAATCAATTGATTATTATCAATAAAGCATATGACTTAGTTTTTTCTGTGATTGCTTATGAAGAAAGACCATTAACGGAATTGTTTAGAGATTATATTTTAGAAGGGTTTATATCAGGTTGGAAACCAACACATTTATCCTTAAAAGATGAAATCAAACAATATAAAAAGCTTTCAAATGATCTTTTACAAGAAGAAGAGAAGACGAGAAAATATTAATTGTGATTTCTTAACACTTTCTTTTTACTTATCAAAGCTTTTTTGGTATAATTAAAGAAGGTTTTTAAGAAGGATTTGAGGTATTAACCATGGATTTAGGAAAAATAAATACGTTACGCGTACTAAGAGAAACTGACATTAGTTATTTATTAACTGATGGATTAGAGGAAGTCTTTTTACATAAAAAAGAAGCTTTAAAAGCTTACGAAGATCATGAAGAAATCGATGTCTTTATTTACAAAGATAACGAAGGACGCTTGACAGCTTCTACTAAAACGCCACTTTTAGAAAAAGGTGGATTTGCTAAGTTAGAAGTTGTTGGAATTGATGATAAATATGGTGTGTTTTTAACCTTTGGATTGGTTAAAGACCTTTTATTAAGTTTAGATGACTTGCCCAGCACAAAAGATGAATGGCCAAGAATTGGTGATCAGTTATTTGTGACTATGAAAGAAAGTAAAGGCAGATTATTCGCACATATTCTTTCTAGAAACGAAATGAATGATCGTTTTAAATTATCACATAAAGCAACCGACATTGAAAACATGGATATGACGGTCATGTTTTTACTTGAAAATGGTGTTGTTGGATTTAGTGATTTAGGTCATGAAGTGTTTATTCATCGTAATAATTATAGAAGACGTTTAAGACTTGGTGAAAAAGTTAATGTTTTAATCATTCAAAAAAATGACCGAAATTATTCAGGTCAATTGATTGAACAAAAAGAAATTATGTTGGATCAAGATTCAAAAATTGTATTGGAATACTTAGAAAAAAATGATGGCATCATGAAATATACAGATAAAACTGATCCATTAATCATTTCAAGAGTTTTTCATATGTCTAAATCTGCGTTTAAACGCGCATTAGGTAAATTATATAAAGAAGGGCATGTTGAGTTGGAGAAAACTCAAACTAAATTAAAAAGGTGATTTTATGGGAAGAGCACATGAAGTAAGACGCGTTGCAATGGAAAAAACAAGTAAACAAAAATCAAAAGTATATTCTAGATTTGGAAAAGAAATATATATGGCCGCTAAAACTGGTGGACCAGATTTAGATTCTAACTTAGAGTTAAAACGTTTGGTTGAACGAGCAAAACAAAATCAAGTACCAGCACATGTGATTGAAAAAAATATTGAGAAATCACAAACAGTTGGTGGTGAAGATTATTTTCCAATTAGATATGAAGGGTTTGGTCCAGGTGGATCAACCATGATTGTCGAATGTATTTCAGATAATGTCAATAGAACAGTGAGTGAAGTTAGAAATTGTTTTACAAAGGTTGGAGGAAATCTTGGTAAACAAAACACTGTAACCTATATGTATCAGTATGTAGCTTATCTTGAGTTTTCTGGAATAACAGAAGATGAAGCATTAGAAGCATTAATTATGGCCGATGTGGATATATCTGATTTAAGAGTTGATGAAGATGTTATTACTATCTTAGGAGATCAAGGTGCTTTAGATGATATTAAAGAAGCAATTATGTCTACAGGTAAAGAATTAGAGTTCTTTAAAGATGAAGTATTATGGTTGCCTAATGGCACCATTCAATTATCAGAAGATGATTTAGTGAAATTTAAACGTTTCTTAGCCTTAGCTGAAGATGTTGAAGATATTCAAGAAGTTTATCATAATGTAGAAATAGAGGAAGAATAATGAATCTACCAAATAAATTGACGATGGGAAGAATGTTTATGGTTATTATATTCATCATTCTTTATTTGTTAAAAGATGTGATTGGTGAGTCATATATCTATATTTTAGGTGGAATTTTTGTTATTGCATCTTTAACTGATTACTTTGATGGATATTTAGCAAGAAAACATAATTTAGTAACAACTTTTGGGAAATTTGTAGATCCTCTAGCAGATAAAATATTGGTCATTTCCGCATTAGTTGTACTTCATGATATTTATGCTTTAAGTGGTTTTACATTAAGTTTTTGGATGCCTTTTTGGGTGGTATTAATCGTTGTTGTAAGAGAATTACTTGTGACTTCAATTCGTTTAGTAGCCATGGAAGATGGCAAAGTCGTTGCGGCAAGTAACCTTGGTAAATATAAAACTTTTGCGACAATGGGAATGATTACTTATTATTTCTTTATCATGCCAATTGATACAGAATTTGTTCAAATTATTGGAATTATCTTCGTAGGTATCTCAGTAATATTAACGCTTGTTTCAGGGATTGATTATTTTATAAAAAATAAATCAATCATTACCAAATCAATTTAAAGAAAATAAATCAATCCTATGTATTATTGTAATAGGCTAGGAGGAAGACATGGAAAATAAAGAAAGAAGAAAAAATTTAGATGCAGCATTAAAATCTATTGAAAAAGAATATGGAAAAGGCGCAGTTATGATTCTTGGTGAAAACGAGATCATGAACGTTGAAACCATTTCAACAGGATCACTTGCAGTCGATAGAATATTAGGTGTTTTTGGATATCCAAAAGGACGAATCATTGAAATTTACGGACCTGAATCAAGTGGTAAAACAACATTAGCACTTCATGCGATAGCTGAAGCTCAAAAAGCTGGTGGATACGCTGCTTTTATTGACGCTGAACATGCATTAGATGCTCAGTACGCAAGACGATTAGGGGTTAATATTGATGATTTAATCTTATCTCAACCAGATACTGGTGAACAAGCACTTGAAATCGCTGAAGCTTTAATTCGTTCAAACGCAGTTGATTTAGTGGTTATTGACTCAGTAGCGGCTTTAGTTCCAGAAGCTGAAATTAGAGGCGAAATGGGTGATTCGCACGTAGGGTTACAAGCCAGACTTATGTCTCAAGCAATGCGTAAATTATCTGGTGCTTTATCAAAGAGTAAATGTATAGCTATTTTCATTAATCAAATTAGAGAAAAAGTAGGAATCATGTTTGGTAATCCTGAAGTAACACCTGGTGGGAGAGCTTTAAAATTCTATGCTTCTATACGTTTAGAAATTAGAAAAAGTAATCAAATTAAAGAAGGTACTGAAGCGATTGGTAACCAAGCTAAAGTAAAAGTTGTTAAGAATAAAGTAGCGGCACCTTTTAAAACGACTGAAATAGATATCATCTTCGGAAGAGGTATATCTAAGACAGGAGAAATTGTTGATATTGGCTCAGAATTAGAAATCATTAACAAAAGTGGAGCTTGGTATTCGTATAATGGAGACAAACTAGGACAAGGTAGAGAGAACACAAAAGCTTACTTAGAACAAAATCCTGATATATACAAAGAAATTTTAGATAAAATAATGGTTCAGTTAAAAGTTGACCAAGAAAATTCATTAAAATAATAAGAAAAAAGTGCTTAGGCACTTTTTTGTTTTTTTTAAGGAAACCTTTTGACTAATGACAGTATTTAATATATAATAAAATAGACAAATTGTTTATTAATATTGAATGAATATAGATACAATTTAATCAGAAAAAAAAGGAGATAATAATATGGATGATGTAATTATTATTATTATTTCCAGTTTATTAGGTTTATTTATCGGTGGTCTTGTGGGATTCATTATTCGCGTAGCGATGGTGGAAAAAGGCTTTCAAACAGCCAAAAACCAATCACAAGAACTTCTTGACCAAGCAACTTTACAAGCGGAACGTATTAAAAAAGAAAAACTGTTAGAAGCAAAACAAGAAATGCACAATCTAAATTTAGAAAATGATAAATTATTGAAAGAAAAGCGCGAAACTGTCGCAATTCTTGAAAATAAGGCACATCAACGTGAGGAAATGGCGGAAAGAAGAGCCGCTAATTTAGACAAACGTGAAGTTAATTTAGATCGAAAAGAAGAAATTTTAGAACAGAAAAAATCCGCTCTAGAAGAAAAAGACCTTGAATTGGAAAGAATAATTAAAGAACAAAATGATAAGCTATACGAGGTTGCTAATTTAAGTAATGATCAAGCTCGCGACATTATTCTTGAACGTGTTAAAGATGACATGAGTAAAGAAATTGATATGTTTATCAGAGATGAAGAAGAAAAAGCAAAAAATGAAGCACAAAAGAAAGCAAGAGAAATTATTACTGGCGCAATCCAAAAACTTGCACAAGATGTTACAGCTGAAACGACTGTTTCTGTTGTAGCCTTACCGAATGATGAAATGAAAGGTCGAATTATTGGTCGTGAAGGTCGTAATATTCGTACTTTAGAAGCAATGACTGGTGTTGATTTAATTATTGATGATACACCTGAAGCTGTCGTTTTATCAGGTTTTGATCCAATTAGAAGAGAAATCGCTAAAAAATCATTAGAAGCTTTAATTGCAGATGGACGAATCCATCCTGCAAGAATTGAAGAAATTGTTGAAAAAACAAGAGTTGAAGTAGATCAATTTATTCGTGATAAAGGTGATGAAGCTGTATTTGAATGTGGTGTAGGCCGTGTTCATCCAGATTTAACTAAATTAATTGGTCGTTTACATTTCCGTAGTTCATACGGGCAAAACGCATTAAAACATTCTATGGAAACTGCTTTCTTAGCTGGTAAAATGGCTGTAGAACTTGGTGAAAACGAAACTTTAGCCAAACGAGCTGGATTATTACATGATATTGGAAAAGCTGTTGACCATGAAATGGAAGGATCACATGTTGAAATTGGTCTTTCAATCGCTAAAAAACATAATGAACCATTAGCTGTTTTAGATGCCATATCATCACATCATGGCGATCATGAAGCAGAAACAATTATCGGAGTACTGGTTGCTGCGGCAGATGCCTTGTCAGCTGCTAGACCTGGAGCTAGATCGGAGTCTTTAGAAAACTATATCAATCGTTTAACTCAACTTGAAGAAATTTCAGCTGGTGTTAAAGGGGTTGAACAAGCGTTCGCTATTCAAGCTGGACGTGAAGTTCGTGTCATTGTTAAACCTAATGAGGTTGATGATGATAGAGCTCATATTGTTGCTAGAGAAATTAAAAATGAAATCGAAGCTAAGCTAAGCTATCCAGGTACCATAAAAGTCACGGTTATTAGAGAAACCCGTGCAGAAGATATCGCAAAATAAACACACTTAGCCTTCCTTCATGGAAGGCTATATTTTTTGGAGAAAACATGGAATTATTTGACTTATACAATATAAATAACGAATTAATAGGTAAAACAATGGTTAGAGGAGATTCTAACAAAAAAGGTGAATATCATAAAGTTGTTCATATATGGATTAGAAATTCTAAAGATGAATACCTGATCCAACAAAGAAATAAATCAACGGATTATATTCCCTACCAGTGGGCACCAACAGCTGGATCAGTTCAAACAAAAGAATCATCCATTGAAACAGCTTTAAGAGAAACATATGAAGAAATAGGGCTTATGTTAGACCCTAATGAATTAGAATTTGTGGATTCTTTCTTTATCAATCATCCACATGCAAATTTCATTATTGATTTATATATGGTTTATAAAGATGTTGATATAGATGCATTGGTCATTGACCCTGTTGAAGTAAAAAACATTCAATTTGCTTCAAGAAAAAAGATTGAAGTAATGGTTAAAAATAATCAGTTTTGGGATTTCAAATCAATGGTTCCCAATTATTTTAATATTCTAGAAAAGAGATAAAAATGAAAGTATTATTTATTGGAGATATTTATATGGAATTAGGTCAAAAAGCATTTCAAAAGTACTTTTTGACTGTTAAAAATGAGTATAAACCTCATTTTATTATTGTTAATGGTGAAAACATCGAAAAAGGTAACGGTTTGAGTTTCAAAATTTATAAAGAATACCTTGAACAAGGTGTTAATGTTTTTACCTTAGGAAACCATGCGTTTTCAAGACAAGATGCTAGAGAAGTCTTAGAATTAAATTATGTTTGCAGACCAGCCAATTACGGAAAAGGAACCCCAGGAAAAGAATGGGTTGAATATAATTATAATGGTAAAAAAATCGTTGTAATTAATTTACTTGGACGTATCTTTATGAACGATCCTATTGATAATCCATTTACAAAAGCTGATGAAATATTAGAACACATTATAGCGGACTATATCATTGTTGATTTTCATGCAGAAGCAACCTCAGAAAAGTATGCTTTAGCTCATTATTTAGATGGTAGAGTAGACGCTGTCATTGGAACACATACACATGTGCCAACAGCTGATACTATGGTCTTGCCTAAAGGAACTTTATTCCAAGCAGATGTAGGAATGACAGGTGCACAATTCTCCGTTATTGGCGGGGAAATTAATCAGGCAATACGCAAATTTGTATCAGGAATGCCTGAAAGAGTTAAACCAGAGACAAATTCTCCGTTACAGTTCAATGCATGTATTATGGATTTAGAAAATAAAACAATCGAACGTATTAACATATACGAAGGGAGAACATATGGAAAAATTACATAAACCCGATCTTTCACTTGCAAGAAAAAGAACGAAAGATCATATAGAAACAACACAATACAAAAAAACTGAAACAATTAACCTAGGATTAGGTAAAAAATATTTAATTCAAACGCATGGATGTCAAGCTAACGAAGCTGACACAGAGATATTAGCGGGTTTACTAGAAGAACAAGCCTTTACTAAAACGGATATTATTGAAGAAACTGATGTATTAATTATTAATACATGTGCCATAAGAGAAAACGCTGAAAATAAAGTATTTGGTGAATTAGGAAGACTCAAAAGTTATAAAAAAGTGAATCCTAATATGATCATCGCTGTGGCTGGATGTATGCCACAAGAAGAAGCTGTTGTTGAAAGAATATTAAACAAATATAAACATGTAGACATCGTTTTTGGAACACATAACGTAAGTCAATTCATTGAGTATTTACATTATGTAATGGTTGAAAAGAAACGATTAATCGAAGTCTATTCACAAGAGGGCAATATAATCGAAAACCTACCTCAAGCTAGAGATCATCGTTTTAAAGCATGGGTAAACATTATGTTTGGTTGTGATGAGTTTTGTACTTATTGTATCGTTCCTTACACAAGAGGTAAAGAACGCTCAAGACAAAAAGAATATATTATTAAAGAAGTTCAAAATTTAGTAAAAAGAGGTTACAAAGAAATCACATTATTAGGACAAAATGTAAACTCATATGGTTTAGATTTAGAAGATGCTAGTGATACCTTTGCAAATTTACTAGAAGAATTAGCTCAATTAGATATACCGAGAATAAAATTCACAACATCTCATCCGAAAGATTTTTCCGATGATATTATTGATGTTATTGCAAAATATGACAATATTATGCCATTCATTCATTTACCTGTACAATCAGGCTCAAATTCAGTATTAAAGAAAATGAATCGTAAATATACCAAAGAACAATATTTAACTGTGGTTGAGAAAATCTATCAAAGAATCCCGAATGTATCCTTAACAACAGACATTATTGTTGCATTTCCAAGTGAAACTGAAGAAGATTTTCAAGAAACATTAGACTTAGTTAGAAAAGCAAAATTTGAAGGCGCATATACCTTTATTTATTCACCAAGAAAAGGAACGCCGGCTGCGACCTATGAAAATAACATTTCAGAGGAAGAAGCAAAATCTAGACTTTATCGATTAAATGAACTAGTAAACGAAGGCTATGCAAGAGGAAATAAACGTTTCGAACACCAAACAGTTAAAGTCTTAGTTGAAGGTGCTTCTAAAACAAAAAAAGAAGTTTTATCTGGATATACTGAAAATAATAAACTTGTTAACTTCAAAGGTGATGAGTCTATGATTGGTAAAATTGTAGAAGTATATATTGAACAAGCAAAAACGTGGAGTTTGGATGGAATTGTCAAAAAATAAGAAAAATATAAGGAAATCGCTAAAAATATAACCAATGTTGTTGAAATATTTATTTTATTGGTGTAAAATAAACCTATAATATAAAAGAAAAAGGGTGGTATTTATGAGTAAATTTAATAATAACCAAGAGTTTTTTGATTTTTCTGTTAACATGGTCGTTGTTCCTATCAAAGACATTGTTGAACGCATGAAAGAACACCATATCAAATTACCACTTTTTGTCTATCGTTTTTTACTCAAAGAAACGATTAGAGACGAAGTTTTTGAACCGAAACGATATCAAACTTACACAGATGAGTTACAATACCGTTTAAGAAACTATGAAATACATTCAATTGTCTTATTGGAAAAACTTATTCATCAATATGACTTAAAATTTGATATGCCTAAATTTAAAGAAATGTTATTTAATTTCTTATATTTAAATAAGGACACGAAAGACATCGATCGTTCATTCTTTGATCAAATCATTGAGGTAAAAGAGAATTATGAATTACAAGTTGAACGTATGTCATATGATGACTTTTATAGTCTTATTGAACCGAGACTATTTCAAACAACTGGTTATATCGATGGGATTCATTCTGAAGAGTGGACAGATGATACATTGACTTCACATACTTTAGGTGATTTAAAAGATTTAGGACAAAAATATGGAATTAAAGTGCCTAGACGTATTAATAAAAATAGACTTATTGAAATATTAACCGCAAAACTACGTTTAACAGATGAAGAAGTTGAACATCTATTAAGTAAAAGTATCCTTGATATAGAAATATATGCTAAAGAAAAGGGATTTAGAATTTCAACTGATTTAAAGAAACGTGATATGATTGAATACATTAAATTTTCATTAGGTTTATATCATAAAGATATTCCTGCTGATAATTACAATTATAATATTCCTATTCCTAAACTCGAAGAAATTTTAGAAGAGGATATTGAAGAAGTTGTCGAAGAAGAAGTTATCATTGAAGAAATGATTGATGATGATATTGAAATCGATGATGTTTTACCTGAAGAAGAAATTGAAGAAGAAAAAGCGATCGAAGAAGAAGAAATTGCTGAGGAAGAACCAATGCCTGAAGAAATCATCGTAGAAAAACCTAAAAAAGAAAAAGTGAAAGTAGTTAAAGAAGAAGTTGAAGAGGAAGAAACTGAATTGCCTTCTGAATTAGCTGATACTGATTTATTAACTGAAGAAGAAAAAGAATTATTAGATGAAAAAATTGCTTATATTATTCGAAAATACCATAAGAAGAAAAAACGCAGAAAAATCTTTAAAGTGTTCTTTATCACATTATTCTTATTAGTTCTAGCGTTTGCCATTTACTCGTTCATTTATTATACTTACATAGATGAAGGAAACCTTCCTTTTAATCTTCCAGTTTTCTGGCAATAAGCAATTAGAAGGAGTATCATTTGAAAAAAGACATAATTGAACAATACACCCCAATGATGCAACAATATCTTAAGATTAAAAAAGACTATAGTGACTATATAGTCTTTTTTCGACTTGGAGACTTCTATGAAATGTTTTTCCAAGATGCAATAGTTGCATCTAAGGAACTAGAAATTGTATTGACTGGCAGAGATGCTGGCGCATCAGAAAAAGTTCCTATGTGCGGTGTTCCATATCACTCAGCCAATGTCTACTTAGAGAAACTGATTAATAAGGGATACAAAGTTGCGATAGCTGAACAAACTACTGAACCAATGAAAGGTCAAATCGTTGAAAGAGAAGTAGTGAAACTAGTCACACCAGGAACAATGATAGAAGATGGTTTAATTAATCAAAAAGATAATAATTTTATCGTTGCTATTTCAGAAAACAAAGAAGGTTTTATTCTTGCATATTCAGATTTAACAACGGGTGAAAACTTTTTACAAACCTTGCCTAATGATATCGAAATATTGTTTAATGAAATATTGAGTTTGAATGTTAAAGAAGTTGTTATTGATTCAAAATTCAACCATAAAGACATTCAATATTATTTACATAATCATCAATTAACTATTTCTATTGAAGATGAGACAGATTTAAAATCATATTATCGGTCATTAATCTCTGAGGTCTATGATAAATATTTAATCAGAGCTTTTGCTAGGTTAATCAATTATCTTGAAAAAACACAAAAGAAACAACTCTTACATTTACAAAAAGTAGAAGTTTTTTCATCTCAATCGTATTTAAGAATCGATAATGCATCTAAAAATAATTTAGAGCTTACAAAAACCATGATGTCTAAATCAGAAAAATCTTCATTATTTTGGTTACTAGATGCTTGTAAAACAGCTATGGGATCTCGTTATTTAAAACAAAATATACAAAGACCTTTGGTTGATAAATTTCAAATTGAAAAAAGATTTTCACTTGTAGAATCATTTAACGACCATTTTATTGAAAAAGAAGAAATAATCAATCAACTTAAAAAAGTTTATGATTTAGAAAGAATTGTTGGAAGACTTTCTTTTGGTAATTGTAATGCTAAAGATTTAGTTAATTTGAAGTCTTCTTTATCAACATTACCTGTCATTAAAGAAAATCTAAAACAATTAAACAATGAATTTGCTCTTGAGATTATTAACAATATGCCTGATGTGAGTCATATTGTTGATTTAATTGAACTAGCTATAGTTGACCAACCACCTTTAACAATTAAAGATGGTGGTTTTATTCGAGAAGGTTATTCACAAGAATTAGATGAAATTAAGAATATTTCAACTCATGCAAAAGATTGGTTAGATGAATTTGTTGAAAGAGAAAGACAGAAAACAGGTATAAAAAATTTAAAGGTTGGATTTAATCGAGTATTTGGATATTTTATTGAAATATCTAAAGGACAATTAAGTTCAGTTAAAGATGAATTTGGTTATGATCGAAAACAAACTTTAACAAGTTCAGAACGGTTTATTACTGAAGAACTTAAAGAAAAAGAACAAATTATTTTAGGTTCTAAAGAAAAACTAGAACAATTAGAATATGAATTATTTGTTGAAATTAGAGATATTGTTCAAAAAGAAACGGTACATTTACAAAATTTAGCGAGAGATATCGCTTTTATTGATATGCTCATTGCATTTTCAAAAGTTTCTATGGAAAGACGTTATATTAGACCTGAAATGATTGATGAGAGAAAACTAGAGATTATTGATGGAAGACATCCAGTTGTTGAAGCTGTATCAGATCAAGTCTTTATTGAGAACTCTCTATTAATGGATGAACAAAATCAAATTTTATTAATTACTGGACCAAATATGAGCGGTAAGTCAACCTATATGAGACAAGTTGCTTTAACTGTCATTATGGCTCAAATGGGTTGTTTTGTCCCAGCGAAAGCTGCGAGGTTATTTATTGTTGATCAAATATTTACAAGAATTGGCGCAAGTGATGATTTAAGTACTGGTCAATCTACCTTTATGGTTGAAATGAATGAAGTCAATTATGCGTTAAGAAACGCAACTAAGAACTCACTTATTTTGTTCGATGAAATAGGTCGAGGAACCGCAACTTATGATGGTATGGCATTAGCTCAATCAATCATTGAATATACACATCATAAACTTAAAGCGAAAGTCTTATTCTCAACACATTATCATGAACTAACACATTTAGAAGATGATTTAAAATCTTTAAGAAATGTTCATGTAAAAGCTAAAGAAGAAAAAGGCGATATTGTATTCTTACATAAAGTTGTGGAAGGTCCAACAGACCGTTCATATGGTATTCACGTTGCTAAACTAGCACATATGCCTAATGTTGTTATAGAAAGAGCTAAGAATATATTAGAAGAATTAGAAAAAAATCATGGTTATAATGTGATTAAAGCTCAAACCATTGATTTGTTTAATTATATGGAAAGCATTAAAAAAGATATTGAAGAAGAAAAATATCAATCAGTCATCGATCAAATCAAGAAAATTGATATTTTAGATATTACACCATTAAACGCAATGAATATTTTAAATGAATTAATTGAAGCGATTAAAGATATAGATAAGAAGGATTAAATATGGGTATTATTAAAAAATTAGATCCAATTATTTCCAATAAAATAGCTGCTGGTGAAGTCATTGAAAAGCTTGCCAATGTAATCAAAGAATTGGTTGAGAATTCAATTGATGCTTTAGCTAAGAATATTGATGTTCAACTCATTGATTCAGGTTTAAAAATGATGAGAGTCATTGATGATGGTATTGGTATGGATGAAGATGATTTAAAACA
The DNA here is from genome assembly GCA_964461565.1 of uncultured Candidatus Izemoplasmatales bacterium. Classification (GTDB taxonomy): domain Bacteria; phylum Bacillota_I; class Bacilli_A; order Izemoplasmatales; family Hujiaoplasmataceae; genus Hujiaoplasma. The sequence continues at coordinate 9,552 of CAYWUZ010000015.1, read as the reverse complement.
ATCATTTGAACGTCATGCAACATCAAAAATTATCTCTGTAAATGATTTGTTTAGAATCAAATCATTAGGCTTCAGAGGTGAAGCAATTCCATCAATAGCTTCTATTGCTAAAATGACAATAACGAGTAATCCAAAGGACCATGCAAAAAGCGTGGTTTTTGATAATGGTCGTTTTATAGGAATAAGTGATGCTTCAATGAATAAAGGGACGATTGTTGAAGTTGAAAAGATTTTTTATTATACACCTGCTAGATTTAAATACTTAAAATCAGAACATTATGAATTAGCAATGATTCAAAATTTAATGTACCAATTTGCTTTAGCTTACCCTGACATATCATTTCGATTAAGTAATAATCAAAAATTATTGTTTCATTCAAATGGTGACTCACAAATCAAAAACTTAATGGCTCAAATTTATGGTGTTAATGTTGGGTCTGCATTAATTGATTTTGAAGCAGAATCTAGAGATTATCGAATATATGGTAAAACGAGTAAACCAGTCATCAATCGTTCAAATAGAAATTATATCCATATCATAGTTAATCATCGTGTGATCCAAGACATTGATATTATAAGAGCAATTTTGGAAAGCTATGATCAATTAATACCTAAGCAAAGGTATCCAATCACTGTTCTATATATTGAAGTAGATCCAAGTTTAATTGATGTCAATGTACATCCAAGAAAACAAGAAATCAAGTTTTCTGAAAAACAATTATTGTTAGATTTAATCAAAAAAACATTATCAAAGATTGTTAAAGATAAACCTATTTTTCAAGAAGTTGAATCTAAAGAATATCAAACTAAATTAGATTTTGTTGAAGAAACAAATGATAAAGAAACTTTAGAAGATACCAAGACAATAGATTTAAAGATTAAAGAAGAATCTAAAGAAGTCATCCCAGATTTATCTTATATAGGTCAATATAGTGGTACATATTTATTGTTTCAAAACGACAAAGGATTTTATATGGTTGATCAGCACGCAGCCGCTGAAAGAATTCGTTATGAACGTTACAGTAAAGAAATGGAAAATAATAATCAATTAATTCAAACGACTATATTTCCATTAAGAATGGATTTCCCTAGTGATGTTTTAACCAAAGTTAAAAATTATGAACAAGAGATTAATAAAATCGGCATAAAATTATCAATTCATCATGATCACCTTTTGGTGGATGAAATTCCTATATGGTTCCCAAAAGGCTTTGAAGATATTTACATTGAAACAATTATCGATCATTTATCTGAAGATAAACAAATTTCTAAATACCAATTAATTGATGATTTAGCCATATTATTAGCCTGTAAACACTCATTAAAAGCCAATCATTATATCACTGAAAATGAAGCACAACACTTAATCAAAGACTTAAGACTTTGTGATAGACCTTATACATGTCCTCATGGTAGACCGATTATCGTGGAAATAAAACATTCTCAAGTTGAACATTGGTTCAACAGGGTGATCTAAATGGATTTATTATGTATTGTCGGACCAACAGCTGTTGGTAAAACAAAACTATCTATTGAGCTTGCTAAAGAATTCAATGGTGAAATCATCTCAGGAGATGCATTGCAATTCTATAAAGGCTTAGATATTGGAACAGCCAAAGCATCAACAAAAGAACAATCATTAATAAAGCATCATCTTTTAGATATTCTTGAACCTACAGATAGTTTTTCTGTCGCAGATTATCAAAAGATGGTGAGACAAAAGATACAAGAGATTAAAGCATTAGGAAAGTTACCTATTCTTGTTGGTGGGTCTGGTTTATATGTTCAATCGATTATTAAAGATTATCAATTTAAAGGCACAAAAAGATTGAATGAACAATTAGATTCAATGTCGATAGAATCTTTACAAGACTTACTAAAAAAGAAGAATCCTTCAATTTTTGAAACCATTGATATTCATAATAAAAGACGTGTGATTCGCGCCTTAGAAAAAGAAGAAAACGATTTTCAAGACAATCCTAAAAACTACTATCAAGATTTCTGTGTCATTGGTTTAAATACAACAAGAGATATCTTATATGAACATATCAATAAACGCGTTCTAGATATGATTGATAAAGGCTTACTTGATGAAGTAAAATCTTTATTTGATCAATCGATTCATTCACAAGCAATTCAAGCAATAGGATACAAAGAATTGTACTTATATTTTAATCAAGAACTAACTTATGAATCAGCCATTGATTTAATACAAAGAAACTCAAGACGTTATGCAAAAAGACAACTCACTTGGTTTAATAACAAGATGGAAGTCAATTGGTTTGAAACCAACTATTCTGATTTTTCCCAAACTGTGAATCAAGTCAGTGATTTCATAAAAAAAACCCATCCATCGATGGGTTCATAAAAAAATTATTTTTTTGGGAATGGCCAGTTTTTAAGTCCGCCTTTTAGAACATAAACAGGATGGTAACCTTTTGACATCATTTTTTTACCAACTTGCTTAACAACGCCTTTATCATCATCACCATAAAGGAATACTGGTTGATCAGTTCTTAAAAGATAGAGGTTTTGAAAAACTTGCTTTTTTGGATAATTACGACTACCATTAATTTTTTCTTTGGTAAAATCTTCTTCAGAACGAATGTCTATTAATTGACCACGTCTCATGTTTTTACGAAATTCATCTGCTTCTAAAAATAAAATTGATCCTTTTCCTTTTTTATTTCTAGCAAAAGCAATTAAAAAACCTAACGAAAGACCTAAAACGATTGGCCAAATCCAATCTTGTATAGCTAATATCATCATTTCACCTCTTTTTTACTATTAATATTATAGTAGAAGTGAAAAGTATTGTCAATAAAGCGATTTTATATTATAATAATTTCGTTAGATATTAAATGAAAGGAGCTAAATAATAAATATTATTTATTATTGATACTATGATAACAACAAACGATTTTAAAACAGGCGTCACTATTCAATATGAAGGTGACCTATATTCAGTAATTGAATTCCAACATGTTAAACCAGGTAAGGGTGCTGCATTTGTTCGTACGAAACTTCGTAATTTAAGAACAAACTCAGTCATCGATAAAACCTTTAACTCAGGAATTAAAATGGAAACAGCAATGATTGAAAAAAATCCAATGCAATATTTATACCAAAACGGTGAAATGCATGTGTTCATGAACAATGAAACTTATGAGCAAATTGAAATTCATAAAAATCAACTCGAAGGTAAATTAGAGTTTATTACCGAAGGTATGGAAATCAAAATTATTAATTTTGATAAAGAAATATTAGGTATAGAGTTACCTGATAAAGTTGTATTAGAAGTTGTAGATACACCTGGTGGTGCTAGAGGCAATACTGCTTCAAACGCGACTAAGGAAGCAACGACCAATACAGGGTTAAGATTATCAGTACCATTGTTTATTAATGAAGGCGATAAAATTGTCGTCTCAACAGATACTGGAAAATACGATACAAGATATAAAGAATAAAGGACGTGATTTTTTTGGAAGTTAGTCAGATGTGGCTAGTTTTACAAGTCGAGGTTAATCCAGGATTATTGGTTTTAATGCTCGCATTGATTTTGGTTTCAGCGTTTTTTTCATCGACTGAAACCGCCTATTCCTCCGTTGGGAGACTTAGATTAAAAACCCTTGTCGAATTAAATAAAGCAGGATCAAAAAAAGCTTTATGGATAGTCGATAATTTTGATAAAACATTAACCACACTTTTGGTTGGTAACAATATTGCAAATATTGGATTAGCTACCATATCTGTGATATTTTTTAATGGAATATTTAGCGGTTTAATATCTGACCCGAGTAATTTACAAACGGTTGTTTCTTTAATGAATACAGGTGTAATGACTGTCGTTATTTTAATATTTGGTGAAATAATACCAAAGAGTTTAGCAAAACAAAGTGCTGAGAAGTTTTCACTTAGAATGTCTAGATTCATTTATTTCTTAATTAAATTAATGATGCCAATCACATTTTTATTTATTAAGTTAAATCGTCGTGTCACTGAACGTGTTCAAACAGATAAACAAATTTCTGTGACTGAGAGTGATTTAGAAACGATTATTGATACCATGGAAGAAGAAGGACAAATCGAAGTCGGTGAAGCTGATATGCTACAATCCGTACTCGCTTTATCAGATATTACTGTAGAAGAAATTATGACACCTAGGGTTGATATGATATCTATAGAAGTTAATGATCCAGTGAAAGATATTAAAGATATGTTTTTCAAACATAAATTTTCACGAATTCCTGTTTATGATGGGAATGTTGATAATATTATAGGTGTTTTATCAGAACGAGATTTTTATACTAAAATCATTAAAAAACAAGTTGTTAATTTAAGACGTATGGTTAGACCAGCGCTTTTTATACCAACATCAACTAAAGTCGATAGTTTAATTACTTTACTTCAAAATAAAAGTACACATTTAGCAATTGTTGTGGATGAGTATGGTGGTGTTGATGGTATCGTAACAATGGAAGATGCATTAGAAGAATTAGTTGGAGAAATCTACGATGAACATGATGATGTGATTGAAACAATCACTAAAAAAGACGATTATAACTATTTGATTAATGCAGATTATGATTTAGAAGATTTATTCGAAGATTTGAATTTAGGAAAACCACCAGTATCAGACTCAACATCTGTTGGAGGTTGGTTATTTGAAATGTTTCAAGATATTCCTGAAATTGATGAAGAAATTGAATATAGAGTTAGATACAATCAAGAATATGATGAACTTTCAGAATTAATTAATGAAGATGAAGCAGTATTGATCTTTAAAATTCTAAAAGTAAAAAAAAGACGGATTAAATCCGTTCTTATGACAATAAAAGTTGAGGATAATGAAGAATAATATCCTCATTTTTTTTGAAAGGAGTTATGATGGAAAGATTACAAAAAATCATTCAAAAAGCAGGAATAGCATCAAGAAGAAAAGCAGAAGAAATGATATTAGCTGGACAAGTGACTGTCAATGGAGAAGTAGTGACAGAACTAGGTTCGAAAGCAAGTTTTTCTGATGATGTCCGAGTGAATGGAAAGAAAATAGAAAGAGAAAACAAAGTTTATTATGTTTTATATAAACCTGAAGGATATATTTCAGCTGTTACAGATCCATTTAACAGAAAAACTGTTGTTGAACTTATACCTATTAAAGAACAAATTTTTCCAGTTGGCCGACTAGATTATGATACATCAGGTTTATTATTACTAACAAATGATGGCGATTTTTCAAATCACATGATCCATCCAAAATATAAAATTGAAAAAGAGTATTATGTTAGAATCAAAGGTTTATTAAGAAAAGAATCTTCGATTAAAATTGCTAGAGGATTAAGATATGATAATATCAAAGCAATGCCTGCAAAAGTTTATAACGTTGAATATGACGAGAAAAAGGAAACAACTTTTTTAAACATAGTCATGACTGAGGGTAAAAACCATCAAGTTAAGAATATGTTTGAGTCACTTGGACATGAGGTCACTAAATTAAAAAGAGTCAGGTTTGGTCCTGTCACATTAGAAGGATTAAATAAGGGAGAATTTAGAGTATTAAAACCTCATGAAATAAAAACATTGTATAACTTAGCAATAAATGGTTAATATTGAAAAAAACTAGTGAATTAATATGGTCATTTTTATAAAATATGATATAATGTTTAAGGTTAAGGAGGTTTAGATGAGTTATCATGCATTAGCAATCGATGGACCTGCAGGCGCAGGGAAGTCAACAATCGCCAAATTACTTGCGAAAAAATTAAATTACACATATATTGACACTGGCGCAATGTATCGAGCAACCACCTATAAAGCTCTTAACCTAGGAATTGATTTATCAGATCCTGATAGTTTCACTTTTTTAGACGACACTGAATTTATCTTTGTTGATGGTGAACTTTTCATGGATGGGAAAAATATGACTAAACTTAACCGCACCAAAGAAGTATCAGACAATGTTAGTCTTGTTGCTTCACATATTCCTGTTAGAAATCAATTGGTTTCTCTTCAACAAGAAATAGCAGAGAATAATCATGTGGTCATGGATGGAAGAGATATTGGTACAGTTGTATTAACCCATGCACAATTAAAAGTTTTTTTAACCGCTTCGGTTAAAGTTAGAGCACAAAGAAGATATGATGAAATCAAAAGAACTGGACGTAAAATTACGATAGAAGACATAGAACAAGAAATCATTAAAAGAGATGCGTATGATTCTACAAGATTATACAATCCTCTTAAAAAAGCTGAAGACGCGATTGAAATCGACACCTCTGATAAAGACATTATTGAAGTTGTTGATTTATTATATAAAAAATATACTAAGATAGTAAATAAAGGAGAGTTATAACATGACGGACATTCAAACACCGAATTACACGAGTCCTACAAAACCAAGACCTGGACAAATAGTTACTGGTACGGTCATCAGAGTCACTGATGAGGAAGTATTGGTAGATATTGGGTTTAGCAGTGAAGGGGTTATCTACAAAGAACACCTTGGGCTAGGCAAAGTCAATTCTGCCAAAGATTTATTAAAAGAAGGAGATCAAATCAAGGTTAAGGTTGTTAAATATAATGAAACCAAAGATGGCGTAACTGTTCCATTGTTATCAAGAAAAGATATTCTTAGAACTGAAATGAAACAAGAAAATCTTGAACAGTTAGAAATTGGAAAACAATATGACTTTAAAGTTACTAAATCTGTTAAAGGTGGTCTATTATTAGATTATCAAGGGCTTGAAGTATTCTTACCTGAAAGTTTAATTTTCTTAAGAGAAGAAGATGAAAACAAAGATAAGTTAATTGGAAAAACAGTTCAAGCTGAACTCATAGAGAAAAAAATTGATGGAAGAAACATTAATTTGATTGCTAATAGAAAACAAGTTGCTTATGAAGAGAAAAAAGCTCAAAAACAAGCTGAATTTGAAAAAATCGAAGAAGGACAAGTAATTAAAGTTGTCATCGAACGTATTTTAGATTTCGGTGCTTTTGCTAAAGTCTCTGATAATATTGATGGTTTAATCCATATATCTGAAATTTCTCATTATCATGTAAAAGATATTAATGAATATCTTCATGAAGGTGATGAAGTTGAAGTTAAAATTATTAAAATCAAAGGTAAAAAAGTTAGTTTATCTATGAAAGCTTTAGAAGCAACACCTTGGGAAAACTTCTTAAATAAATACAATGTTGGCGAAAAAGTTGTTGGTAAAATTGTACGTAAAATGCAATTTGGAATGTTACTTGAGATTGAAAAAGAAGTTGTTGGTTTATTAAATCGTTTTGATTATTCATGGAATCCTAATGAAAATTTAGCTGGAGAAGTTGAAGTTGGCGATACTTTAGAAGTAGAAATCACTTCAATCAATAAAAAGAAAAAACAATTCTCTGTTTCTAAAAAACATTTAGAATATAATCCATGGGCTGATTTAAAACTTAACAGAGGCGATCATGTATCAGCTGAAGTTGTACGTTTAGAAGAAAACGGCGCTGTTGTTAAAATCGAAGAAGTAGAAGGATTCTTACCAATAGGTGAAGTATCTAGTGAACATATTAGTAGTTTAGATACTGTTCTTAAAGAAGAAGATATCATCACTGTTGAAGTTACTGATTTCAATCCAAAAAAATGGCAATTAACTGTTTCTAAGAAAAATGTTCAAGAGAAAAAAGCGCGTGAAGCGTTTGAATCTGAATTAAAAGAAAACGTTAGTTCAAATCAAAGTTTAGAAGATTTATTTAAAAAATTCAAAAAATAATAAAGATAGGTGATAACTATGTTGCCAATTGTTGCAATTGTTGGCCGACCAAATGTTGGTAAATCAACCCTCTTTAATCGTATCGTTGAAAAACGTGTTTCGATTACAGATGATTTACCGGGTGTCACGCGAGACCGAATCTACAGTAAGGCAACCTGGTTAAATCGTGAGTTTAGACTAATAGATACAGGGGGCATCGAATTAACCGATGCGCCTTTTTTAACTGAAATTAAAGCTCAAGCTGAAATCGCTATTGATGAAGCTGATGTCATTATTTTCGCAGTAGACGGAAAAGACGGTTTAATTCCAGGAGATAAAGATGTTATGGAGATGCTTTATAATTCCACAAAACCAGTGATTATCGCTGTTAATAAAGTAGATAATCCTAAATATCAAGATTCAATTTATGATTTTTATGAATTTGGTGCTCAACATGTAGTAAATGTATCTAGTATTCATGGAATTGGTATTGGAGATTTACTTGATGAAGTGGTTAAACATTTTCCAGAAGTTCAAGATGATCCATATGAAGAAAATGATATTTTATTATCAATCATTGGTAGACCAAATGTTGGAAAATCATCATTAACCAATGCTATTTTAGGTTATGAACGGGTTATTGTTTCTGATATAGAAGGAACGACAACTGATTCAGTTGATACTGAGTTTATCCTAGATGATCAAAAATACGTTGTTATTGATACAGCTGGTATGAAAAAACGTGGTAAAATATACGAAAATTTAGATCGTTACGCAAATTTAAGGGCCATGCAAGCCATTGATAGATCAGATGTTAGTTTACTTGTATTAGATGCTTCTGCAGGGATTATTCAGTTAGATAAAAACATTGCAGGATATGCAATTGAAAGTAAAAAAGCAATGATTGTTGTTGTTAATAAATGGGATGCAATTGAAAGAAATCAGTATACAATGAATGAATGGGAAGATAAGATTAGACAAGAATTTAAATTCCTTAAATACATTCCGATCGTTTTTCTTTCTGCTTTAACAAAAGCAAGAGTTAAAACATTGTTCCCAGTGATTCAACAAGCTTATGAAAATTATACAAAACGTGTTTCTACATCAATGCTTAATGAAAGTATTCAAGACGCAATGATTTTAAACCCACCTAAAGCACATAAGCAAAAACAATTAAAGGTCTACTATGCGACACAAGTTAAGACTAAATGCCCAACATTTGTCTTGTTTGTTAACGATTCAACGGTCATGCATTTTTCTTATGGAAGATATTTAGAAAACAAATTAAGAGAAAAATTCGACTTTTTTGGGACTCCAATTAGCATAATATTAAGAAATCGTGAATAAATTCACGATTTTTTTTAATAAAATTAAGAATTTTGGCTAAATGCCTTGTTTTTTAAGTTTATTTCTTATATAATAGTCGTATATTTTAAAGGAGGAATTTAAATGAATAAATCAGAATTAGTTGCAAGAATCGCAGATTTAGCAGAACTTTCAAAAAAAGATGCAGAGAAAGCTTTAAACTCAACAGTTTTAGCAATCGAAGAAGCATTAGTACAAGGTGAAAAAGTTGTATTAACTGGATTTGGAACATTTACAGTTAAAACAAGAAAAGCTAGAAAAGGTCATGATCCAAGAACTGGTGAAGAAATTCATATTCCAGCTTTACAAGCACCTACTTTTAAAGCAGGTAAAGTTTTAAAAGACAAAGTTAGATAGTATTACTCTTAAATTGAGCTATGGAAATTCCATAGCTTTTTTTTTACATTTTTTTTACATTTCATTACATGATTATGATATTTAGAATTGT
>CAYWUZ010000014.1:0-39587 GCA_964461565.1 uncultured Candidatus Izemoplasmatales bacterium | reverse complement strand
CTTCAGGAGATGTGATTACATCTGCTTCTACAAGCAAAGAAGGTTACACCTTCATTGCTTGGTATTTAGATGAATCATTATCTACGCCATTTACTTTATCAACTAAAGTCACTTCTGATATCACCTTATATGCTAAATGGGAACTCAGTACGTATGATGTGACTGTTTATCTCTATGAAGATTCAGATGACCATGTAACGATTGAAGTGACCCATGGTGAATCTATACTCATTGGTGATTACTATAATGAAATCATTTCTCATATAGATAATGAATCTTTAGATCAATTTGATAATTTCTATGCGAATGCAACTAGAACATCGCTCATTCAAGATCCTATTGTTACAGGAGATATGACCATCTATATCGGTTATCACTCAACGTATGATTTACTCTATTATGATTTTATTGATATCTCAATCAAATCAATCTCAAATAATCTTAAATATATTCTCGATACCAACGGATTATTATATGTTACTTATGACGAAGTCCTTAATATAGAAACAAGTACTTTTGAAGATATCTATGTTGATATCACCAATAAATTCTCATTATTAACAGGAGAAACCATTACTGAAATCATCGATAGTTCTTTTAATTCAGTCGTTGTTAAAACAAATTTAGATCGTTACTTTATTTTTGGTAAACGCGATATCATTAACCCAGGTTCAACTTATGGACATAAGGATGATTTTGTTGCTATAGAATTAAAATCATTATTTAATCTAACAGATGATATTGATATTCTTTCTCTTTTTGTTCATGATACCTTTACATTGGTAAAGACATCCAATCAAAAAGTATATATTATTGGTCAAATAAATATCAGTGAACTTGAAGAATCAGATGATTATATTTATTTGACACCTACAGATATAACCAATGAACTTAATTTAAGTGACACAGAGTATTTTGCTAAAGCAAACGTTATTACAGAATATAGTGAAGTAATTATCTCAACCAATGAACGCTTATTTATTTTAAGTGAATTGGCTGAAACATATGGATTTGATGCTTCAGAGGATGACTTATTCTTTGATTTAAACAGTTTGTTAAATCCTGATGAAAAATACATATTATTCTTCACTCAAGGTCAAACGGCTTATGCCTATTTAACAGATCAAGGACATCTATTATCTGTTTATCAAGACGAAGAAATGTCTATTGATTTTGAACTAGAGGCAGATGAAACACTTGTATCAATACATGGATTACAGTTTATACTTACCTCTAAAGGAAGAGTCTTTGAAGTCGTTATGGATTCTGAAGATATTACAGATTCTTTAGTACCAGAGGATGAAGTTATCGAAGATATTTTTGTTCTTGATTATCAAATCATTGTTTACACAGATCAAAATAACTTTTATAATTCTGCTTCATCTTATGGATATACAGATATCACTGATATATTCACAGACTTAAATATCACTAAAGATAATATATATGCTTATGACAGCTATTTATCTTTTATCCAAGATTATGCTCATGACACACATTTTATACTATTAAATAATTCAATTTATAAATTAAGAAATCAAGAACTAGAAGAGATTCCTACAAACGGATTAATCTATAGTCACACTGAAAGTTTTGAATATATAGAACTCATAGAATTTGATGATTATAATCATGAAACTTATATGATTGATGGTGTTCGAACCATCAATGAAATCATCCATAATAACTCAATGATTCATCTAGGACCAAATGATATACTACCAGCTTTCAAACAACCTGTAATAAACTATATACCAATTACTATAGATTTTAACAACGGTATATCTCATAACATAAGCTTAAGAGTTTATGAAGGTACACCTTTAACTAGAGATAAGTTTTCACACTATATTGATTATGGTTATGAAATCAAAGACATCTATATCGATGACATATTATATAATGGTACAGACTTAATAGATTCTACTTATCAAGAAAAATCAATTATTGTTAATGTGATTCAATCTCCTTCTGTTACTGGAGAAATCATCTACCTATCAGAAGATAAGTCTATATCTGAAAGTCGTTCTCAAATCATTGTTATTAATGATTCTTTTATGACTCATTTTAGAGCTGATCTATATAATCCTAATCATTATGTTGAAGGATACTATACAGATGAAGCTATGACCATTCCTTATGATATTTTCGCTACTGTTACTGAAGATATTACAATATATGCAAAACTTATAGAATATCCAAAACATGATATCACACTCAAATCTGATGAATATCCAGATATAATTATGAATGTTTATGAAGGTCGTACTTATTCATTATCTGAATTTGAATATTATTTTAGAACAATGTTTTTCCTTAATCAAACAAACTTAGTTATTTTAGGTATTTATGAAGATGAACTCTATGAAAATGAAGTATCTCGATATCAAATATTCAATGATAACGATACATTTTATGTTCGTCTAGGTCAACCAATTACTTACACGATGACCTTTAATTCTGATGATGATGAAATTTCATTAACTTTCGAAGAAGAAATTTATAGCAATTTAACATTTAAAGAAGTGCTTGATGACGCTATTGAAAATATTTATGGTTATCAAGTTGTGAGTGCTTATTATGATCAAGCACTCACACAAGAAGTTACTTTATCAGATTTAGTAACCACCGATAAATCTTCACTATATATCGTTGTTGAAAAATTAGAGTCATATGATATTACAATTAAATACATTAACCATGAAACATTAGAAGTTCTTGATACAAGAGAAACATTTGTTGTTAAGGGAGATAATTTTAATGTGATTAATATTAGCCATGATGATTATTACATTATTGATGTTTATACAGATCAAGCACTAACAACACTTTTATCAACCAATACTATCAATGAAGATTCAACTTACTATGTCGCTTCTGCTCTTATTGAACCAATTCATATTTCAGCTATTTATGACTTTAAAGACATGCCTGTTTTTAATTACTATATTTTAACAGGCGATTATTTCTCTGAGTATCAAATCCGTAATTTTTTAGAAAATTATTATCGATTAAAAAACATCAATGTTGAAATATTCTACGATGAAGCAAAAACGATACCTTATAATTCAACAAATCTTTATAAAGATCAAGTATTTTATGTAAGTGTTACTTCTGAAGAACTACCAAGAATAACATTTAAATCAATCGATGGTTCTTTTGAAGATATTACAGTTATAAATCGTTATTATAATTCAGAGTTAAGTCATTCTACATTAATCAATTTATTAAGTCCATTTGTTCAAACCATTGATCCAGATGATTATAATCTTTATAATGATCTTGAAAAAACAGATTTGTTTACGAGTGGGAAAATCTTAACAGATAAAATCATCTATGTTGACGCTACTTTAGATTATTCTAAAACAATCCATCTGAACTTTTCAGGTGTATATGAGAACTCATTAAGTATATTATTAAGAAATTATGATAATCATTTCTATAATCATCATGTCATATATCTATTAGACGCTCTCTATGGCCATACTTATTTTGAAGTTCAAATATTCATGAATGAAGCGATGACTATTCCTTTAGGTGATATGTCTCCAATTGATGGAGATACTTATTACATTGATATTCAATTTAAGGAAGTTTTAGCCAATATATTCGTATTCCCTGGTACAAATATTGATTCTATTACTTATCAAGAAATGTATGAATATTCACCTAATACATATATGTTTATGTATAAACTCCAACAAGCTGGCTATGATGAGTATACTTTTGAATTAGAGTTTTATTATGATGAAGCATTCGAAAACCCTATAGAAGAATTTGTTTATGAATCTGGTCCTATTTATGTAAAAATCATTGAGTATGAAGAAAAAACAGTTTATATTAATTTTCAAATTGGAGAAGAATCATATATTGAAACTTTCCAAGAAAAAGTCGGAAGATTATCAGTTGAAAATATAACACAAGAGATGTTATCTAATTATTTAGATGGTTATATTGATTTTAGGATCTATACAGATGCTGAATTCACAGAACTTTGGAATGGTGATGTTATCGATAATCAAAATCTATATATCTATTATGTGGACTATTCTAATATCACGCCATTTAATATAAGCTTTGAATTCATAAATCTTGATAATGATTCAATTGTTCAAACATATGACTATTTCGCTACTGCGAGTTCTTTATCTCATCATCTTCAGCATCTATTAGATTATGCTTATGCTATTGAAAACATCAAATTGTACCATGATGCAGAAAAAACAAAACCGATTGATATGGATGAAATCTTTGCCTATGATAAGATCATCTATGTAGAAATTATCACCGAATAACAATTCATTAGTTTAGAGGTTCATCCATCGATGAACCTCTTCTATTTTTAACTTTAAAAAGATATACACAAATCAAGTCATTGATGTTATGATAAATTTATAAAAGAATTATTATGATTATTAAAATATTTCTAGTAGGTGGACAATGGATAAATTTGAAGTCTTATATTCAAAAATTATGGAACTCGCAAAAACGAACGATGATATTAGAGTTGTTGAAATGAATGGTTCAAGAGTGAACCCTCATATAGAAGCTGATCCCTATCAAGATTTTGATATTGTTTTTTACGTTAGAAATTTTAAGTCTTTTATTAAAAATGACTCTTGGTTAAATGTCTTTGGTAAGCCATTATTAAGACAAACAACAAAAGACCAAAGAGATGGTTCAAGTGATGATTCATTTATCTATATGATGCAATTTACTAATGGCACAAGATTAGACTTATCAATTGTTGATGTGGTAAAGTTTACGACAAGAGACAAGGATTCCTTATCAGTAATACTTTTAGATAAAGATGGTTATGATCCTTTAGATAACCCTAATGAATCATCATATTATGTTTTTCCAAGTACGCTAAAAGAGTTTCAATATTCAGTCAATGAGTTCTATTGGTTAATTCCTTATGTTGCCAAAGGCATCAAAAGAAAACACTATTTTTATGCTCATAAACATCTAAATCTTATTAGAAATGAATTAGAACATATGATTGATTGGTGGATTGGTCAACAATATGATTATCAAATATCTGTTGGAAAAGGAAAAAGCAGATATATCCAATTATTGCCTAAAGAATATTATAAAAGTTATGAATTGACTTATTGTGATTTAAAAGAAAACAATATTTGGTCTGCCTTATACCAAGCCATTGATCTTTATGATTTACTGGCTAATGAATTATCAGATATCTATGATTATTCATATAATAAGCAGTTAAAAAAAGAGGTTATAAACTTCTTAGAAGAAAACTATCAATAAAGACCAAAATAAGCTAAATCAATGTCTATTTAAATAAAATATGTTAATATAAAATAAAGGAGTTGAGATTATGAATTATTTAAATATTGCCTTAGATGCAAGCGATGGAAACAATTATAAACTGAGTGATTTTAAAGGACAAAAGTTGATTGTTTATTTCTATCCTAAAGATAATACCAGTGGTTGTACCTTAGAAGCAAAAGACTTCACAGACTTCAAACAAGAGTTTGAAGCATTAGGATATAAAATCATTGGTGTGAGTAAAGATTCAGTTAAATCACACAATCAGTTTATTATCAGTCAAGACTTAAATATATTATTACTCAGTGACCCAGATACATTACTTATCCAAGCATTTGATGTTTGGAAAGAAAAACAAATGTATGGAAAGTCATATATGGGTGTTGAACGAAGTACATTTGTTTTAAATGAAGATGGTTCTATTTCTAAAGAATATCGTAATGTTAAAGCAAAAGATCATGCACAAACTGTTTTAAATGAACTAAAAGGATAAATTTTATCCTTTTTTTTTATAATTTAAAACGTCTATATATAGGCTATAACCCTCTCTAGGTTGAGAAATATCAAAAACTATTCAAGTTTTATGTGATTTGAATCACATTCATTCTCTTATTAATCTAGTAAACTATAACCAAGAAGAAAAAAGAGGTGATTCAAAATGAATTTTTTACAAAAAGATAAAGTCGGAGACATTGTATCAAAATTCCCAAAAGCCGCTGATGTATTTCATCAATACAATATCGATTATTGTTGCGGAGGTCATAGAACATTAACTGATGTAAGTAATGAACTAAAAATAGAAGTCAATGATGTTATATTAAGCTTAAACAAGCATTTTAATCAAACGAGTACTTCTAGTACTAGAGATTGGAATAAGGCTCCATATGCTGAATTAGTCAATCATATACTTCAAGCACATCATGCTTTCTTACATACCAATCTACCCATCATCAGTGATTTAATTAAAACCATTCTAAGAGTCCATGGTTCTAATCATCCAGAACTCATGAAAGTCTATCAAACATTCCAACAATTAAAGACAGAACTTGATATGCATTTAATCAAAGAAGAAACAATTCAATACCCTGCTATTGAAGCTTATATTAACTCTAAAGATGAAAATGATTTAAACAACGCTATTAGCGTTATAAGTGATTTAGAGGAAGAACATGAAATGGCCGGTAGTTTATTAAAGAAGTTAAGTCTCTTAACTAATCATTATCAAATACCCAATGATGTTTGTGAAACCTATATCAAAACATATGAATTACTAGAAACACTAGAACTCAATACCTTTACCCATATTCACTTAGAAAATAATATATTATTTCCAAGATTGAAAGCAATCAATTTATAAGATAAAATAAAAGAAAGGAGAAAACAATGACACATTTTAATTTAGAAGATTTAAAAGCGGAGATAAACATTAGAGGCGTTCATGCTAAAACATTGGTTAATCATAAAAATACAACAATCAAAAACTTATTACTAAAAGCCGGTGAAGCTATACCAACCCACCAAGTTGGTGTTGATGTAACCTTCTTTATTCTTGAAGGTCACGGTGAAATAAGCATTGGTGATGATACTTATAAAATCAAAGCTAATGATATCGTTTTATGTCCACCCAATGTTCCCATGTCTGTTAAAGCAGATGATGATTCACCTTTATCATTTTTAAACATTAAAACACCTGGAATTTAACACTAAATAATAACAGCGAGCAAAAATGCTCGCTGTTTTTTTTATAACTCAATATTAAACTGGATAATTCCATTGAACGGCTCTATTTTCCTCATTCCAATCATCATCCCAACCACTCGGTTTTTCACTAGCTTCAGCTAAAAACATACCATTAAAACCAATAAAGGCACCTGGTTCAATCACTAAAACAGAATCAGGTATGGTGATATAAAACTCTGTATATTGACTCATAAATGCATTTCTTTCTATATGAGTGACTGGATAACCATTAATACTTTCAGGTATATCTAGACCAGATATGTCTTCTTCTACAACTATTTTTATCATTGTGATTGTATCATCCTCTAATAAAGCATAAATGAAGTTAGGTGTATATCCATAAAACTGAACACCCTCATTTATATCTAAAACAAGATCGTACCAATCTTCATGCCAATCAGTCATATCTGTACCTTCAGCTATATAAATACTTAACTCTAAATTCTGTGTAAAAGCACTTACTTCTATAGATGTTACTGAATTAGGAATAAATATCGATGTTAGCTTATCTGTTCGAGCAAATGCTTGTTCATGAATTTCTTTTAACTTACCTGTATTGTTTAAGCCAATATATTCTAAATCCTTACAACTAGCAAAAGCAAACTGGTGAATCACTTCGATATTCTCAGGCAAATAAACTTCTTTTACAGTCGACGAATAAAGCATAAATTCAGGAATAAAAGTTAATACTGATCCCTCAGTAAAAGATAATTTTTCTAGTTGTCTTGTACTTTCAAATGCACGCTCACCTATAAAGTTCACATTCATTGGTATCTCAATTTCTTTTAACATTGATGACACAAAAGCATATTGACCAATTGATAACAAATCTGCAGGTGACTCAAAATCAAGTGTTTCTAATTTCGAATTTAAAAATGCATAATCATCAATATATTGAACACCTTCAGGCACTGTATATGATAATGCTTCTTTACCCATAGGATAATTGATTAACCTAGATGTGTCTTTACTCAATAAGACACCATCTATACTTTTATAATGTTGATTATCTTCATCAACGTTAATAGCAGATAACAAATTCATATTTGCATAACTTGTGCTTGATATTGAATGAACGTTTTTAGGGATATCAATGGTGGTTAATGATGAACTCCTAAAAGCATTACCACCAATAGTTTCTAATAAAGAATTTTCTGGAATAATCAATTCTGTTAAATACCGACAATTATAAAAAGCATGATGTTCTATTCGTTTTAAGGAAGCAGGTAATTCAATATTTTTCACCTGGCTTTGATAAAAGGCAAAAGGCTCAATGACTTCTAAGTTACTATTCTCTTCAAATGTCATATTAAAAGCAGGTGCACGAAACATTGAATATTGTCCAATAGTCTTCACTTCTTTAGGAACAGTAAAATTAAGACCTTGTCTAAAAGCTGGATACATAATAAGTTTATCTAAAGAATGGTTATAAACAACATGATCAACTGTTTTATAATAAGGATTATCTTCATGAATCGTAATTTCTTTTACAAACTTTAAATTACTGTTATTGGTTGATCCTAAATGTATAATCGTTTTAGGTAAAGATACAGAATCGAATCCTGTAGTTATAAAAGAATACTCTCTAAAACCAATAACATTATAATTATTGACTTTTTCAGGTATAACAACAGCTTCTAATTCAACACCTTCTTTAAAACCAATGACAGTTGCTTGATTATTACGAATTAAATACCCATAATGATCATCTTCAACAATATTAATAGATCTAAGATAATTATCTAACTCATTGATTGTATAAGTACTTTCATAGATTTCATATCGATAAACATAATCATCATTATCTTCATCGATATTATCTGAAATACTTTGAATAATATTAGAAAAAGTGATTTCTTTTTGTGTTTCAACAAACTCAGAATAATCAAAACTATTAGTAACTTCTGTTACCCTCATTAACCAAGAAATGTTAAAAATATCTTTTTGAACTCTAAACACATGAGGATTAACATCAAACTCATCTTCATACTCAATATACATGAAGCCATAGATATATTCAGACTCTTGATATGTAACACCATCAATAACTATGTTATCAACGTAACCTTTAAAAACTAGAAATGAGACTGATTCAATTCGATCGTAATAATTAATCAAATCCAAATTTAATGAAACATCTCCAAAATGACTTTGATAACCATAGGTATAATAATCCATCATCATTTCTTCATAGACATAACTTTGTTCGAATTTAGAATCTAACTCTGAAAGAGTCATATCTTCTTCTGTTGATTTACCATTACATGATACAAGGAACATTGATAATATTAATAAAGTAAAAACGATTAATTTATTTTTCATATTCACATAATGTTCTTAAAAAATATAAGTAAGAACACTTCCTCCTCATAAAAATTATATACGAAAACAGAGAAAAATATACAATATAATTAATGTTTTTTAAAAAAACAAAAAAATAAAATAATTTATATTGACATTAGTGTATGTCATACAGTATAATGATATCGAGGTGATACACATGAGTGATTTAAAAACAATTATCGAACAAACAAAAACAGAAATGAGACGAGGACTCATCGTCTTATCAACATTAGCATTACTCAAAAATCCTCATTATGGTTATTCGTTAGTTCAAACCCTGGAGGAAAAAGGTATACCGATAGACGGTAATACCCTATACCCACTTTTAAGAAGATTAGAAAAACAAAACTTATTAACAAGTGATTGGGAAGTTGATAGTTCTAAACCAAGGAAGTACTACCGTATAACCGATGAAGGTATTGAAGTACTCAATGAACTGATTGATTCTTGGAAGTCATCACAAACATCAATTCAAACAATTATTGGAGGTTATGAAAATGAATGAATCATTAAAAAACGCTTATATTCAAGAAGTGATTAAGTATTTACCACAAACATTAAGGGAAGACATTAAAAACGAACTTAATGCAAATATCGATGATCAAATTGAAAATGAAAATTTATCTTTAGAGGATGTTCTTCTTGATTTAGGTCATCCTAGATTATTAGCTTATAGTTATTTAGATGAAAAAGAAAATGTTATAGGACCTAGATATAAAGAAAGTTATTATAATATTTTAAAATTATTAATTCCCTTAGTTTGGACAATCATTATTGTTACTCATTTAATATCTTTACTATTTACGGGCGATTTTAACTTTGATGATATGTTTTCATCTGTCACACAATCAACCTTTGTTGTATTCACTTATGTGACTGTCAGTTTTATTATTGCAGAAAAAGTCAATAAAGGTGAAAACGTCAAAGATGATTGGAGTCCTAAAGATATTAACATTAAGAAATACAGTCATAAAACTTGGTCAAGATCGAGTTCATATGTAGGCATTATCTTTTCATTAATCTTCTTAGTGATGATTAATCGTTTCCCTGAACTTATTGGGATAAATATTATTGGTGAAAACACAAATATTCCATTCTTAGATTTAGCTAACTTTGATACGTTCAAATTATGGTTTAATATCGCTTTAATCATTTCAGTGACACGATTATTCTTAAGAATCTTCTTTGTTGAATACACTAAAACAACAAGTTTAGTAAGTGTTGGATTAAACTTAATATCACTCATCATTGTTTTATCTATTATGTTTAACCCTAACCTATTAAATCCTAACTTAAGCAGTGAATTATCTAATTTAGGATTCCCTGAAATGTTTTCATTCGATTTCGTTCATAACTTATTCAGATTATCTGGCCTAATCATTCTTCTTATCTTTGGTTTTGATAGTTATAAAGAATTGAAATATGGATTAACTCAATAAGTTTTACTATAAAAATGACATCCAAATTATGGATGTCATTTTTTTAATATATGAAATTACAAATTAAGACCAAGTAAGGCTACTACCATCATAAATACCATCATGTGGTACAGCGATATCTCCAGTTTGAAATTCTTTAATATTCCAATTATTTGAACTTGTCGCTACTGGGAATAAGACCAATAAGAAATAATCATTTCCAACAGGTAAATCAAACACAAAAGTACCATTACTGTAAGTCCCCATTGCCCATTCTCCATCTTGACCAGTTTTCCATGTCCAAGCAACAATTCGATAATTTGGTGATATAAATGAATCATCTAAATTATTAACAGTAACTTCATCAATCACTTCATTTGATTTAACATATTCATATGTTTTTTGAATATGATAATCTCCACTTGATACATCAATATCTAAAGTAACAATTGCATTTAAATCTGGATGACTTAACTCAACATCAACATTACCAGTAAAAGCAACTTGTTCACCACCATTGATTGAATAGTATGCTTCTTCAGCGCTATGAGAATAGATGGTTACTGTTAATGTATCCGTAAATGAACCTTGTTCACCAGTATTTGATACATAAACAGTAGGCAAAGAAACATTTGGATTATTATAAAGGACCGCTATACCATTTTCAGCCATATCCCCAGTGATTTCACCGCTTAAAACTGTGAAATCATTTCCGCTGATTTGGTCTTTATAAACACCATCTGGAATATTCGTTACTGTTAAATCATTGACTGAACCACTCTTATCAACATCTACAATAACAAAACCTTCTAATGTTTCATTATATCTTTCATTAATAAAGAAACCGTTTTGTATAGATATATATTCATTAGTACCTACAAAGAAATTATGGAAACGATTAATTTGTGATACTTCTAAAGATTGCCATAAATAAGAACCGATTTGACCCATAAAGGTTCCTTCATTAGGTCTTGAGAAATACAAAGTAGTCGCATCTTTTCTTGATGCATGAATCACATAGCTTTTAGTGATACTTGTATCATTGATACCATCCGTATGTCCAGCAGCGTAATCATCATGTGACTCAGCCCATAAAATAGTTTGATTCGCAGCCACTTCACCATAATTAGAAATATTATCTAAACGTCCAGAGTCTCTTAATACGACAGCTGATCTTACTGTATCTGACATACCATTCATTGTTAAACCCATATAAGTCGTATAATCACTATAAGAACGGTTACTTCCTGGTGTATTTAATATTTCACCGTATATATATAAATCATCCGTTGAATATTCGTTAATTCCATTAATGACCGTTGACCAAAAATCACTTGAATACTCCCCATCATTTTCTGTTTCTATATGTTTAGCAGCGTCAAATCTAAAACCTCTCACACCAGCATCCACATAATCTTTTAATAAATCTAAAACAGCTTGTTGGACAATATCACTTTCAGTTTGTAAATCAGGATATTCACCTAAAGCACCTTTAGTCGTCGCCACAACACTAGTATCTGATACTAAACCATTGTTTGTATGAATTAAATTTTGTTGGAAGATTTCAGGTTCAAAAGCTTCAACATCAGCATTTAAAGACTCACTGGTTCCGCCTGCTAAATGATTGGCAACAATATCAACAATTATTTTAATACCATATGCATCAGCCGCAGCTGTTAAAGACTCTAATTCAACTACTGTACCAATATAATGATTTGATACAGCGATTTCAAACCCTAATGGTTGATATAATTTCCACCAAGCAGATCCCCATGATGCATCCCCAAAGTAATCTTTTTGAGGTTGTAATGGCGAAATTTGAATTGAACTAAATCCAGCAATAGCGATTTCTTCTAAATGCGCTTCGATATTCTCTAAAGACCAATTCCACGCATGTAAAATAAGACCATCTTGTGGATTATCAACTAAATATCCATCTTCCACTGTAGGTGGTACAAAAATCAATTCTTCTGTGGTTGGTGTTTCTGTCGTTGGCGCAACTGTAGTCGGAATTTCAGTTGTTGCTTGAGTCGTATTGCCACTTGTACTTTCTTCAGTCGTATTTGATGTATCTGTTGGACTAGAATCACAAGACACAATCGCAAATAAAACAAATATTGAACTAAAAATCATAAATAATTTTTTTATCATCATTATTATCTCCATTCTCTATTATTAAGATTATTTTATCATAAATTAAGGTTTTCTTATTGAATATAATCAAAAAAATTATGTATTCACAATTTCTAATAATTTCAAATATATATGAACCATGGATAATGTATCTAAACGGCAATATGCTTTTAAATCATTAATGAGTTGATTTTTTTCTAACTCAGGCAAATCATTCAGCTGTTCTAAAGCATCCATTGCTTCAGTGCCGTTATGAACATTGTCTAAAGCTTTATAAAGATTCTCTTCACTCATTGCAGGGTAAACCACTTTGATTGAAAAAGAACCACCCATTTCTTTTTTATAAACCATACCTTCTTTAAATACATCCAATAAATCGATGATTCTTAAATTGATATCTAACAATGCTTTTTTATATTGAGGAAACTGATTTGCTAAAACTTTAATAACAGATTTTTCAAAAGAGGCATTATAGACCAATATACTTCCTGAATCAGCTAATTGTTCAATTAAGAACAAACACATTCTTTCTCTAGGATCTTTATCAGGTGTGATTAAAATATCGTGATGGTCTAACTTAGTATGATCATCACTCAATCGATGAATCGATACTTGAAAAGGTAACCTTTGATTAGGAAATACACCTTTAAAAGGTGGTAGTGGATAATCAAGTGTTTCGAAATCTAAAAAGTATAAAGGATAACTGATTAAAGATAAATAATTAAACAAAGCTCTTTTATCCACAAACATGGCATGATCATTATAATAATAATCAATCTGTCTTTTTTGAATGACTGTTAAATCTTTATCGTAATCTAATATATCTTGAAAAGTTCTTAATCCTAATTTATAATATTTATTTTTTCGTCGGTAGTTATAAAGATTCACCAGCGAATCCTCTGGTAAATCTTTATGACAATAATCATAAAAAGGACATTTAGAACAATGACTTACTGGTATGTATAAAGGTTCTTCAGTTAAATGAGATATTTTCTTGATTTGATGTTCAATATCATCTAGATGTTTAAAAACTAAATCATTGACTAACTCTATTTTGAACAATTGAGATAAATCTAATTGTTCTTCTCTTTGATATGTTTTATCTATATGAATGATATAGGCATTAGAAACATGATAACCTGCTTTCAGTAATACATAATACTGAAAAGCAATATCTATTTCATAATCCTTAGAAATAGACGTAGAAGACTTCACTTCATAAATATTGAAACCTTCGTTTGTTACTTCTAATATATCGACTGAGCAAAATAACTGATTATATTTAAATGATGCTTCAGAAATATATTGTTTTCCTTGATCTATAAGTCTTTTCGTTTCTTCAATCATCAAATCTTTATCTTCTTGATAAGCAACATCTTCAACTTGATTAAATAATTGTTTGGCTAGAAGACCGACCTCTTGACCTAAAAGCATACGTCTTTTTAATGAATTGCTAAAAAGAGAAACATTTGGCATATGTTTCTCTAAATAAAATTGTCTAGGACATTGATGATGAGATAGATAATTAGATTTAGAAATTTGAATCATAGAATCAATCCTCCAACTGTTTTATCATCAAAAAACCATATATTAATGTATGTATTTAATTAAAGTTATAATACTCATTTCATATCCAGGCATCACAGAAAATGTTTGTGCAGGTTCATCTGACAAACTAAAACCAATCGTTTCTAAAAAGCGAATATTTTCCTCATCAGACTCATCAATATCTACGATAAATCGATTCACCTGATAACGATCTACGATATATTTTGACAAAATACTCCACACATCTTCTTTTAGAATATTACCGATGCTTTGAGTATACAAATTTAAAACAACTTCATCTTCGAAAACTAAATACTTTACAAACCCAATCATTTCCCCTAAATATTCCACAACTAATAATTGAGAATATTGAGTGTTTGCTTCTAAAATATATGACTTAATTAATGAATCATCACTCAAAAAGTTATCACTTGTTTCATTAAAAATATTAATATCATTAATATTCGCAGAACGAATCATAAATGATGGTTCAACAATCATAATCTCATCGTCTAATATATCGAATTGTTCTAAATATTCAATCAATGATTCATCATTTGTTAATGTATAAAAATGACCTTCATAGTCAAGATATACTTCTATTGATTGATCATTATCGAGTAAGGCTATGTAATCCCCTATTTTATCTGGATGTTGGTTTAAATCCTTGAAAGCTTGATTTGATACACTAATTTTCTTTAAATCCATTTTTTCTTATAGTATACAATCAAAAATATTGTATACATCCTTTCTTTATTTTATCTTAAATTGATTCATAATTAAATGTTAACATTAACATTATATCGAATGATGAAAATTTTACAAATAAAAAATACAATAAATTGATTAAAAATCATTCTATTTAACTCAATAATATATTTGTCATGAAAAAAGCCCAGTATTCATTACTGGGCAATCAAAAAGAATTGTATGTATGATTAAATAAAAATAATTAATTACACAATATATTATTAAAAGGAAAGGGGTGTTGCATTATTTTTCTAAATCATTTAACATATCAACTCTTTGTTGATGTCTTCCACCCTCATAAGTTGCATTTAAGAAACTATCTACAATATCTTTAGCAAGCTCATTTCCAACGACTCTAGCACCAAAACAAACGACATTACTATCATTATGTTGTTTAGAAGCTTTAGCACTAAAAGTATCACTACACACAACGGCTCTAATACCCTTATGTTTATTAGCAGCAATACTCATTCCAACACCTGTACCACAAATCAATACGCCATAATCTACTTTTTCTTCTTGAATTAACTCACATACTTTATGAGCGAATATTGGATAATGGGTTCTTTCTTTTGTTACAGGGCCACAATCTATAACTTCGATATTTTTACTATTTAAAAAGTCAATTATTTCACTTTTTAAATCAACAGCTGTATGATCACTACCTATTGCTATTTTCATTTTCTAACTCCTTCGCTAACAAAGCTGCGCCAATGATAGAATTCATTGGTGAATCATCTACATAATAGACACTAAAATCATCTTTTAAATCTACTGACCTTAAATGTTGAATTAACAATTGTGAAAGTCTTTCTTTAGGAAAACCTTTCATATTCGTCACGCCACCACCAATGATGATTGACGTTGTATCTAGTATATTCATTTCGATCGCAATCATTCTAGCGAAGCCTTCAATAAATTCAATTAAAGCATCATGATCATGATGCAACACAAATATATCTGAAAAATCTCCTGATAAATGATAATGATGATATATTTCTACAAGTGCTTTTCCAGAAACAATTGTTTCTGAACAACCAATTTTTCCACAACCACATAGTTTATCGTTCCCAGAAACTGGAATATGACCTAGTTCAGCTGAAAAACCATGACTACCTCTTACGATTTTCCCTTCTACTTTGATAACATTTCCAACACCAGTCCCTAAGTAAAAAGCTATAACATAGGGTTTTTCTTTTAAATGTAATCGTTCTAAATCATAAGCAAATAACAATCTCACATCCCTATGGATAATGACATTCTTATTTGTTTTTTCTTGAATCATTATATCTAAATCGGGTATATTCAATAATTCAACATTAGGAACATTAATAATTTTATTACGATTAACAATACCAGGTATCCCAATACTAATCATATCAATATCATTATGTTGCGTAACAATATCACTTATAAATTCAACAAAATCTTTTACATCTTTCGTTCTTGATTTGTGAACATTAATAATATTATCCTCTTCGACTATTCCCCATCTAACATGAGTACCACCAATATCAATTCCAAGAATTCTAGACATTGATTTTTCCTATAAATTCTTTAATATTGATGTAAGACTGATTTAAATCGTCTTCATTAAATATTGTTGATCCTATATTTTCATTTGTGTCAATAAAAAATTAAAAAAAATTGATTATTTATGAAAAAGTATTATAAATATATGGAAAATAATGAAAAAGTTTGTAAAAATATCATTAAAATATTCATTTCCCATTTTACGTTGATATATTGACTTAAAAATGAATAAAGTATAGAATATAATTAAGAATAACTGGAGGTAATCTATGAAAAGTTTAACAGCAAAAAGAGTTGTCGCAATTTATTCATTGGTATTTGGTTTTGTAGCTTTAATTGGTTTAGTTTCTCAACCTGAATTTACAGATCCTATCACATTTATATTTACGATATTACTAATCATTACTGGTATATTATTATTAATACCTTCTTTAAATAAAGCTGAATTGGGATTAATGATAGGTTGCTTAGTTTATTACAGTTTTGGTATATTAATGGGCATAGTTTTTATTCTTTTAGCACCATTTTTAGGTTTTGTTGTTTTAGCAATCGTAGGAGTCCCTTTTTCATTTAGTATTGTTTTTTTGAATAAACGAAGCAAAGAAAAATCAATGGAAAAAAATGATCAAAATGCACAAAACATCGAAAATCAAGATATGTTATTCAATACAAAGTCAGCCACTTATATAGAACAAGAATTGGTCCACTTAAATAAAATGGTTGAAGCTGGTTTAATCAATCAAGAAGATTATGAGAAAAGAAAGAAAGCATTATTAGAAATCAAGGATTAGTAAAATATATTAAAAAGGTTATTGTCAATTCAATGGACAATAACCTTTTTTATTTTTATTTAATTTTGTAATTTTCTTGATAATATTCCAATATCCGTATATCTCTTTTTACTATGAACTGTGTTATATAGACACTTTCATATATACTCGGTTTAATATTGTCAAAACAAGACTTCATTTTAATTAAAGCCTCTTCTAGTGTCATCCATAAAAGAGAACCACCTTCATCCACTTCTTTCTTTGTAAGATTGAGTTTAGATATTTGTTTATCTACTTTAGATACAAATACATTGCTCACTTGTTTAAAATGAGTATGAGATTTATATTCTTCAATAATACCAATTTCTTTAATGTCTTTAATCGTACAACCTGTTTCTTCAAGAACTTCACGTTTAAAGGCGTCAATGGGTGTTTCTAAATGTTCTTGGCCACCACCAGGTAGTTTATATTCGTTTTTTAAAACCTTATTAAATACAGCAATTAATCCATCATCATTAATAACGATACCTCTTGATGCATATCTTATCTGTGGATTAATTAATGGCTTATCTTCATAACCTATATCAGAATCTTTAATAATATCTATAATGTTTGACATGTAATCCTCCGTAAATATTTCTAACAATCTAATCTACATTCTTGTATATAGAATATAACTTGCTCAAAAATATCTTCTGTGGAAATCAGGTTATCCTTGATTAAATAATTCTTCTATATGATTAATATTATTTAGTAGTCCAGCCCAACTTTTCCTAATAGAAAGTCAAACAAACCAATAGTTATCACTCCAAATTCATCACGTTTAGGCATCATAGTATTCTTAACTATAATAACCTTCTTGAACGAATCAGATATATTCAGCAATGATTTTTCTTCCTGGTTTCTTTTTTCTGAAGTACTCATTTCATAAGCTGATTGAATATAGTATTTCTCGTTTCCTCTTTGAGCAATGAAATCAACTTCTAATTTTTTCTTTAATGATTTTCCTTCTTGTTGCTCTCTTACTTCTACTACACCAACGTCTATGTTAAAACCACGAACTCTTAATTCGTTGTAAATGATATTTTCCATAATATGATTTTCTTCTTGTTGTCTAAAATTCAGTCTACCATTCCTTAATCCTAAATCAGTGAAATAATATTTACTTGGAGTTGATATATACTTTTTACCTTTCACATCATACCTCATTGATTTTTCTATCAGAAAAGCATCTTCTAAATAATTTAAGTATGATTTTATCGTTGGTTCTGTTACAGATACTCCTTTCATACTTTTAAACGTATTAGATAGTTTTTTGGGATTAGTAAGTGACCCGATATTTGATGATAATACATTCACTAATTCTTCTAATTCGCTAACGTTCCTGATGTTATACCGATCAACAATATCACTGATATAAACTTTGTCAAACTGTTTAACCAAATAATTTGCTTTTTCCTCGTGTTCAGTAAAATTTAGAATTAAAGGTAATCCACCATAAGTATAGTATTGATTCCACGCTTCAAATACATCACCTTCAAACACTGACGTAAATTCTTTAAACGTTAGAGGATATACTTTAATTTCATCACTTCTTCCTCTAAACTCAGTTATCAAATCTTTTGATAAAAATTTCGAGTTGCTTCCTGTAACATATGTATCGGTGTTTTTAATGTGCAACAAACTATTTAAGACATCTTCAAACTCATCAACCATTTGTATTTCATCTAATAGGATATAATATGTATCATCATCTTTTATCCCCTCTACAATTACTTTTAGTAATACATCGGGATTTCTTAACTCCTTGTTTCTTCTATCATCTAATGCATATGATATGATATGATTTTTATCAATACCATTATTAATTAAGTAATCATAATACAAGTTGAACAATAGATATGATTTTCCAACTCTTCTCATACCTGTAATTACTTTGATCAATCCATTGTTTTTATGTCTGATAATTTTATTTAAATAATCATTTCTTTCAATAACCACCAACATCACCTATTTCATTTTTTGGGCATTATTACCCTTTTTATAAATTAATTATACCACAAAAACAAAGAACATCAATCTCTACTTCAAATTTCGGGTAATAATACCCTTTTTATAAAATCCATATTGTGTCAAACATAAATAGTGTAAAACCATTTTAAATCGTGTAGAGCATTTAAGTTAAATAGGTAAATTATATCAAAATTAGTCATTCTCTACCTAATGAGTAACCTATTTTAACACAGCACCAAAAAGTAGAAACGGCTAAACAAAGACAAAAAAAAGTCTAATACATAATTGTATCAGACTAATGCTTTGCTCATGAGTTGTGTAACCTATTTGAATACTATTGAGCACTTATAATTAAAACTGTAAGAATTACAGGATTAATTATATATACATCCTCTATACAATGCTTTTTATGACCCGCCATAACCTTCTAAACAACATTATTATTATGATTTTGGTATACTTACCTTTAACTGTTTAATATATGCTTTTGTATCAGGTTTAATTCTAAATGATTCAATCGCTTTTTGAATTGTTTTATTGTGTGTCCATGGGTTAAGCTTATTAGACTCTAAAATGCTTATTACAAGCTGAGGATATTTCACCATCATCGTAGCGTATGCCCACGCTATTGCCATCTGACTATAATATCCTGAGTGCTTTAATGCTTGAAGTAAATCAAGTGCTTGATTAATTGTTTCATCACGAAAAAAATGGCTTAACAAAACTACAGCAACAATACGATTATAGAATTCATCATTTTCCTTTGAGTATAAACCTAGAAGGTCTAATGTTTGATCAGGGTATTTCTTACAAATTACAAATTTTTGGCAGAGACTATCTACTACGCTCCAATCTTTAGCATAATGTGCGGCTTGATCAAAGTACATTAACGCTTGATCAATATCCTTGATTTTACCGATTAGATAAGTTTCTATGATTTGAATTTCGTAGATATCAATTCTTTTAGAATTGAGAAATTGATAGGGATCATTCTTAAAAATCATCAAAGAAATTTCTTTTAATTGGGGAAAAGAAAGCCCAATACGAGGATTTCTTTCATATTCGGTTTTAAACAGATCTTTTTCTGTTTTATTTGAAATCCTATATAAGTAGTTCAATGTATCTTCTCTTGTCATTATTATCACTTACCTCATTATATCAAAGTTAAAAACACTTTTTTTTATAGGTCAAAAGCTCTTAAACAGAAATTAGTTTTAGTCAACAGTTTGTATCAAAGGTCATTGAATCCATAAGTTCGAGAGACATACCTATACTTTTTATCTAGATTGAGTGACCTATTATATATTCAAATAAGCAGCCCTTATTTATAATTTTACAAATGTTTATATATTTAGTTAGTCATTTACTTAAAGTTTATTATTTTAATCACATTAAAATATCAAAGAAATAATCAATCTAGAACTTATTTAACATGACAGAATCACAATATGGTTTATAACCTATTTTCATATATATACTATTTGACGTTGGGTTTGATAAATCAGTATATAATGTAGCCATCTTACCATCGTTTAAAATTTTTCTTGTGACTTCCTCAACAACTATGCTTGCGTAGCCATTTCTTCTGAATTTAACTGGTGTATAGACTAATCCAACAGATTCTGTTGAATTCAATGATCTCGTTCTCCCTGCCATTGATACAACTTGATTGTTTATCTCTAATACATACAAGGTTCTATTATTAATCTGATTATCAAGGTGGGTCTTTGCTTCTTCTATGGATGTAGATTCATCTACATCAAGCATAAAGTTAAAAACCCAGTCAATAAGGTGATCTATATCGCCCTCATTCGCTAATCTCACTAATCCTATTTTTTTAGAATATTCATTTACTTTAGAGCAATAATATATTCTTTGATTCATTCTAGTCATCAATTCTTTACCAAAAATCTCTTTATAGGTCGAATGATAAATATCACAGTGTTCTTTTACTCCAATAATCCCTGGGTAATCGACTGTTTCCATATATTCTACTAAATCATGATAGACATCTTCTATTAAAGTATTTGAGGCAATAATCAGATTTTTTCCAGCAAGAACACCTACAACAAACCGATCATCAATTTCAGATGAAATCATAAGTGTTACACCTTTATTCCTTCTAGTAATTCCCAAGATGAGACTATAACGTATTTCATCATCGAGGAAATACTGTTCATATTTTTCTAAAAAAACTGTTTGCTTATTATATACTTGTAACATATTCTCATCTCTTTTCATCCAGAATATCATAGTTGAAATAAAGCAATATTAATTATATTGCTTTATTTCAATTAATTATATCATAATTAGATAAAAAAGATTTATACAAATTAATGCCCTCTAATCACATGAATAGGGATTGACAAGCACATAAACGTGACGTTTTTTTATTTTCTAAACCAAGTTATTCAACCCACTATTCAAAAGCACCATAGAAAATCAAATTCGATATTGAATGATTATCGATCAATCTCATGGATTAATTTCAAATTTGACCCTCCAAAACCATATGTAAATACTCTTATAGTCAAATCATCAACTGCGATGCCGTAACAAATATCATGATCTGTTTCTACTTGTGTTGCCCAATAGTTTTTCCCTTTTTCTAGTCTCAAGTACTCACCTGGCAGTTCATTCAAGACAGAAATATCTGCAAATTCTTTTTCTATTTTACGAATCAGCTCAAACAATTTAGGATCCTCATCATAACCTAATTGTTTCATGGAACTGTCTTCTCCAATGTATTTATAGATAATGCCTCGCATCTTTTCCGTTTTAACAAAAGTGTCAACTTCTGATTTTGACGTTGAAAAACCTTCCATTAAGTATTGAATGATTACTTCAGATAATAAGACATCCTTAGAATACTCATCTTGATAATATTCCTCAAAATCAATATTCATTTTTTCATTAATCCCCTGAATTGCGCCTTGATAAAAAGTTGAATTCTCACCAAAGTAAATTTTTAAGTTATGGATGGATTGTAGACCTTCAATGATATTGGGAATATTTATTTTTTTATGCTTTTTCGCAACGATATTTCCTCCTGATAGTATCTTATCAACTGTAGTTTCTAACGCTTCAGCTAAACTTAATAGTATCGCTGTATCAGGAAGCGTTTCTCCTGTTTCCCATTTCGATATGGCTTGTGGACTTATAGATAACATTCCTGATAGATTATTCTGAGTTAATCCCAATTCTTTTCTTTGTGATTGTATAAATTTTCCAATTTTATAGTTATTTGACATAATTTTACCACCTTTCAATAACATTATAATCCACATCCATGGAATAAACCAGCGATTGTTATTTGACAAATATCAACCTATATTTGTTTTATATAAGAATTACATTCAGTGTCTCTATGTTTAATACAAGAAATCTTGATTCTTATCTATGTTAGACTATTAAACAATATATATAAGACTTCTCTAACCCGACTAGATACCATTTTCACTATCAGTCGAAAGATAAGTTACAATGCAAAAAAAACAAGAGATAATATTACATCTTTTCAAGATGAAATTATCTCTTATAAATTATATATTTATCTTTGTTAAGTTGTTTTTATCGTTAACAATGTCACTGTTTCAACATGACTTGTTTGTGGGAACATATCTACTGGTGCTATCTTTTTCATTTCATAACCATTTGCAATCAGATATTCTAAATCTCTTCCTAAGGTAGCTGGATTACAAGAAATATAGATGATTTTAGGTATTTTCATATCAACAACATTTTTTAAAAATTCTTTCTTACACCCTTTTCTAGGTGGATCAAAGAATATAGCATCAAACGAATATTTTTTCCATTTGGTTATAACGACTTCTGCATCTCCAACTTCAAAGAAAGCATTTCTGATGTTATTTATTTTAGCATTTCTCTTCGCATCATAAACCGCTGCGCGTAATTGCTCGATACCAAATACTTTATATACATTATTAGCAATATTTAATGCGATTGAACCAATTCCTGAATAAGCATCAATCACTTTATCTTTAGGCGATAAATCAGCGAATTCTATTGCTTTTGTATATAATCTTTCGGTTTGAAGTGGATTCACTTGGAAGAATGATTTAAAACCAATTCTATATTTAATATCTAATATAGAATCATAGATAAATCTTTTACCATAAACAAGTCTAACAGGTTTATTAATATGGTAGTTATCTTCATCTGTTTTAATGATTCCAATACCAACTAATTCAGTTTGTTGTTCAGCTAAACGTTTAACGAATTTGCGTTCATTTGTAATCTTTGAAGCAGATAAATTCATTAACAATATAATTTCTTTATGTTTACTAGATTCTCTAATAATTACAGATTTAACCAAACCAGTTTTAGTTTCTTCATCATAAGCTTTAATTTCATATTGATTAAATAAATTTTTCAATAAAGTTAATAATTGGAAGGATTTTTTTGGCATAATAAAACATTCTTCTATATCTACCACATCATGAGATTTGGTTTTATAGAAACCTGCTTCTATACCTTCTTTGCCATTCGCGAACTTAATCTCCACTTTATTTCGATAATAATATGGATTAACCATTGAAGTTACATCTTCAACTTCAACATGTTCTGCACCAATCTTCTTTACCATAGCTTCTATGCGGTATTTTTTAAATGCGATTTGTACATCATAATCCATATGCATTAATTGACAACCACCACATTCATAAAAATGCTTGCATTTAGGTGCTTGTCTATAAGGACTTCTGTTTAATCTTGTGATAACTTGGCCAAAACCGAAATTTTTACGACGACTGATAATTTCTATCTCTGCAGTTTCACCTTTTAAGAGATCTTCCACAAAAACAGTATAGCCATCTTCTAATCTGGTTACCGCCAATCCATCGTGGGTTAAGTCAACAGCTTCGACTATGTATTTTTCATTTGTATTTTCAGACATATTTTCCCCTTCCATTTTTAAGCAAAAAAATAAATATCCTATGAATATTATACCACATAAAGAGAAAAAACAGCCGAACAATAAAAAAAACACCTTATAAAAAGGTGTTTTATAGATTATTCTACGGTAATTTTGATAGTGTCGCCGTCATTCGATTTGATATTTACAAGTTCACCATGTGCGCCTGTTTGAATCATATCGATTAATGAATCGATATCAAGGTCTAAATCCCCTGAATAATTCCCCATGAATTTATTTGATTTTAATAATCTTGCAAATTCAATTGGAATTTGTACATTAACATTATCTCCATCAGCTGAATCAATTTTGATTTTTAACATTCTGAATTGTGATTTTTTTTCTACTTGAGCGGTCTCAACTTGTTCATTCATTAATGAAGATAATAATTTTTCAGCTTCCTCAGCTGTAATAATTTTTTTTGCTAATAAATCTAATATTTTCATTCTTTCTTCTCTTAATTCGTTGTTTCCCATTTTTTTAATCCCCCTTATTTTATTTTAGCTAATAATTTAGCTGCTTCTTCGACCGAAACTTCTCCATTGTCGATCATATTCAAAATTTCTATTTTACTTTTAGATGGTGCAGCTTCTTCAACTGGCTCATCTTCTTTGCCATCGACACTATAACCTAACTCTTCAATAACTTCATCTAACATTTTTTTAATGGTTGGGTATGAATAACCCATTTCTTTTTCAATTGCTTTGATGTTTCCTCTGTTTTTTACAAAGATTTCGATAAAATATAATTTATCAGTTGTTAAATAATTGAACTTTGATAATGTAAAATTACCGCTTAACTCTGTTCCACAGTGTGAACAAGCTAAATGTGTTACCTCTAAATCATGTTGGCATACTGGGCATTCAGACATGACTGGGTATTTTTTTTGATTTCCTCTAAATTTAGCTTCTAATTTTTTTTCAATTTCTCTTTCAAAATTTCTCATTTTCTCTCTCCTTTAAAATGTTTTTATGTTAACTTTTTCTCCGCCTGCTGCATCGACGGTGATATTAATATCCTTTGTATTAATCAATCTTTTTATATCTTCTTTCGAGAATATATCTGATTGATAATCTTTAACAAAAACTAATGCGATTCTCGCCAGTACTAACGGTAATGGTAAGAAGAATAAAACCTTTAGGAACTTATTCACACCACGTTCGCCAGGAATCTGAACACCTAATTTTAGAAAATGCGCATTGTTTGTAAATTTTAATCGATTTTCATTTTGGTATAAATATCGATACGCTTTTCTCGTTGAAATCTTTTGATCTTTTAAATCCTTTAATACATCATCTGGATGTATCTTAATT
This sequence comes from uncultured Candidatus Izemoplasmatales bacterium, assembly GCA_964461565.1. Lineage (GTDB taxonomy): Bacteria > Bacillota_I > Bacilli_A > Izemoplasmatales > Hujiaoplasmataceae > Hujiaoplasma. Next base: position 13,801 of record CAYWUZ010000014.1, on the reverse strand, counting down.
TTTCTGTTAAATATAAGTAACATTAAACCAACACCTAAGATGAATCCACCAAAATCAAATATGAATACATCAATCCATCTACCAGCGCGATCAGGTGTAAAGGTTTGAATCCATTCGTCTAGTCCTCCAGTGAGTAATCCTAAACTCAATATCTTAAGTATTGATAATCCCCATACCTTCGCTGTATAGAAATACGATATACCTAAGATAAAAAACTCAAATACATGTGCACCTTTTCTTACAAAACTGTTTAAGAAATCGATGCTTATAGGATGGTTAACAAAGATACCATCCCATAAGCTCTTGATTGACAATGATAATCCGGAACTCATCTCCCCTGAATCAGATCCAGAAAACAATGACATTGAAAATATAAACAAGGTTAATATAATTGTAATACTTAAACTAATATATTTTTTATTCATAAATATCCTTCCGTAATTTGTTATATCGAACATGATAGTTGTTTTGACATTGGCTCCAATATTCGTTTGGACAAATTGCACCAAAGTCTTTAACTTTAAACAACACGTAATCTCTTTCTTTCATTTTAATTCCCCCTTCCTAAAAATCTTTTACTATCTTTTTCTTCTGTTTGAAAACTGTTCCCAATATTCACCTTGGCAAAATCCACAGATGTAAACAGTTTCTTTAAATTGTTCTTTACGATATTTCATTTTAATTTCCCCCTTATCATTAATTGTTAAATTAAGATTGTTGATTTAATCGGTTTGTTTTATTCATTTTTCTTAATTACACCTTTATTATATCAAGGATTTTTAATATGTCAAGCATAAATTTCAATTTTTTTAAAAATAAATTAAAAAAGTCAATAAAATTGACTTTTTTTATTAATATTATTAATTTTATCTTTTATTTTTACTTACTTTCTTCATTTCAAAGATTAAATCACGTATCCTTGCTGCTTGTTCAAAATCTAATTCTTTAGCGTAAACCATCATTTGGTCTTCTAACATTGCAATATTTTTCTCAATTTCAATCTTAGTTAATTTTTCAAAATCATCTACAACTTGATCAGAATCAGTTTTAATTGAAATAGCTTTAGGTATATTTTTAAGAATTGTTGTTGGTGTAATATTATGTTCGATATTATGTTTAATCTGAATCGCTCTTCTACGTTCAGTTTCACTCATAGCTTTTTTCATAGAGTCTGTAATTTTTGAAGCATACATAACAACATGACCATTGACATTTCTAGCAGCGCGTCCGATTGTTTGAATCAATGATTTTTCACTTCTTAAGAATCCTTCTTTATCCGCATCCAAAATAGCGATGAATGATACTTCCGGTAAATCAAGACCTTCTCTTAATAAATTGATTCCAACAAGGATATCAAAATCACCTTGTCTTAATTCGCGAATGATTTCCATTCTTTCTAAAGATTTGATTTTTGAATGTAAATATTCGACCTTATATCCTAATCCTTTTAAATAAGCAGTTAAATCTTCACTCATCTTTATTGTTAAAGTTGTAATTAAGACTCTTTCTTTTCTTTCTATAGTTTTATCTATCTCTATTAATAGATCATCTATTTGATTCATTGAATCTCTTACTTCAACCAACGGATCAATTAAACCTGTTGGACGAATAATTTGTTCAACAATATCTCCTGAGCGTTCTAACTCATAATCTCCAGGCGTTGCGGATACATAGATAACTTGATTAATCTTTTCATTAAATTCACTGAAGTTTAATGGTCTATTGTCTAAAGCACTCGGTAATCTAAACCCATAATCAACCAAAGTTTGTTTTCTTGATCTATCTCCATTAAACATACCTCTTACCTGAGGTAAGGTCACATGAGATTCATCAACGATTAATACAAAGTCTTTAGGAAAGAAATCAATTAATGTCGAAGGTGTTTCACCTTCTTCTCTTAAGGCTAAATGTCTGGAATAATTCTCAACACCAGAAACAGTACCCATTTCTCTTAACATTTCTAAATCATAATTTGTTCGTTGGCCAATTCTTTCTGCTTCTAAAGGCATGTTATTATCATTAAAAAACTTTAAACGTTCTTTTAGTTCTTCTTCGATACGCCTTAATGCTTCTTCTAATTTATCTTTATCTGTTAAGAAATGAGATGCAGGGAATAAGGATAACATTTCATAATCTTGAAATATTTCACCTGAAACAATATTAAACTCTCTTATACGACTAACAACGTCAAAATCAAATTCAACTCTAATTCCTTTTGTTTTATTATAAGGAGGTAATATTTCAACAACGTCACCTCTTACTCTAAAACTACCTCTTACAAAATCAACATCATTCCTTATATATAGGATATCAACAAGCCTTTGCATTAAATCATCTCTTGTCATACCGTCATCTTTTCTTAAAGTAACCATACCTCTTTTATAAGTCTCAGGATCACCTATACCATAAATACATGAAACAGAAGCGACAATGATCACATCATCTCTTTCTAATAAACTTGATGTCGCTGCGTGTCTTAACTCATCAATTTCATCATTAATCTTCGCATCTTTTTCTATATATAAATCTCTTCCAGGCACATAAGCTTCTGGTTGATAATAATCATAATAAGAAATAAAATACTCTACTCTATTATCAGGAAACAAAGATTTAAACTCCGAATATAGTTGTCCAGCCAATGTTTTATTATGCGCTAAAACAAGAATAGGTTTCTCTATTTGTTGAATCACATTAGCGATGGTATATGTTTTACCTGTACCAGTCGCACCCAATAGAACCTGTTCTTTCATATTATTTTTTAAATTTTTAACCAAAGTTTCAATCGCTTTTGGTTGATCACCAGTTGGTTGATAATCAAATACTAAATTAAATTGTTTCATATAATCACCGATTTAAGTATATCATATTTTATTATCATTATATATTTTTTGATTTATTTGATACAATATAGGCAGGTGATTTTATGAAAACAATATTAATAGGAATCAATTCAAAATATATCCATCCAAACTTAGCTTTACGTTATTTAAAAGCAAACACGACTTACGATGTCCAACTACAAGAATATACGATTAAAGACGATCCTAAGCTTATTCTAAGCAAGATTATTGATCAACAACCTGATGTTTTAGGTTTTAGTGTATATATTTGGAACGTCGAAATCATTCGCTCTTTATTAAAGGATATATCAGAACTCAACTTAAATATTAAAATCATCTTAGGTGGTCCTGAAGTTTCTTATGTTAACGAGGATTATTTTAAACTTCATTTAACTGATTATATCATTGTTAATGAAGGTGAAGAAAGTTTCCATTTATTACTAGATGCGATTAACAATCATTTAGATCTTTCTGATATTCCTAACTTAATATATATGAAAGACAACATCATTATTAAAAACAAAACAGCTTTAATTGAAGACCTTAATCATATTAAAGACCCTTACTTTATTCTTAAGAATGAAGATTACATTCATAAAATTCAATACGTTGAATTATCAAGAGGTTGTCCATACCGATGTAGCTATTGTTTAGCGTCTTTAGAAAAAGGATTAAGATTCTTCTCTTTAGATAGAGTTAAAGAAACAATCAATCAATTAGTCCAAAACGGTGCGAGAACATTTAAATTTCTAGATCGATCATTTAACGCTAATCCAAAACTCGCTCAAGAGTTTCTTGATTACATTATTAAACAAAACTACGAGAATGTTGTTTTTCAATTTGAAATCAATGGTGATGTCTTAAGAGATGATTTCATTGAATTTCTAATTGAAAAAGCACCTAAAGATTTAATCCGTTTCGAATTAGGCATTCAATCAACCAATGACTTGGTGAATAAAGAAGTCAATCGTTACCAAAACACAGAAAAATTAATCCAAAACATTGTAAAATTAAAACAATCAAATGTAACCATGCATTTAGATTTAATTGCAGGATTACCATATGAAGATTTAGAGAGTTTTAAAGATACTTTTAATACCATTTATCAGTTATTCCCTGATGAATTACAATTAGGTTTCTTAAAAGTATTAAAAGGAACTGATATCTACTATAAAGCTAACAAACATCTCATTAAATATGATGAAGTTGCCCCTTATGAAATTATCGATAATCAATACATCACAAAAGATGAATTAGCGATTATTCATGAAGTAGAAACAATGTTAAACATCTATTGGAATAAAAACTTTATGAATACATCAATCGAACACTTAACAAAAAATGTTAATGCTTTTGATTTTTATCGAGACTTACATCAATATTTTATTAAGAATCAATACCCCACATTAAGATATCATTTCAATGATTTGTTTATCTACTTGATTGGTTTTCTCAAAGAAAATAACTTATGGAACCACACCATCGAAAGTTATTTGAAATATGACTTTTTAATGCATCATCCAATAAAACCACAAATTTATTGGAAAAATGATATCAATAAAAATGATATTATTCGACAATTTCATCAATTTCATCCAGAAAAAAACATTGATGAATTATATAAATATAGCCTCGTCACAGACTATTTAGATGGCTATTTAATGATTGTTTATAAACCAAACTTAAAAGAAGTATATGAGATTAAAAATGACTGAACATTGCGTTCAGTCATTATTTTTTTATCTTAATTTCTCTAAATATCTATATAAGTTAGGTTTATCTGCTTTTTCTGATAAGACACTTGATAAACTCATTGAATTAACATGTAATCCCTGACTCACTGTCGCTAAATTATGTTTTCCATCTTTAAGTAATTCAACGGCCATAATACCCATCTTACTAGCGAGTACTCTATCAAAAGCACTTGGAGACCCACCTCTTTGAATATAACCAAGAACAGTCGCTCTTGCATCATATCCTGTATTGGTTTGAATTTTTTTCGCTAATTGATTAACATCAGTAATATTTTCCGCAACCACCACTATCAAATGTCTTTTACCTTGATTTTTTGCATTTTGGATGCGTTCTAAAATATCGGCTTCACTATAACCAGTTTCACTGGTCACAACGATTTCAGCCCCACAAGAAATTCCTGAATAAATACTTAAATCACCACAATTACGTCCCATAACTTCTACTACTGTACAACGTTGATGTGAGAAAGATGTATCTCTTAATTTATCGATGGCTTCCATTGAAGTATCAAGTGCTGAGAAAAACCCAATGGTATACTCAGTTCCATTAATATCATTATCGATGGTTGCTGGTACGCCAATGGTTTTAAAGCCTTGAGCTTCTAAGGCCATTGCCCCTCTAAAGGTACCATCTCCACCAATTACAATTAACCCATCAATCTCTCTTTTTTTAAGATTTTCAATCGCCTTTTCAACGACTTTTGGATCTTTAAAACTATCTAACCTTGCTGAACCTAAAATAGTGCCACCACGGTCTATCATTTGTCCGACATCAAAACTATGTAAACGTCTAAATTTATCTTCTACTAAACCCTTATATCCATCTTGAATACCATATGCTTCAATCCCATAATAGACACAAGTTCTGACGACAGCTCTAATGGCTGCGTTCATTCCTGGTGCATCTCCACCAGATGTTAATAATGCTATTTTCATCATATCACTCCTCTAATTCTTCTATTTTATCAATAATCACTTGAATTTGATCATGTCTCATTTCGGTTTTTCCCCTAATCAAATATACCACTTGTTCTTTAATTTGATGTTGATAACGCTCATATGTGCTAGGAAACAATACTCCATCCGCTTGAGAATACTCATCTTCAAGGGTTAGAAACGCCATTTGGTTATTATTTTTTGTCGCAATTGTTTTTATTCTAGAAATAGCACTTACAAAAGCAACATGACCTAAAGGTTTTTCAATCACATCTGATAAGACATCATATTTTTTTCTTTTAATCATTTGATCATAATGATGAATCATATGGTATTCGAAATTAACACCTAATAATTCTCTTTCTTTAACTTCCATGAACTCATATGAATATTCATCGTACTCAACAAAGTTAAATGTTTCATCTTGATAATGGAAATTAATAAAGGACTCTATCCGATCAAGATTTTCGATTAAGGTCTGTTTATTAACATTAAACTCAGAAAAGACATTTGCATATATCAATGTTTCAATCACATTTTTAGGTAAATGTTTTCCACGTTCATAAAATTCAATAAAACTATTGATTTGTCCATTCATTTGAATTTCTACAATCTTCTCTGCCATCACTTGGCCAATACCTTTTATAGCCATAAAAGGATATCTTAAGCCATTCTTTTCATATTTATATTTGACTGAAGATTGATTAATCTTAGGCGGTAAAACATCAATACCCATTGATTTACATTCTCTTATATACTTTTTCGTTCCAATAATAGAACCTATTTGAAAATCTAATAAGATAGCTAGAAAATATGAAGGATAATTTGCTTTCAAATACGCCATCCAATAAGATACATAACTATAAGCTACTGCATGTGATTTATTAAATCCATAATTTGCGAACTTAACAATATAATCATAGATTTTATCACCAAGCACTTGTGAGTGTCCTTGTTTAACAACACTACTCACAAACTTCTTTCTTTCTTTAACCAAAACAGATTTTATTTTCTTACTAACTGCTCTTCTTAAAACATCCGCTTCACCAAGTGAATAACCAGCAAATTGATTGGCTATTTTCATAATCTGTTCTTGATAAACAATAATACCATGCGTTGGTTTTAATACTGGTATTAAATCTTGATGTAAATAATCAACTAATTCTTCTTTATTTCTTCTGCGAATAAATGAAGGAATATTTTCCATAGGACCAGGACGATGCAAAGAAATACAAGTTGCTATTTCTTCAAAGTTTTCTAATTTCATCTGACGCATTAAATTCATCATACCTTCAGATTCTAATTGAAAAATTCCAAGTGTTTTTACATTCTTTAATAAATCAAAAGTTAATTTATCATCTAAAGGCAACTTATATACATTAATAAAAGTTCCTTCATTTTTTTCAATTAAATCTACCACATCAGAAATAATCGTTAAATTCCTAATGCCTAGGAAATCTATTTTTAATAAACCCAAACTTTCTAAATCACTTGCTTCATATTGAGTTTGATACATATTTAATAAGCCATGTTGAATCGGGCTATATGATGTGATTGATTCATCAGAAATAATAACACCAGCTGCGTGCGTAGAAACATGTCTTACTAAACCAGACAGTTTTTTAGCAGTTGTTACTAAATGATTAATTTCAGGATTATTCATGTAGTATTGATAATCCTTCGGATGATCTTTTTCAAATTGTTCGATAGAATTATTTGATAACGATATTTTTTTAGTTAAATCATCAATAATCACAGATGAGGTTTCCAAAATTCTTCCAACATCTCTAATCGCCGATTTACCTTGAAAGGTTCCAAAAGTAATGATTGAAGATACACGATCAATACCGTATTTTTCAACAACATAACGAATGACATCATCTCTTTTATTATCAGGGAAATCCATATCAATATCAGGCATTGTGATTCTCTCAGGATTTAAAAATCTTTCAAAATACAAATTAAACTCTAAAGGATCAACTTCTGTAATACCTAAGCAATAGGAAATTAAAGAACCAGCCGCTGAACCTCTACCTGGTCCAACCAATATCTTTTGTTTTTTAGCATACAAAACAAAATCCCAAACAATTAAAAAATAATCTTCGTAATGCATTTCTTCAATAATACCAAGTTCATGTTCTAATCGTTTATGATATAAATCATAATCAGATTGATATTTATCTTTTTGAATTAATCGTCGTCTTAAACCTTTTTCAGTTAATTGTTTTAATTTTTCTAAAGAAGGCATATCTTCTTCCGGAAATTTAGGTAAATATCTCTGTTTAAAATTCAATGTCACTTGACATGAATCTATTAATTTATAAGTATTCTTAATTGCATCAGGATAATTTTTATACCACTGATTCAATGAATCTAGACTTGGTAAATAATAACTTGTTTGATAGTCCTCAAAAAAGCCTAAAGTTTGATTCTCACTTCTTAATATTTTTTTTAAGACTTCAGAAGCTTCTTTATCAGACTCTTCTAAATAAATCACAGGATTTGTAATAACAATTTTCCAATGCCTAGATAATTTTTTATATAAGTCATTATCTATAAACACATCTGAACCAAAACCTAGATAGTAATCATCAATAGTCTTCTCTAAATCAACCAATAAATCTAAACTTAAATCATTATTTTCTTGATTGATTAACTGGAATATTCCACCTCTATCAATCACCACAACCATGATTAATCCTTGTGAATATTCTTTGATTCGATGTAATTCCAAATAACCATCACTCATTGATAAATGAGAACTAAGATTCATTAAATTTTGATATCCTTGATTATTTTTAGCATATAATAAACAGATTAAATCTTGATAACTTTCTGATTTAATAACAACTTCCAATCCTAAAAGAGGTTTAATCCCATGATTTAAACAAGACTTATAGAACTTAACAGTTCCATGCATCTTATTTCTATCGACTAAACCTAAGGTTAGATACCCCATGCTTTTCGCTTGTTTAACAGTATGATCAATATCTAGTAAACTACCGTTAAATGAGTATGAACTTTGTAAATATAGACTAAAATCAATCATATTTTACCTCAAAAATATTATATCATAATTCAGACATTATAACTATTTTTTGAAATAAATTAACCCAATACCAAGCAATACTACAGCCAATATAAGATAGTTGTATATATGCTTATCTAAGGAGTCATTCTGCCCAATAATTGTGAACTGAATTTCTTCAACTATTTTGTATTGATCATAGATCTTTATATGATACGCTCCTGGTTCACTGAGATGTTGATAACCCTGTATGATTTGATCATTTAAGTAAACTTTACCAAAAACATAAAACGAGACTTCTTCGTATGTTTCCTTATTTTCTACACCTTCTACATGTGACTCAAGTCTAAAGTAGATGATATCAAGTAAATAATCCTCATCCATTAACTTCAATTGATAATCACCAATATCCTCAATCAATTCACCGTGATATGGTTGATCATTAATCATCATGGTTGAAACATTACTATAGATATTAATTGATTCACTCAATACGATGTCATTCTTCAACTCAAAATTATCAATACCATTGTAATAACTAACTTCAGGATAAATAATAAATTCTTCTTTTTGCAAGAACCTTTGATTTACAAATATTTCTAACAAATATTTGCCTGGTTGTTCTATCATTGTTTTATTATTATATTTATTCCCGTTAAGTAACAAATCACCTTCTGCTTCTATATATATAGAACCATAATATCCATTATTTTTTTCATTACCGATAATTTTCACATTTGATAACATCTTTATTTCATAGAAAAACCGATATTCATCATCAATAATTTCTATTTCATAATTTCCTATCTCATCAATGATATTTGAATCAGATATGAACCCATTGATAAACAAACTACCTTGATATTGTATTTGAATATCATCCACAACATTAAAGTCTAAAGATAATTGATTAATTATATTTAAACTAGAATTAACATACACATATCCATCAATGGTTTTAACCACTAAATGGAAATGATGATTATAGGCATTTAATACTTTAAAAGCTAGATCCAATTCTTCTATAAGTTCGCCATTTGAATGATATTTTAGTAATTTATAGTCTTCACCATGATTGATTTCCAAGATCAGAATGAAAAAACCATTTCCTACATCAGCTAAATAGATAAACTTATCAATCTGTCCTGAATCATATGTTAACTCAAACAACACTTCACTCGTTTCAGTATTTTGACTCATTATATATGCATCTTGCTTATAACTCCCATATTCAAATACTTGATCTTCTGTTTGATAAGTTCCACAAATATCTAAATAATCTATTTGATAAAGAAAAGAAAACATTAATAAATATATTATTTTCATACAATCACTCCCATAAAAATACTACACATTATTGAACAATATCCTTTATTTAGTTACTAAATAACTCAAAGGGTTAATGCCAAGCAATGTAAGTATTTCTATTGTGTGATAAAATAGAGATAAGGAGGAAGTTCATGAAGCGATTTATAAAACCAGTATCCTCTTTAATATTATTTGATATTAAAAAACTCATACTCACTGAAGTTATTATTAAACTCATTGGGTTTTTAATCATATATCCATTATTTAGAATTGGTTTTTATTATTCTCTTGAATTTTCCGGATTAAACTACATAGGTAATAATCAATTAAAGATATTCCTTACTAAACCATCAACAATTATCATTGCCTTCTTCTTAATTCTATTATTTGGTATATATCTTTTATTAGAATATACCTTCATTACACTCTTGTTAGACTATGCAAAAAAAAGAGAAAACATATCTTATAAAGATTTTTTTCTTAAAGGTATCTTAAAATATTTATATGTCTTAAAAAGATATCATCTATTCATTTTAATTCCGATATTATTATTCTTTGTTATTTTTGAATTCGCTCAAGTCTTTATTTTTTCATCATCGATTAACCTACCCGACAGTATCTTAGTTGACTTTAAAAGTTTACATATACCAATAGAAGTTGTTTTCACTATTTATTTCTTTATACTATGGATTTTTATCGAACTTATATTTTTCACCCATACTTTAGTCCTTTCATCTTCTTCAATGAAGACTGGATTTAGAGTATCAAGAAAAGTTTTATATAAAAGACGGATAAAAACCTTTTTAAAAATTTTATTTTTAAATATTATACTTAACTTAATACTCTTATTAGTCTATGCCTTGATTCTCTTTGTGGTCAGTCAATTTATCTCTATCATCCATGGATCAAATGTCATTTTTGGTATTATCATTACGTCTATGTATAGTATTTATTGGATTATAGGTATCATCTTTTCAGCCATCGTTATCCCACTAAATATCGCAGTTATTTCGAATATATATTACAAAACCAACAAGCCTATTAAACAAATATCTAAAAAGAACATGAATACTAACAATCATAACAATAGGAAATGGATCATTACTGGTTTTACTCTTGGATTCATTCTCGTTTTCGCCCTCAACATCGCTTCAATAACAAGCAGTATTTTACAAACAGGCAATCAATTTCAAATCTTAAAACAAGAAGAAATCATAGCCCATAGGGGTGCCTCGATGGATGCGCCAGAAAACACATTAGCGGCACTTGATTTAGCAATCATTCAAGGAGCAGATGCCGTTGAATTTGATATTAAAGGAACCAAAGACAATATTCCCATATTATTACATGATGACACAATGATTCGAACAACAGATTTTGATGTTAAATTAAACATTAAAGATATTAACTACGAAACTGTTCAAAACTATGAAGCTGGTGGTTGGTTTTCTGAAGCCTATTATGGAGAGAAAATACCAACTTTAGAAGAAGCATTTGAACTCATCGCTGGTCGTACAACAGCGTTTATGGATATGAAAACAACAAATAGATTTGTGGAAGCTGAAGTCGTTAGATTGATTGAAGTTTATGGTATGGAAAAGCATGTAAAAATCATGTCCTTTGATTTAAATCAATTAAGTCGGTTTAAAGAATTAAATCCGAATTTACAAACAATTCTTTTAGTATCTGAGTTTTTCGGCCAAATTGATATATTATTTACCAACGACAACGTTGATCATTTCGCATTAAGAATATCGATTATAGAAAGAGACTCATCGATTGTAAGACGAATTCAAAAACAAGGCAAAAAAGTGTATGCTTGGACAGTTGATACAGAAAATCAGATCTATATAGGTGTACGTGCAGATGTGGATGGATTTATTACTAAGAGACCAATAGAAGCGAGAGAAATCGCTCATTCAAAATCAAGTAATGAAGATTTTAGAGAAATATTAGAACGATTATTTAAACCATAAAAAAACAAAAAAAAGTCCTTGAGAAACTAGATCTTAGTTTCTTCAAGGACTTTTATTAATTATAGTAGTGATAATGTATCTCTAGCAATCATTACTTCTTCATTTGTTGGAATAACATAAACCTTTATCTTTGAATCGTCTGCGGAAATTAGTTGTTCAACACCACGACAATTATTTCTTTCATCATCGATCTTAGCACCAAAAGTACTTAAGCGATCAATAATATTCTTTCTTGTTTCTTTAGCATTTTCACCAATACCAGCAGTAAAGATAATTGCATCAGCGCCACCGATATAATTATGATAAGAAGAAATATAATCCGCTATTCTTTTTGCTTGAACATCAATCGCTAACTTCGCTTGATGATTTCCTTCTAAAGAAGCAGAAACTAAATCACGAGAGTCTGAAGACAAATTAGAAACGCCAAGATATCCAGATAATTTATTTAATTGATTGATTATTTCTTTAACAGGTTTATGCTTAACATTAGCCATATACTCAACAACAGCTGGATCAATATTACCTGAACGTGTTCCCATCGGAATACCTTCTAAAGGAGTAAAGCCCATTGAAGTATCTAAAGAATGTCCATTTTTAACAGCACAAATAGATGCGCCATTACCAATATGAGCAATCACAATATTAACATCTTTAACATCTATATTCATCATTTCAGCATAACGTTGAGTAATGAATTTGTGACTCGTTCCATGAAAGCCATATTTTCTGACTTTATATTTTGTATACCAATCGTAAGGAACAGCATATAAAAATGCTTCTTCAGGCATTGTTTGATGAAAAGCAGTATCAAACACACCTATATGTTTTACATTAGGTAACACTTCTTTAAATGCTTTAATTCCTGTTAAGTTAGGTCCTAAATGTAAAGGTGCTAAATCAATAATTTCTTCTAAATATTGAATTAATGTTTCATCGATAACCACTGATTCAGAAATTTTATCGCCACCATGAACAACACGGTGTCCAACACCTGCTATTTCATCATAACTACCAATAATTTCATGTTCAATTAACTTATTTAAAACTAAATTAACTGCATCACCATGGTTCGGAATATCAGTGACTTCCTCTACTTTTTGATTATTTACTTTTATTGAGAATACTGATTTACTCATCCCAATGCGTTCTACAATTCCAGTCGTAATCATTTTTTCGCTTGGCATTTCTAATAATTGAAATTTTAAGGATGAACTACCAGCATTAACCGCCATAATTTTTTTCATATGATTTGTTGTATGGAAACATTATTCCATACATCTCCTTTCGTATATTATAAATTAATTATGTGTATTTTTTATGAAAAGAATTTAATAAATGATTTCACCATAACGCCAGTAGCATTGGTTTTTGAATCGCTAGCTGTTCCAGCTATGTCCAAGTGAATCCATTTTGTATCTTTATCAACAAATTCTTCAATAAACGCAGCTGCGGTTGAAGCACCAGCTAAACGTCCACCTTTATTTTTTAAGTCCGCAACACTACTCTTTAATTCTTCATGAAACTCCTTAGAAATAGGCATTTGCCATATTTTTTCTTTAGTTATTTCCGTTACTTTTTTAAATGACTCAAAGTACTCTTGATTGTTAGTAAAGGCACCTGTATAGTAAGATCCTAAAGCAGCCATAATCGCACCTGTTAAAGTCGCCACATCAATAATTTTCTTAGCACCTTGTTTTTGAGCAAACCAAATAGCGTCTACCAATGTTAAACGACCTTCCGCATCAGTCGAAATAATCTCTATCGTTTTACCATTCGCTGAAGTCAAAATATCATCTGGAACAACTGCCCCATCACCAATACGATTGTCTGTGGCCGCAACAATTGCCATAACATTAGCATCAAGTTTTAATTTAGCCATACCTTCTATGGCTGAAATAACACTTGCAGAACCAGCCATATCAACTTTCATACCAGGCATTGATTGAGCTGTTTTTAAAG
>CAYWUZ010000013.1:0-41193 GCA_964461565.1 uncultured Candidatus Izemoplasmatales bacterium | reverse complement strand
ACCAACCCGTTAAAGCATCCTCTATCATTACTTGACCTGGCCATTCTCCTAAAAGCAAAAACGACTGATGATCTTCTAAAAATACATATGCATTCACTGTTGACCAATCATCAGAATTATAAAAATATATCCTTGTTAATACATCTAAAGATGCTTCAGCTAATATTTTCGAATTATAAAGATTACCATATCGAGTAGCGTATACATCAGTTCCAGTATTAATCACTGTAGAGGCTGATTGTTGATCAATTCCATCATTGAAAATAACAGCTATATCGTCAACTGAAGTATCAAATGGAACTTCAATATACCACCAATTCGTATCTGATTCTTGAGTCATTGCATCTCCAAACCATGGGCTCATTTTCTCAACAAATACACTATCGATGACATAAGCATAAACATCTGTCCAACCCTCTGAATTATAATAATAAATCGTCGTTGAAACATCCATAGATGTTTCAGCTTCTTCTTTAGATGCAAAGACATTACCTAATAAAGTCATGTATACATTCGTGTTAGAATCAATCACAGCTTCAAGTGATTGAGTTCCATCACCATTATTAAAAATAATATTAATTGGTGATATAGTTACATCAACGGGAATGTCAATATATACCCATAAATCATTCATTTCAATGTCGACAGGTCCAGTGACTTCAGACCCTGGCCATGAATTTAAGATTGGACCTTGGTCATTCCAAACATAAGCATACACTGTCTCCCAACCTTCACTGTTATAAAACCAAACTGATGTATTCACAGGTGGTTCAGAGACTGATTCTTCAGTCGCTAATTGACTATCAAACTTTTCAGCATTTACATTAACATAAATATTTATAGAATCATTCAATAATATATCATCTGTTTGTGAAGGTACCGCTTCTCCATTACTAAAAATAATAATTACAGAATTAATATTAGGATCTATTGGAAGATCAACACTCCACCAATCACTATCAGTTTCATTTGTTGATAATGACCCTGGCCAAGTACCTAAAAAATGAATGTTGGCATCATTTTCTAAAAAAGCATAGGCATAAACATTATCCCAATGATTAGAATTATAGAAATAAACAGTTGTATTGACATCTAAAGATAACTCCGCAGCTTCTTTAGAAGCAAATACATTACCTATATAAGTCATATAAACATTGATATCAGAATCAATCATTGCCTCAGCTGATTGAGAATCAACACCATTATTAAAAATAACATGAATCGGAGTGACAGTAACATCTACCGGCACTTCAATATAAACCCATAAACTATTCATTTCTGTATCAACTGGTCCTGTTACTTCAGAACCAGGCCATAAACCTAATAACTTTTGATCAGTTGCGTCCCATGCATAAGCATGAATTGTTTCCCACCCTTCGCTATTATAAAACCATATAGAAGTTGTGGCGATTGTACCTGACAAAGAATCCATTGCCAATTGTTTTGTTGAAAACGCTAATCCTTCTACTGTTAAATAGATATCTGTATTATCATCTATCAACACCCCTTCAGTTGCATTCCCACCTTCAAAATCATTAAAGATGATTTGAATTTGATCAACTGATGTATCAATTGATACATCAATATAAAACCAATTACTATCGCCATCTTCAATCATTAAGGTTCCAGGCATATCCCCACTTATCGGCTCTTCTTGACTATTCTCTGCATATGCATAAACATTTAGCCAATCTTCTTCAGTTTCTTCTCTATTATCAAAGGTTTCACCATCGACATTAACATAAACACTCGTATGAGTATCAATATACACATCTACAGTTTGCAAAGTATCATTATCATTAAAAATGATATACAAACTCGTTTCACTTAAATCATATGGCACTTCAACATACCACCAATCAGTATCTTCAGAATCTTGAACTGCTTGAGTTCCTGGCCAAGACCCTAAAATTAAATTACTGTCAATCCAGGCATACCCATAAACTGTTGACCAGCCTTCTGAATTATAGAACCAAATTTTTGAACTCACCAATGAATCCACAGCTAATTCCTTAGAAGAAAATGCATCCCCTGATACAGTGACATATACATTTAACTCCTCTGTGATTAATACATCGGGTGTTTGAGCACTTCCACCATCACTAAAAACAATGTTTAAATCATCAGTCGTTAAATCAACTGGAACATTCATATACCACCAACCCGTTGGAGAACCAAAACTAAACTGTTGAATTGTTTGAGTTCCTGGCCATTCACCTAACAACTCATCTTCTCCAACCCAAGCATAAGCTAAAACATTAGCCCATCCTTGACTATTATAAAAATAGAAAGTTGTATAGACTTGAGGTTCAGTCGTCGGTTCAACAGTCGTAGGCGCGCCTGTTGTTGGCGCTGCTGTCGTTGGTTCAACTGTTGTTGGTTCAACTGTTGTTGGCGCTACTGTCGTAGGTTCCTCAGTTGTAGGTAACGTTGTTGGAACTTCCGTGGTTGTTTCTTGAGTAGTTACATCAGTGTCTAAAGTCAAATTTGATGTGTCAGTCCCATCACAAGAAGCAAGGAAAAACATTAAAAACAAAGCAAATAAAACAAAAAACTTTTTCGACATCTTCATAGAATTCTCCTTATATCATATAAATTTATAATTTTTCTATAAAAAAAATCCATTGAATAAACCAAAAAAACATAAAAATAACATTATGCAATGACTCATCAATGAATTGAATATAATCATATTATATATAAAAACTTTTTATATCTCAAGAAAATGATTTTATTTATAAAAGATAAGCAACGGAAATCCGTTGCTTAAATCATTTATTGAGACTCATTAATATCTTTAGATAACTCTTTTTGTTCTTCCACAAAATCCTTTACAGTCTTTTTTTGTTTCTTAGTTAATTCACTTGAATCACTTTCAACAAAATTAGAAATCGTCACGGTTTGGAAAGGAATAGAAATATTATTTCGGTCAAAAATTAATTTAATTTGTCTTCTTAAATCTCTCTCAACTTGATATCGGTTTTCTTCTTCTGTTTTAGCCACAAACCTTAATTCGATTCCAGAAGGTCTAAAGGCTGATACGCCTTTATAAAAGGGACCTTCAATAATATCAGGAATTTGTTCTTTCATTTTATCTAGATTTTGATTAATCACTAACTCAACTTGTTCAATTGATTCTTCATATGAAACTTCCACATCAACCACCGCCACTGATAAATCAACAGTCATATTAATTAAAGTCTTAATTTCAGAATTATTAATAATTTTAACGTTACCAGCAATATCTTTAATCTTAGTTGTTCTGATACCAATGGCTTCAACTGTACCTCGATAGTTATCGAGAACGACAACATCTCCAACTTGATAATCTCCTTCAAAAACAATAAACAATCCACTGACAATATCAGCAATTAAACTTTGAGCACCTAAGCCTAACAATAATCCTAAAATACCTAATCCAGCTAATAATGATGTGACGTTAATACCCCACTCAATAAGGATAATAATGATTAATGCAAAAAACGCAATATATCTAATTAAACTATCAATAAGTTTACCTGCAGTTTTTCCCTTTTTTCCGAAATTTAAAAACTTAGATATAATCAATCTTAATACCTTAGAAGTCATCACAATAACAACAATCCAGATAAAAGATTTAATGATAGGATCTAAGTGATCATCAAACCAATTACCAATGGATTGAAATCCACCTTCACTTGTCCCAATAATTAAAGCCAAGCGGCTACCCTTACCAAAGATATTCCCAGCAAACAATAATATCAAAACAAATAATCCTGTTAATGCCCAAGGCCATACTTTCTTTAATAATAATTTTTTATCGATATTTTTAAAATCCATTTTAATCTCCCTTTATTCATAATATATTTCATATTGATAAATCTGTTGACCAGCATCCAGAGGATGTCTTGACTTGGCGGTTATCCTAATCTCATAATATATATTACCATCAAACATTGACACATCAATCAGGCCACCATATCTAGAACCACTTAATTCATCCAAAGGATAAACCATATCATTCACAATTAATTCATATTCAAAATCATATAAGAAATAATCCGGGTCCATAAAACTCACATAAATGCTTATTGTTTGATTCACTAAATCACTATAATAAGAAAAATATGATATTTCCGGTGGTGGTAATTCATCAATACTCACCAAAACCTCTGTTTGAATATCCTGATCATGAATCACTTGACCTGATTCATCGACAACTTTAAGATTATACCAATACCCATCAACCAATCCAAAGAACTCAATATAGTATTCGGGAATATATTCTTCAAGATATTCATTTGGATATTCTTCCTGATAATGATATTCATAAGGAGCAATATCGTAAGTTTCTTGATAATCAAATCCTTCCAGATAAACTGTCGCTTTTCCCTCATATCTAACTAGTAAGGTCAGATGATGATAGCCTAAATCATAAATTTCTAAATCCATCATCGGTTTTTCCGCTTGAGCAGCAGCTAAAACAATCACCGGAGTCGCTACAACAACCACAAGAGCACTTCTTACTAATCTTGTTAACTTACTAAAATGATTGCTTTTCTTACTCGTTTGAATATCACTATGATATTTAATATTCATCTCATCCTTATGCTTATGAGACTCATTGATCAAATGATATTCATCTGGTGAACGACTATGTTCAATTCGATTGTATTCATCATCAAACATTAAAACCACCTACTTCTTCTATGTATATATTTTAATTATAAAAGGAAAACTAATAAAAAATATATAATTTTAGAAAAATATATACAAAAAATAAGATTATTTATTGAATCGTGTATAAAATTGACTATAATTGCAAAAAAATAAAGTTATAAGCCTAGACTTATAACTTTACAATCAATTACTTCAATATTAATCCTTCTTCTGTTAATTCATAAATTTGATCAAAAACAGTTTCAATAAAGGTCCGATCATGTGTGACAGCTAAAATAGCGCCTGGGTAACTTAAAAATAAATCATATATTTCATCTTGATTGATAGGTGATATATTTCTTGTTGGTTCATCAAGAATCAATATTTCAGAATCCTTCGCTACCAACAAAAACAATAATAATTTTAATTTTTGACCTTCACTGAGTTCTTTACAATATCCATCCATTTCATCTCTTTTAAATCCTAATTGTCCTAGAATTTGTCTGACTCGATACTCAGGATACTTACTTTGCTTGTCCATTAAATATTCAACAACTCTTAATTGATGATTTAATAGATCCATATAGTTTTGGGGAATATACCCAAAACTTATGTTCTTCTGTTCAAGTGTTTCTATTACCTTCTTAATAAATGTTGTTTTACCAACACCATTTCTACCATAAATAACAATTAGATCATCACCTGTAATATTTAAATCAATATGACGAATCGTCTTCTTATTTGGTAAAACAAAATCATTGACTTCAAACTCGAAAATTCTTTTATTACTATTTAATCTATTAGTTTGGTCAAAAAAGATATTCATTGGTTCTTCCCTTTCAGGAATCTCCGTCCAATCTTCTTTTTCTTTTAAATAACGTTTCTCTTGAGACTTTAATGAATGGATTTTCTTCTTTAATAGCCTTGCCATTTCAGGGTTTCTAACAGCTTGATTCTGTTGGTACTCAACTTTAGAGTATACTTGTCTAAACTTCTTCATTTTTTGTTCATAGTCTGAACGTTGTTTTCTAGCGATTTGTAAATCCGATTTAAATTTTCTGAAATACAAATCTTTATATTCAAGATATGTTCCTCTATATACAAAGGTTTTCGCAATCATTTGCTTATGAATATGTTGCAAATGAATAATGCCATTCGCAACATTTTCGATTAACCTTTGATCATGAGATATAAACATCAATGGTATCTCAGTAGAAATTAAGAAATCTTCTAAAAAAGTAATTGTTTCAAAATCCAAATCATTTGATGGTTCGTCAAGTAATAAAATATCTGGTTTTCTTATTAAAGCATTGACCAATGATATTTTAACTTTTTCTCCACCAGAAAAAGTTTTAATATATCTATTAATAATCTCATTATACTCAAATCCAAATTGACTCAATCGTTTTCTAGTTTCTGCTCCAACCAATCTAAAATCTTGGTCATGAAAAAAATAATCATAAACTGTATGATCATCCCATTGATAACTAATATTTTGTTCAGTATAGACAATCTTAGATTGGCTATACATCTCTCCTTGATATTCTATATAATTTAACTTTTTCCCCGACAACAACTTTAATAAGGTTGACTTTCCAGTACCTTCACTCCCTATAATAGCTACTTTATCATTCGCTTGTAAGGAAAATGATAATTGGTGAATCAATTCATAATCAAAAATATTATCTTTAATGGATAAATCTTTTATCGTTAACATTCGCTTTCTCCTTTAGTGGTATTTGTACAGTGAATACCCACTAAAGATATCTTTAGTAGGCAAGTATTATTTGTCCATTCGTTTCTCCTTTACTCTTTTGTATATTTTTCAATCATTTCTATAATGTCTGTTTCCCTTTTATGAGATTTCCAGTTAATTGACGTTTGATATCTCACTTTTCCTTTTTTTGACTCAATAATTTTTCTCATCTGTTTTAATGTTTGTACGCCACCAAGCCAAGAAAATCTAAACATATGCGTAATAAAAATATCAATGGTTAAACCATCAAGTGATGGCAATTGTTCTAAATACGCCCTCATGACTTTACATAATTGAAAACCATGAACAGGAGATGCAAAAATAACATGTTCATAACCATTAATAGATGGAATAACTTTAAGATTCACTTGTTTTTGGTTTGGATCATCAGATTCTGCCTCAACTTTTAAATAGTCAACATTTTCAAACCTCTTTACTACAGATTCTGTATTTTGTGTCTTAGAATAATAAACAATTAGTGTTTCCATTTTGATTCCCCCCATATTTTTATATTAACATAATAATGAATTAATTTTAATTGTTGTTTTTAAAAAAACAAACAAAACGTCAAGCATATATGGTTTGTGAAGGTAAAACAGCAGAATTGTAAAATAAAACTCTATGTTCATTGCTTTGTATTTTATAAGACACCTTAAGAAAATCTAAACTGTTCTTATAGCCATCACCACTATAAAATTAAAATCAGATGAAGTATTTGCTTTATCTTCTTTACTCTATCCCCTAATTAAATACAATACCATAATAGTCATAAAAACATTACCATAAAATAAGTCCTAAGGTTTATTATTTATATAATAATATGGTAAGATAGTCTTATATAAGGAGGCAATCATGAAAACAATCATTATAGGTGGTGTCGCAGCTGGTATGTCCGCAGCTTCTAAATTAAGACGTTTAGATAAAAACATGCTCATAACAGTCTATGAAAAAGGTGAAGACTTAAGTTACGGTGGTTGTGGTATGCCCTATTACTTAGGTGGAATTATTGAAGACGAAAATAAGTTAATTGCCCGAACAAAATCTGATTTTGAAAAACAAGATATTCATGTGTTCTTAAACCATGAAGTTATTTCACTCCATTCAAAAGATAAGACAATTGAAATAAAAAACTTAAAAACGGATAAAGTTATTAAAGATAAATACGATTATTTAGTCATTGCGACTGGTACAAAAGCAAATAGAACCAATATACCTGGAAGTGATGTTGTTAAACCCTATGTATTAAACAACTTAGAAGATGCTCGCATGATCAAAGAGAACTTAAAAGGCGTCAAAGAAGTTGCGGTGATTGGTGGGGGATATATTGGTTTAGAAATAGCCGAAAATTTAGCACACCTTGGTTTAAAAGTTCATATTATTGAAAGAGCTAAACAATTGCTCATTGTTTATGATACTGGCGTCGCAAAAATTGCTCAAGAAATACTCGAGAAACAAAACATTCATATCTATTTAGAAGAAAGTCTAGAATCATATACAAAAGAAAACAATAAAACCATTATTAAAACAGATAAGAGAACTTTATCTGTTGATATGGTGATTGAATCTATAGGGGTTAGACCCAATACTGAGTTCTTAATTGATTCTGCTATTGAAATGTTAAAAAATGGTGCAATTATCACCAACAATAAACAACTTACTTCTTTAAAAGATGTCTATGCTGGAGGCGATTGTGTCGCATATCATCATATGATATCAAAAGAAAAAGTATTTGTTCCGCTTGGTACACACGCAAATAAAACAGGTAAAATAATCGCAGAAAATATTGCTGGTGGAAACATAACATTTAACGGAATCATCGGTTCAAATATTATAAAAATTGTTGATTATGCTTTTGCAAAAACAGGCATCGGATTTGACGAAGCAAAAAGATTAAATCTCGATTATGATTTTGTTGATATTCATGCAAAAAACCAATCAGGATATTACCCTGGCGCTGAACCAATCTTCGTTAGACTTGTATATGACCCAAAAACAAATATACTCAAAGGCTGTCAACTATACGGAAAAAAAGGCGTATCAGATAGAATCAATATTATGGCTTTAGCCATTACAAAAGAAATGACTGCTCAAGAATTTGCACAATCAGATTTTGCGTATGCACCTCCATTTTCACCAGTTTGGGATCCATTATTGGTCGCAGCCAATCAAATCAAAGAATAATTATAAAATATGAATAAACATTCATTAAATACTTCATATTTTTTGTTGAATAAATCTCACAAAGTGTTATAATCATCATGGTATAAAGAAGACAATCTAATGATTGCTTTAGGATGAAAATAAACCTGATTCAATCAGCGATTGTATCAGGTTTTTTTAATGAAAAAACTGTTGAAAGGATTAATTATGAGCGTAAAATTTGTTGAAACAGCATTAAGAGATGGCCATCAAAGTTTAATGGCAACTCGACTAACAACTGATGAAATTCTCTCAGTCTTACCAGAACTAGATAAAGCAGGATACTATGCTTTAGAAGTATGGGGTGGGGCGACTTTTGATGCGAGTTTAAGATTCTTAAATGAAGATCCATGGGAACGACTTAGAAAAATGCGGAAAATCGCTAAAAATACTAAATTACAAATGCTTTTTAGAGGACAAAATATCTTAGGATACAAACATTATCCAGATGATATCGTTGAAAAATTCGTTGAAAAATCAATCGAAAATGGTATCGATATTATCCGTATATTTGATGCTTTAAATGACTTAAGAAATTTAGAAACAGCCGCAAAAGCAACAAAAAAATATAAAGGTCATTTACAGATTGCTTTATCTTATACAACCAGTCCAGTGCATTCAATCGAGTATTATGTTGATTTAGCTACTCAAGCTGAAAAAATGGGTGCTGATTCTTTATGTATTAAAGATATGTCAGGTATATTAATGCCTCAAGTTGCATATGATTTAATTAAAGCACTCAAAAATGCTATTAAAATACCTATTAATTTTCATACACATGCTACTTCTGGTTTAGCTCCAGTCACTTATCAAAAAGCTATTGAAGCTGGTGTTGATATTGTTGATACAGCTTTATCTCCTTTATCGGGAGGTACATCACAAGTCGCTACTGAAGCTATTGCAATTCTTGTTGGAGATGAATCTGGATTAGATTTCACCCATTTAGAGAATGCAAAAGACATCTTAACTAAAATAAAAGATAAATATATCGCTAACGGAATATTAAATCCTAAAGCCTTAACGCCTAATCCTAAAATTTTACATAGTCAAATACCAGGTGGTATGATATCAAATCTATTAAGTCAATTAAAAGATCAAGGTGCTTTAAATAAATATGAAGATGTCTTAAATGAAGTCCCTAAAGTAAGAAAAGATTTAGGTTATCCACCACTGGTTACACCATTATCTCAAATGGTTGGTACACAAGCTATTATGAACATTCTCAGTGGACAACGTTATAAGTTAGTTCCCGATGAAATAAAAGCTTACTTACGTGGAGAATACGGTCAAGCTCCCGGAGAAATTGATGTTGAATTTAGAAAAAGCATTATCGGTAATGATCCTGTGTTAACCCATCGACCAGCGGATGACTTAAAACCACAATTCGAGTTTTTTAAAGAAAAATATAAAGACATTGCTAAAACGGATGAAGATGTTTTATCAATTGCGTTATTTGAATCTGTCGCATTAAAGTTTTTCGCAAACAAACAAAATAAAATAGATGAATTTACAGTTCATACAGGTGAACAATCATGATGATGGCATTTACTTTCACAGATGGTTTATTACTATCACTACTCAGTATCTTCTTTGTTATAGCCTTAATATTTGTTATTGTAATCGCTATTACACCATTAAAAAGACTCAGCCCACAAACAAAAGAAGCTGTTTATGAGAAAGAACCTCTTATTCAAACAAACACTATTAAAGATGAAGATATGATGGTTGCTGTATTAGTCGCATCTATTGACTTTAGAGAATCCACAAAAAAAGAACCATACTTAAAATCAGTTAGGGAGATCGAACAATGAAAATTTATAAGATAAAAGTAAACGGTAAAATATACGAAGTTGAATTAGAATCAGTTGAACAAAATGATGCTTCAATTGAAACATCACCGAAAGTAAGCCATTCTACTTCTACTGGTCAGTCAATTAAATCACCTATGCAAGGCACAATTCAAAGAATCCTTGTTAAAGCAGGTCAATCAGTAAAAAAAGGTGAATCTATCTTAATCTTAGAAGCAATGAAACTAGAAAATGATATTACTGCTGAGAAAGATTATATCATCAAAGAAATCCTTGTTAAAGAAGGCGACACAGTAGACAGTAATCAAGCATTGATTAAGGTCGAGTAAAGATGAGTGATTTATTAACTAAACTTTACGAGTCCAGCGGACTCTATAGTTTCTTCAGTGCTGATGGTTGGAAATACATCATCATGATTCTTATAGCACTGTCATTATTAATGCTTGCTATATTTAAAAAATTCGAACCATATTTATTACTCCCTATTGGTTTTGCGATGTTATTAGTTAACATCCCTGGCACAAATCTTTTTGTTAAAGAAACCATCATTGAAAATGGAGAAGAAATAACAAATTATTCGGGTATGTTTGGTTATTTATATTATGGAGTCAGTTTTGGAATTTATCCTAGTTTAATATTCTTAGGTATTGGAGCCACAACAGATTTTGGTCCCCTACTTGCAAGACCGAAATCAATGTTTCTTGGTGCCGCTGCACAAATAGGAATATTCGTGACTTTCTTAGGCGCATTACTCCTTGGTTTTACAGGTTCAGAAGCCGCAGCTATCGGTATTATTGGTGGCGCTGATGGTCCAACTGCTATTTTATTATCAAGTGAGTTAGCTCCTCATTTACTCGCAGCTATATCAATCGCTGCTTATTCATATATGGCACTTGTGCCATTTATTCAACCACCACTCATTAGAACATTTACTACTAAAAAAGAACGTATGATTGAAATGAAACAATTAAGAGAAGTTTCAAAAAAAGAGAAAATACTTTTCCCAATTATTGTTGCTTTAATTACCATCATTCTTATACCATCGAGTGCTCCACTCATTGGTATGTTAATGCTAGGTAACTTAATTAAAGAATCAGGAGTTGTCCCTAATTTAATTCATGCAAGTGGAAAAACAATCCTTTATACAGTCACTATCTTATTAGGTTTAAGTATTGGTGCCACAACAAAAGCAACAAGTTTCTTACAACCACAAACATTGATGATTATTGGTTTAGGTTTATTTGCTTTCATCGTTGCGACAATATTTGGTATATTAGGTGGTAAATTGATGAATCTTGTCAGTAAAGAAAAGATTAATCCTATCATCGGCGCTGCTGGAGTATCTGCAGTTCCAATGGCTGCTAGAGTAGCTATGAAAGAAGGAAAAATCGCTAACCCTAACAATTATCTGTTAATGCATGCGATGGGACCTAATGTAGCTGGTGTTATCGGAAGTGCTATAGCCGCTGGATTATTGTTATCATTCTTTGGTTAATCATGAAAACAATCTACTTAGATTCTATACCTTCTACAAACACTTATTTAAAGGATCATTATAATGATTATCAACATTTTGATTGCCTTGTAACAAAAAATCAAACATCAGGTAAAGGACGCCTTAATAACCATTGGTTTTCCACTGAAAATGATTTAACTTTTTCCATATTAATTAAAGAAGACTTATCCCCTTCTACTATTCAGTTAATGCCCTTTTACACGGCTTATATCATTCATAAGGTGATTAGTTCAATGAACATAAACGCATTAATTAAATGGCCAAATGATATTTTAATTGATGATTTAAAATTATCAGGTATATTGGTTGAATCAATCTATCAAGATAAACTTAAAGCATTAATTATCGGCGTTGGTATCAATGTCAACAATCAAATGTTTCCTAAAGAAATAGAAAACCGAGCCATATCATTAAAACAAGCCTGTCATGAAGAAATTGATATCATTCAATTGTTAAATGATGTTTTAAAAGAATTCGAACATGGTTACCCCTTTTATCAATCAAATCAAAAAAATGTGATTGATTATGTCAATGAATTCCTTGCTTATAAAAATCAAGAAATTCAATATGAAGACAATCAAACCATTGAAAGTGGGCAATGCTTAAACGTTAATGATAGTGGGCAATTACTGATAAAAACTAAAAATGATATTATACCTTTAATTTCAGGTGTCGTTAAAAAAATAAAAAAAGTTAATTAATTTGTTTTTAAAGAGGTATCAATTAAATTTGATACCTCTTTCTTAAAATAATACAAAAATTGACTTTTTGAATGGCTGTTTATGTTACAATAAAGTATAGAACTCATGTCAGAAAGGACTGATAGTATGTATCAAATCGTAAAAACAACATTTTCAACTGATAAACTTGAAATTAAAAATAATCATATTCAAGGGAAAAACTTTAAATTACAACCTAAAATTTCAAGAAAAACAGGTAAAATAAGAGACAACATTTTCTTTACTTCACTTATTTTGGAACTCACCTCAACAAAGGAACAACCTTTTCCAATTGATATGTATATCGATTTTAGGGGCATATTTCAATTTACACCAGGAGATGATGAAACTGAAATTCAAAACTTTTTAAAAAATGAAGCAGTTCAAATGATGTTTCCTTATTTAAGATCAACCATGACAAATTTAACAACAACAGCTATGTTACCACCAATTATATTACCTATTATCGATGTATCAAAGCTATTCCCTGATAATAGAGAATCAGTTTACGTCAATTAAAGATTAGTCAAAAAACAAGTTCAATTTTCATGAACTTGTTTTTTTTATGTTATGAGATTCAAATCATAATCTAGCCACTTTGAATGATCATTTATATGACGCATAAATAATTTGTTTTCGTCTTCGATAAACTTATTTTGATGAAACTTAAAGATAAATTTTTGATTATTTTTATCAAAAATTTCTATTTTTCCACGTGGATGGGACATGATAAAACGAAAGGCTTTTGATAATCCATTAAGTGAAGTTCTTACTTGATTAACAATATCAATACCTTTAGATAAAGGTAATTGAAAATGAGTTCCACCTTTAACAGGCCTGCATTGGAAAAGATAATACGGGTGGATACCTATCGAAGTAAGTTGATTCATTAATCGTGCTAATACATTAGGGTTATCATTAACGCCTTTAAGTAAGACTGCTTGATTTCTAATGGTACAACCAGCATTTTGTAATGCTAAAGCTGCTTTTTTTGCTTCTTCAGTTATTTCGTTTGGATGATTAAATTGAGTGACAATCACTATCTCTTTTTTTTCATTATAGGTTTTAAATAATTGAATCAATTCTTGATCATTATAAATACGATCTGGTTGAACTACAAGACTTCTTGTTCCAAAACGAATAAAATCTAAATGATCAATTTTAGATAAATTCTTTAGATATCGTTCAATCATATGATTCGTCATTGTCAATGAATCTCCACCAGTGATTAATACATTATTCACTTCTTTATGATTTTTAACATAAGAAATAGTTTCTCTCATTCGATGCATTATTTCTTCTTTAGAATAACCAACCAATCTTTTTCTAAAACAATGCCGGCAATACATAAAACAAACATTTGTCGATAAAACTAAAACAGTTGTTTGATACTTATGTTGTAATCCTGGTAACTTTGTATTGGATAACTCACCACTTGTATCATATTCTCCAAAATCATTTAGTTCATCCGCTTGAGGGATTGCCATTTTCTTAACTGGATCATTTGCATCATCCCAATCAATTAAATGGTAGTAATATTTTGGAATTCTCATTGGATGTCTCTTGATTACTTTTTCAATTTGTTGCTTTTCAAAATCATTGAATAAATGATAGTCTTCTGTATCTTCAATATGAGAAATTACTTTTTTCATGTGAACAATATGCTTCGACATGTTTTCACCTTCTTTCTCACTTTTATTTTACCTTAATCTATAAATTTTTACAAACGCGCTAAAAAAAGATATCATTTTTGCTATTTTGTTATTTAAATAATAAAAAAATGCTATAAAATACTAACTAATACTCAAAAACAAATATACAAATCATTATCTCAGGGGTATAATTTAATTATAAAATGGGAGGGATTTATGAAAAAGTTTTTATTTGTTTTTCTAGCTTTACTGATGACTTTTGCTCTCACAGCCTGCGATGAATCATTAACATTACCTACTGATATTACATTGCCGACAGATATTACAACCGATATACCAACAGATGAACCTACTACTGAAGACCAAACAGGAATGACAACAGAGGTTCCTACGACTGATGATTCGACGACAGATGAATCAACTACGATTGAACCGACAACTGTTGAGCCTACTACTGACGAACCGACAACTGAAGAACCTACTACCGCAATACGTCATATAACAATTAATATTGATGCCCAAGGCGGACAAGTAGACATCGTGACAATGCTTATTCCTGAAAACAGTGATAACATTGCCTTACCTACACCAGTCAAAGAAGGTTATACATTCATTGATTGGTATGACTCATTAGATTTTGAAAACCTTTTTGTTTTTAATAGCAGTTTAGCTGATGAAGTTACTATTTATGCTTTATGGGAAGCTAATCCTTATACGATTCATTTCGAAGAGAATGGTGGTAGTGAAGTAGCTGATATATCAGCTGATTATAATACAGCTATTACATCACCAGATAATCCAACTAGAGAAGGTTATTCTTTTGTTGATTGGTATTCAGACATTGATTTAACAACTGTCTATACGTTTTCAACTATGCCTCTTGACGGATTAACACTTTATGCTAAATGGAATATCAATCAATATACTTTAAGTTTTGACGAAAATGGTGGTAGTGATGTTTTAGACATCACAGCTGATTATTTATCAGTAATTACTGCCCCTAATGAACCATCTAGATTAGGTTACTTCTTTGGTGGATGGTATGAAGATTCTGATTTAATTACAATTTACAACTTTACTTCGATGCCTAGTCAAGATGCCACTGTTTATGCTAAATGGACACCTATCGAATATAATATATCCTATTTTGAATCTGGAGAAACAAGAATAACTCAAGTGAATAACACTGAATACGCAACCTTTATTTTCACAGACCAAAATCAAGTATACGCCGCTGGTGAAACATACTTAGGTGCTTATGGCCAACACTTCTATGAATTCACTTTAATAAATGACTACTTTGAACTCAATGAAAATGAAACTATTTTAAGCATCCATGGAATGTACTTTAACTTCTATGCTTTAACTTCAGAAGGCAGAGTATTGACTTGGGGAAATAATTCTTATGGATTATTAGCGACTGGAGAAGATACAATTTACTATCATGAAGTTCAAGATATCACTCACCAATTCGCTTTAGGATCAGGTGAATCAATTATGAATATTGATTCAACAGGAAATAACGCTTATGCTATTTCTTCAGAAGGTCGAGTTTTTATCTGGGGAAACAATTCATATGGTGTTGTTGGAAATGGTACCCAAGATGATGCAATTACCCCTTATGATTTAACGCCTAGTTTAAACTTAATGAATGGTGAAATGGTTACGGATATCAATATAGGTACTGCACACGCTATTATCTTAACAAACTTCGGTCATATCTATACCGTTGGTTTTGGTAATCAAGGACAATTAGGTTACCCTGCGTATATAGTAACAACCGCTGTTAATATTACAGATAAATTTGCCTTCCAAGCTGATGATTCAATTATTGAAGTTGAGGCAGGCAGCTATGCTTCTTATGTTTTAACGACAAAAGGAAGTCTTTTTGTCTTCGGACTTGATTCTATTGGTAAATTTGGAATCAATCAAACCACAGCTGTTAATAGTCCTTTAGATATATCTGGAAGTCTTGGTTTAGATGAAGGCGATATGATTGTTGATATTCAAGTGATGCAAAATAACACATATATTGTTACCTTATTAGGTAAAATCTATGTCTTAGGTTATAACAATAACAATACCATGTTCATTGGTGATGGAGTGAATCCTCAAAGTATCCTGACTGATATATCATCATTTATCACAATGGATTACCAAGAAATAATGTTTGGAATTTACTCTACAATATTAATCACAAATGATTTTAGAATCTATGCCATCGGAAGTAATACCTCTGGAAGTTTTGGTATAGGTAACTCTCTGGCTTCACCTACTATGGTTGAAATGACTATACCTGGAAATCAAGATATTTTAATTGATACGACTCAAGCAAATTATGATTCTTTATTAATATTATTAGTACCTACAAAACCTGGATATGAGTTTTCAGGTTGGTTTACTGATAAAGAACTCATAAATGAGTTAACATTAATTAAAATGCCTAACCAAGATTTGAATCTTTATGCTAAATGGACTCCAGTTCAGTACACAATTACTTTTGAAGAAAATGATGGTACTGATGTTCTTGACATAACTGATTATTACTTATCAGTTATTGTTCAACCTGATGACCCAACAAAGATTGGTTATACATTCGCTGGTTGGTATACAGATAGTGATTTAACAACTGCTTATTCTTTCTCAACAATGCCAGCTGAAAATATCACTCTTTATGCAAAATGGGATGTTAATCAATACACCATCAGTTTTAATGAAAATGGTGGAACTGATGTCTTAGATATAACAACTGATTATTTATCTAATATATTAAAACCTACTGACCCTACAAAACTTGGTTATACTTTTGCTGGTTGGTATACAGACAGTGAGCTAACAACTGCTTATTCTTTCTCAACTATGCCACTAGATGGGTTAACTCTATATGCTAAATGGAATATTAACCAATACACCATTAATTTTGAAGAAAATGGTGGAAGTGATGTCTTAGATATAAGTCAAGATTTTATGTCAGTCGTAACTGAACCTAATGATCCTATAAAATTAGATTATGTTTTTGTAGGCTGGTATTCTGATATTCAATTAATTAATGAATATACTTTTACAACCATGCCTGCAGAAAACATCACTTTATATGCTAAATGGGCAACTGCTCCAGGAACCATATCTTTCATTATAGATGGCGTTGATCAAGACGATATCACAGGTTATTCAGGTGATGTTATCACATTACCAACACCTTCATTAATCGGTTATACTTTTATCGGTTGGTATTCAGAACCTGAGTTTATCAATCAAGTTAATTGGACTGAATTACCTGCTGGTGAAACCACCTTATATGGTGCTTGGGAAACCATTTATTACACATTCACTTTTGAAACCAATGGCGGAACATTAATTGATTCATTATCATTAAGTTATGGCCAAGCCATAAGTGAACCTGTACCACCAACTAAAGACAATAATATATTTGTTGGTTGGTACACTGATATTGACTTAATTAACGAATATACTTTTACTTCAATGCCAGCTGAAGATATCATTATCTACGCTAAATGGGTAGATGCTAGCAATCCTTACTTGATTATCAATCAAGTGGATCAACCTAGTGGAACACTAGTCACTATTGAAGCCATTGTTTATGATAAAAACACACCAATGGTCAATGGCATATTCTTATACGATGAAACTGGTTATGTCTTGATTGATGTTGAATCACCAAATACATTAATCGGTGATTTAATTCATATCGAAGGGACTTTATACTTTGAAAACGGCCATCCATATGTATCAAACATCACAAGTATATATACTATCTCATCAGATAATTTATTACCAATACCAAAGATTTATGATTATTCAACCTTACTTACAGATGATGATATCTATCATGTTTATTCAGCGTCAGGTATACTAATGTTTGATAATGGATCTTTCTATGTATTCGATCCAATCACTTTAAAATCAATTATGTTGCATCCTAATGGATATAACAATGATTTCTTTATGACATTAGTAAATAATATCACTGAACAAATCAATTTCACATTTAATGTCACATTCCAAGATGATATTTACCAAGCATTAATTATAGAAGCTAGTATTGTTAATTTAACCATTGAAGAAAAAATAAACCTTATTGAAACTTCAGTGAATCAATACCTCAGCACAGATTATAGACCTGGTGATATGTTACTGCTTGATATGTTAGATTATTTTGAATTTGGTGAAATTACAATAACAATACCAGAAGAATACAATCTATATTTTGACATGATTACAAATACATTCTTAGAAACAACAACACTCGTGTCAATCCCATTTACATTCACTTTAACCATTGGTGAAGATAGTGCTACATTTACAAAAACAGTTTCACTTAACCCAGTCATTCTTTCAACCATTTCACAAGTGATTGAAGATACAACAAAAAGTTATCATACAATAGAAGTTTTAGTTGTGTCAGTTTCCGAAATAGAAATGTTATTAAAAGATGATACTGGATACCTATACTCAATGTTATTACCTAATATTCAAATTGGTGATATTGTTCAATTAATTGTTAGAAATGACTTAGATTATCCAATGACTTATCTAGATCATTATGACGGTGATGTTCAATACTACAGAACAATATCAAGAGAAAATCCGCTTAATTTAATACCAAACACATACTCTAATCAAGATTTCTTAGCCTTAGATAAGGATAATTTATTTATCTATGGCGAATATGTTGAATTAAGAGGTTTCTTAAAAGAAGTTGAATTTGAATCACATTATGGATTCTATCTTGTTAATGATGATTATCAAATTGAAATCTTAACAATGACTCATAGTGGCTTTGAAAAATTAATGGAATATTTTAACTTAGAAGTTTATATTCGTGGATTCTTATATCGAAACGCTGAAGGTGAAATCACTTTATATTATGAAGGCATCAGACAAGATATTTTCCTTCCTGAATATACAGATCAAGAACTTGTTGATATATTAGAAATAGTTTACAGATCAATGTATGAGGGCATAACTTTTAATAGTTTTGAAACATTGTTAATGATGCCATATCACACAGTTTTAGGTGGAGAAATTACCTGGGAATTTGATGATCCTAATTTTGCTTACTATGATTATGACACACATCAATTCTTATATAGTCCTCAAGATGTAATCTTTAATTTAAACTTAACCTTTACTTCTGGTTCTATTAGTAAAACTATTCAAATACCTACAAAACTTAATGCTTATACTCTAACAACATTTAATGATATAAATAGTGTAAGATATTATGAGAATTTATTAATTAAAGGTACTGTCGTTTACGCAAATCCTCAATTCATTTATCTAATGAATGATTTAGGACAAATCATCTTGGTTGATATTGATGACTTAGATGTCTATGTTGGTGATGAAGTACTGTTAGCCGTTCAAGCAACGATTTCAAATGATATGATCTATTTAAAAAATATTGATGGTGTTGACACGGTCCTTGAAATATTAACAAGACATAATCCAGTCACATTGACTGAAAACGTCATGACTATTGAAGATCTATTAGCCAATAACAGTCCTATTGATTTCAATCATGATATCTTTGTAGAACTTGATGGAAAAATAGGCACTAATGGTAGTACGCCTGTATTATATACATCGGATGGATTTATTGTTTTAGAGTTTGTTGATATGCAAACTCAATATGAAATCTTGGAATATATGAATCAATATGTGACGCTAAGAGGTTATATTAAAACAGAACGATATAATTACGCTATTAAAGGCTATTACTGGCATATGATGATTGTTGGAGAACCTGGTGATATTGAAGCAGTTGAACTTTCAACTTTAGAAAAATTTACTTTCCTTGAAACCTATATTAGGGAAAATTACGAATTTAATATCTATGGAAACCAAACTATTGATTATAATCATCCTGATTTTTACTTTGGTGATGCAATCATTACTTACACACCACTTGTAGATACTTCAGGATTATATGACTTCTCAACATCTAAAGTTCAATATATTGAACCTGTAGATGAACAAACAACAATTTCCATACTTGTTGAAATTGCTATTGGAGAAGAGTCACATCTATTTACTATTTCATTTGATGTTATGCCGATTATTCCAATAACGATAACACCAATATCAGATGTAGTCACTGATGGCACAACTATTCAAAACATTCAAGGGGTTAACTTAATTACCTCTTATTACGACCTTGATACTTACTACTTATTGGTTGAAGATGAAACTGGTATTATTTATGTCGAGGTTAATCTTGACTTATATAGAAGTAATCAAGCTTATTATCATTATTACATGGATGATTTATTGACAATATCAGGTACTGTTGCAGAAGTTAACGGAAAAAGAATAATGATGGCTTCGAGTATAACTCTTGATCAAACCAGTATCGTTAATGATTCTGTCTTTACCCCAATAACGATATCAGAGTTTGTAGCACTAAACACTATACCAGTTGGACAAGCTTATGAAATAACTGGTAGAACTTATTTTGTTTATGGTAATAATGGTCGTGAATATTATTTAACAGATGGTATGAATACTTTAAGATTATTCGCAAGTGATAGTAATTATATGCAACTTGCTGCTTACTCAGATTTAAATGTTACTATTAAAGCTTATGACTTTGGTATAGATGAAAACGGTGAAAGAGTTCTTATGTACCGTGACTATTATAATGGTGTTCTTGCTATTCAAATCAGTGATTATACAGATGCTGAAGCTGTCGAATTAATTAAACAATCTATTTTAAATTCTTATGGACAAAGCAAAACAGTCTATATGGCAAATGATTATGTTTCTTTACCAAATCCTAATTACACCTTAGTCAATGCATTTAATCCACTGATTGAAACAGAAATTATATCTGGTATTGAATATTTAGATGATCAAGGATATGCTTATTTTGCTTTACAAGCACCTGAAGATGTTGAAATATTAATTAAAACAACGATTACAGTTAACAATACATCTATTAGTTTCTATTATTCAATTTACATTAATGGATTTACCACAACTACATTAGATACACTATTTGATATGACACCAGGAACCTTTGAAATAGCGCTTGAAGCAACAGTGATTTATACAAACTTTAACTTCCACTATTTCTTAATTGATGGTCAAATATATTCATTAAATGCCATTAGTTATGGTGGATTCAGCGAAGGCTCAAAAGTCATTCTTGTTGGACAAAAAACAATCATTGATGGTATCGCAAATTATACTTATCAAGTTTCGATGGTTTCTACTGATGGCTTTGAAGAATTAAATATCGTTTCAGTTCCAAATACAATTGAAACATTATATACAAATGATTATTCTTTAAATCGTTTACAAAGTCAAAGCCAATCAATTTATGGCTATGTAGAATATGATCCTTACTTAAATATGTATACTCTCACTGATAATGGCTATACGGTTTATATAAGAATGATTAGTAATAATTGGGAAATGTATGATTATCTCGAAACTTTCTTAGGAGAATATATTTCTTTAGAGGTCTTATTGCCAATGCAATATGTGCGACGAGATTATATGATTGTGGATTCATATAAAGGATATGATGGTGTAACACTTGATGATTACACTAAAGAAGAAAGTGTAACCCTTATTAAAAACAGATTACTAGATTTAGGTGTTATTGATTTATATTCAGGTGAAGTTTTATCTGATTACTTAAAGAATGAGTATATTAATCATCCATATACTGTGATTGAATATTCATTGGTAGATCCACTAGATGAAACTTATTTCGATTCAAGTCTATTGATATTTAATGCTGTTTCTACTATTCAAACCATTGATTTCCTCGCAACCATTACCTATAACGATGGCGTAGAGACTTATGAAGAAACACTTACCATTACAGTTAGGTTACATCCGAGAAATGATTCATCAATACAAGAGGTATTGTATGGGGTCTATGAAGAATATTATCAAACAACAGGTGTTATCGTTGCCTTTGGACCATTATCAAATAACTATCCATTATATGCAATCATTGATGATGGATCACATCGTATACATGTCCAACTAGGTGATTATACTTATTACACTTTCAATGGCGAAACGATTACTTTAGACCTTGGTGATGAAATCAAAGTTATCGCAAGAAGAACAAATTTTGATACCAATCAAACTGTTCCAAATTTATCAATACCGAGAGTCATTGAAGTCATATCGCAAAACAATGTTATCACTAACACACCTGTACAAATGACCATTGAAGAAATAATGAATCTCTCGCATACAGATTTTAATAGCTTCTATCAATATATTGAGGTAGTTGGAAACTTAACTTCAACTTATGGTTCAAGTATTTATCAACTAGTCAGCGATAGCGAAATAGGTCAAAACACAGGCATTTACTACACATTAAAAGTATCGACAGACCCAAATGCTGAATTAGATACATTATTCTATCAAGATATTTTAATCACTGGATATCTTATCGGATATTCAAGTCTTAATAGTTATGGTGAATGGACAATTGTCTATGAAAGTCATGAAGTCATTCCCGTTTAAATGAATCATTAAAAAGAAGTCATTCGATTGAATGACTTCTTTTTTTGAGAGAGGAACTAAATTGATTTTTGGCACTTTTTACAGTAACCGTAAAATTCTATTTTATGTCCTGTGATTTGAAAACCAGTTTGTTTTTGTAATGTGTCTTCATAATCATGCAAAGGACAGTTATAGATAGGTTCTATTTTATTACAATTCTTACAAATTAAGAAATGATGATGTTCTTGTCTATTAAACTCATAAAGAGATTTATTTTCTTGTTCAATTTCAATTTTATTAATAATTTTATTCTCAGTTAATTTTTCTAAAGTACGATAAACAGTCGATAAATTGACTTTAATTTTATTGTTATTTAATATTTCATAAATATCTTGTGCAGATAATAATTGTTTTGATTTTTGAAGAATATCAATAATATTCACACGATATTTTGTTTTCTTTAACCCAGACTCAACTAATGTTTTAACAATATTTTTCTTTTCCATTATGCATCACCTTTTATTTCTTGTTTATAAGCAATTCTTTTACTGTATAACCAGGTAATTAAATAAAGTAATACTGCCGCAAAGACAATAACAGCGCCTGTTGAAATATCTGTGTAGTAAGATACAATTAAACCAGAGAATATAAAGACAAAACTAAAAATCATTGAATATACCATTCTTAAATGAAGTTTACCGGTTAAGTAACTTGACGCAGATGCAGGTACACTTAATAAAGCAATAACTAAGATAATACCAACAACTCTTATTAATACAACAACTGTTAAAGCTAATAAGATTAATAATACGTTTTCAAGTAATAATGTTTTTTTTCTCATAATTTTTGTAAATTGTTGATCGAACAAATGAGCTTTCCAGTCTTGATAAAAGACAAAAACAATTGATAAGATAATAACAGCTAAAATACTCATTAAGACTAAATCAAATCTTGTTACAGATAAAATATTACCAAATAGATATGAACTGACCACAGGTGGATAACCTGGTGTTAAACTAATAAATAGTATCCCTAAAGCCATTCCTAATGACCAAAACATCGCTATACTGATATCCTTAGCGCCAGTCGATCGGCTTTTAATCACACCAATACCTAAGGCAGCCATAATCGAAAACATAAAGGCACCAATAATTGGTTCAAAGCCTAAAAGATATCCTAACCCTACACCACCATATGATGTATGAGCAATACCACCAGTCATCATAACTAATTTTTTTTCAACAATAATAACACCAACAATGCCACCGACAATGGCTGTAATAAAAGCCGCCAGAACTGCGTTTTGTAAAAATTCATATTCGAAAATCGCTCTAAACATTTCTTGTTGACCTCCGATTTACAGTTCTTTTGATTTGTTGATGTGTTGGTCTAATATATGCATATTGATAAACCTCATTTGGATCACCTTCTGCAATAATATTTCTATCAAGATAAATAAGTTTTTTGACATTCTTACTAATCATTTGAACATGATGTGTTATTAATACAATCGTAATTTCTTCAGACAATTTCTTAATTAAATTAAATATCTGTCTTTGACTCATCACATCAACCATAGCTGTTGGTTCATCTAATAATAAAATATCTGGTCGCATAGTCAGAGCCCTAGCAATAATCATTTTTTGAAACTCACCACCAGATAACTCATTGATTTGTCTATCCTTAAGTTTATCTAAGCCTACAGTTTCTAAAACTTCATCGACTACTAATCTATCTTCATCAGAATATTTAAAAAAAGGTTTAATTTGTTTGGTCATTCTTCCAGTTAAAACAACTTCTCCAACTGTAATTGGAAACATACGATTAATATCAGAAATTTGTGGGACATAACCCATTCTAATTTGACTTTTTCTTAAAGTCGTACCACAGTATTCAATCTGTCCGGAGCTAGGTTTAATGAGTCCTAATATTGACTTCATCATCGTTGATTTTCCGCCACCATTCGGGCCAATAATCCCAATATAATCTCCTTCATTAATCGTTAAATTCAATTTTTTTAATGCATGAATATTACCGTAATTAACCGCTATATTCTTTAATTGAATTTTTAATGGTTTCATGAAAGCCCCTCTGCTATTTTTTGTGCCATTGATCTCATTGCTAAAACATATTGAAAATCTAAAGGATTTAGTACAACCGATTCTCCATCTATATCTCTAGCGAACGTTTGAACTTGTTCACTGTCAACTTCTGCTTGATGATAAATTTCATGGATATCATTCGCTCTTGCAAAATCAATCAACTCTTGTAAATGGCTTATAGATGGCTCTTTTCCATCTTCTTCTAACGCTAACATTTCTAAACCATAATCATCTGCGAAATAACCAAATGATGGATGATAGACAATAAATGTCCTATCGATTTTATCTTTAAATAGTTCAGTGATTTCTAAATCTAAAGCCTCTAACTCAACTATATAATCAGCAGCATTTGCTTGATAAGTTGCTTCGTTTTCAGGGTCAATAATACTTAATTCATCTGCGATGGCTTCTACCATAACAATCACTCTTTTAATTGATAACCAGATATGAGGATCTCTTCCGACATGAGAATGTTCTTCTTCAGTTTCTTCTTCATGTACTTCTTCCTCGTGCTCTTCCTCACCAAAATATCTGTCTTCATACGCAAGAGATACAACATCTTCTAAATGAATAATCGGAACATCATTCATTTCAGGAAGAATATTATTGGTTTCTGATTGAACGCCAATTGTAAAATAGACTTCAACTTCATTAATTTCTACTATTTGTCTTGCACTTGGTTCATACATTTCTGGACTTGATCCAGGAGGAATAATGGTTGTAACATCTACTAAATCTTTACCTACTTTTTCTACAAAAGCTCTTTGTGGTTCTATAGTCACTGCCACTTTCAAGCCTGATTCTTCAGTGTCTTGACAACTGTACAGAAATCCTATCATAAATAACATTGATACTACAATAAGTAATTTTTTCATCTTCTCACCTCATATGCGAATGATTCGCATTTATATACTTATATTATATATGATAACAAATGCAAATGCAAACCATTTGCAAAAAATCAGATAAAAAAAATAAGATCAAATTGATCTTATTTACAATCTTTATAATTTTTAAGATAAAGTGGAATCGCGATATTAAAAAATCTAATATATGTATGAATAATTGAGTCCATTTTTTCAGGTAAAACATTTAATGATTGTTGAATAGCAATACCATCTAAAGCCGCTAACAATATCGATGCCATCGAGTGTTCACACTCACTATTTTCAACATCATATAGTTTTGTAAATAAATCGGCTAGGTTATCAATAATCTCTTTATATTGATTCTTATACTCTTGTTTGTTTTTATCATTACGTTTAATACTATCAGTTATAAGTTGTATATGTAATTTTTGATCATCAACTTTTCTAATACGTCGTTCAAGTCGCTTGTTAATATCTTTTAAAACTTCAGCCTTTTCACTCTTATTGACATCTTTTCTTAAATTATCATATAGTTTCGTCGTGAAAAGTAAAGATTCTTTAATACAAGCAAAAATAAGTTCTTCTTTGCTTGGATAAAAATGATAAATAGCGCCAGTACTTAAATTTGCGTTTTCAGCTATTTTTCTCATCGATACATTTTCAAGCGGGTTTTCTCTTAACGTTTTTAAAGTTGCGTCAATAATTCTTTGTTTTCTTTTATTTTCCAAAGTTATCACATCCTAAATCTATTTTATCATAACTATCGTTATTTTTTTAGTAATAATATTCAGATAAATTTTATTTTTTTTATTTTTAAATCGTTTCATTTCACTAAACCACAATTTTTGATATAATATAATGATGTTTAATACATTAGGAGGCTTATATGTCATTATCAAAAGAAGATTTAAAAACAATCAAATCATTTCAAAAAGGTGAAATCACCGAATATTTTGTTTATCAAAATATCGCTCGAAGAGAGAAAGATGAGAAAAACAAAGAAATACTTTTAACCATCGCAAGAGATGAACTTCGACATTATCAAATATGGGAAGAGATCTCAGGTGAAAAAGTTAAACCGAGTCAATTTCTTATATTTATTTATAAATTCTTAACGATTATCTTTGGTTATACCTTCGCATTAAGAATTATGGAACGCGGAGAAGAAAGTGCTCAAGCAGCTTATCAAAAGTTATCCGGTTATGAAGATGTCATTAAACAGATTACTCAAGAAGAGGAAGAACATGAAGTAAAATTAATCAATATGCTCGATGAAGATCGATTAAACTATGTTGGTTCAATGGTTTTAGGCTTAAATGATGCATTGGTTGAGTTATCAGGAACTTTAGCTGGTTTAACTCTTGCATTTCAAGGTAATACAGCCTTAATTAGTTTAAGTGGTTTAATCACAGGTATTGCGGCAAGTTTAAGTATGGCTGCTAGCGAGTATTTATCTGCTAAGTCAGAAAATCTTGAGAATGCATTTAAATCATCTTTATATACTGGTGGAGCCTATATCATTACAGTCATATTACTTGTTTTGCCATACTTATTATTAAATAATGCTTATGTAGCACTTGGTATCATGTTAGGTTCAGTTGTCTTTATTATATTTTTCTTTAATCTTTACATCAGCATCGCGAAAAACCTTAACTTCAAAAAGAGATTTTTACAAATGGCTTTAATCTCTTTAGGTGTTGCTGGTCTTTCATTCCTTATAGGAATGGTTATCGAAAGTTTTCTAGGCGTCAGTATTTAAAAACTTTTTTCTTGACAAAAAGAAACATATTATATATAATCGATTAAGTAATAAATTTGTGAATATCAAACATTAGAGGTAGCGATGTAGAATAGTACTATGATGAGTCGGCAGACTTTGATTCATAGGAAAGGCAGTCATCGCCGAATATAAAGTATAGGCATATATTTTATATGGGGTTACAAGAAATACTTGTAACACTCCTATCTTTTTAGATAGAGGCGCTAAATCAATCTTCTTGATTTTTTTAAAGCGTCTGATTGACGCTTTTTTTTATTACAAAAAAATCTCAGGAGGAAAAAAATGAAAAGAGTATTATTATTGGCCATGGCCACACTATTAATGATTGGTATTATCTCTTGCCAATCAAATGACACTAACGACAGAGAGACTTTAATCGTAGGAATGGAAGCTGCATATGCACCTTTCAACTGGACTGTTTACAATGGATATCAATCTGATGAAGCCTATCCACTAGACGGCACAAATAATTATGTAGATGGATACGATGTTCAAATCGCTATTCGAATCGCTAATGAACTTGATATGGATTTGGTAATCAAATCAGTTGAGTGGGATGGATTAATCGCTTCACTGAATAACACTGAAGAAATCGATTTAATCATCGCAGGAATGAGTCCTACTGAAACGAGAGCTCAAACTGTTAATTTTACTGATGAGTATTATTCTTCTACTCATGTTATTGTTTTAAGAAAAGACTCAGAATATGTTAATGCAACATCAATTAATGATTTTGTGGGGGCATCTGTTGTTGGACAATTAAGTACAATCTATGATGATGTTATTGTTCAAATGCAAGGAGTTGTTCATGAATCACCATTAGGCGATGTTCCTACGATAATCACAGGTATTAACTCTGGAACTTATGACGCAACCATTCTTGAATTACCTGTAGCCATTGCAGTAACAGAATCTAACCCTGACTTAACTTATATTGAGTTTGAGGCTGGACAAGGTTTTAATGTTTCTTATGAAGACAAAGCAGTTTCAATAGCTCTCAGAAAATCTGATACAGAGTTGTTAAGCCAAATAAACGCTATTTTAAGTGAGATTTCGACTGAAGATAGAGAAAACTTAATGTTGGACGCTATTGAAAGACAACCTTAATCATGAGGCAATGGCTTTTTAGAATCGGAATGTTTATCTTTGTTTTTGGAATGATTATTCAAATCATTCCAAATGCAAGTTCTGATATTGACACGGATGAATCAAACATTGATTTTATTTTTTATAGTTCTTATAATAATCAAACACTTACATCATCGAGACTTAATAACATTAATTCTGATTTTTTTCTGCCAAGATATCTTGGAGAAATTGAATTATCATATACCATTGACTCAGATCATTTAGAAATTCAACCCAACATTGAAATCATTTCATTAAGAACTGATGATGGATTTAAGGATATTGAAGTTTACCGCGCTCAGTTAATTAAAGAACCAACTGTTTGGAATCAAATAGCTGATTTTTCAATTTTTATTCAGTATACGATCAATGGTGAGATTCTTCTTAATGAAGTCACAGGACAAGTTGTGATGACTATGCCAGATGATTTTATTGGTGGCACTCTATTTACTATGATTAAATACAGTCAAATGTTTATAGAAGGTGCCCTTAAAACAATTATCCTTGCATTAGTTGGAACCATCGTCGGTTTTGTATTGGCACTTATACTCGCTATAATGAAGTTGCAAAAAGCTGATGTGCATGATTCTAAGTTTGTTAAGTTTATTAAAATCATTCTTTATAAGTTTTCTACTATCTATATAACATTATTTAGAGGAACCCCGATGATTGTTCAAGCAAGTTTCTTTTGGTATGGGTTTGGACTATTTGGCGATCCTTTTTACTGTGGGCTATTCGTTGTATCAATAAATACAGCGGCATATATAGCTGAAATATTAAGAGGTGGAATTCAATCCATTGATCAAGGACAAAGTGAAGCAGCTCAATCATTAGGAATGAATCAAATCCAAACAATGATATATATTATCTTTCCTCAAGCAATAAAAAATTCACTTCCTGCAATAGGAAATGAATTTATCGTTAATATCAAAGATACAGCTGTTTTATCTGTTATCGGAATATTTGAATTATTTAATCAAGGTAGAAAAATAACAGGCATGCACTATAGACAACTGGAAGTTTATCTAATCGTTGCTTTAATCTATTTATTCTTAACATATACTATTTCAGAAATACTTAAACGTGTTGAGATTAAAATGAACTTACAACCTTTGGAAATAGCTAGTTCGAATTGAGGATCATATGAATTTTATTGAAATTATAAACCTACATAAATCATTTGGACAAGAAGAGGTTCTAAAAGGCATTAATTTAACCATAAAAAAAGGTGAAATTATCTCTATTATCGGTTCTTCTGGTTCAGGAAAATCGACACTTTTAAGATGCATTAATCGTTTAGAAATAGAAGATAAAGGCCAAATCATTTATGAAGATAACAAAATAATAAAGAATAAAGACGACATTCAGCAAATAAGACAAAAAATGCCTATGGTATTTCAGTCTTTTTACTTGTTTGAACATAAAAATGTTTTAAGTAATTTAACATTAGCACCTATCAAAATTCTTAAAATGAAACCCAACCTTGCTAAAGAAAAAGCTATGACGATTCTTGATCAAGTGAATATGAGGGCTTTTGCACATAAATATCCTAGTCAATTGTCAGGTGGTCAAAAGCAACGAGTCGCCATCGCAAGAGCAATGATGATGAATCCAGATGCCATACTCTTTGATGAGCCAACAAGTGCACTAGACCCAGAAATGATTCAAGAGGTCTTACAAGTCATTCAAACACTCGCAAAAACAAATATAACGATGATTATTGTCACACATGAGATGAAGTTTGCACGCGAAATATCAGATAGAGTTATTTTTATGCATCAAGGTAAAATCCATGAAG
Organism: uncultured Candidatus Izemoplasmatales bacterium; assembly: GCA_964461565.1. Taxonomy (GTDB): domain Bacteria; phylum Bacillota_I; class Bacilli_A; order Izemoplasmatales; family Hujiaoplasmataceae; genus Hujiaoplasma. Next base: position 10,738 of record CAYWUZ010000013.1, on the reverse strand, counting down.
TGGGAACGCCTGAAGAACTCTTTAATCACCCAAAAGAAGTTAGAACAAATGAATTTCTCGGTTTTAAATAAAAAAAATCGCTTTTGCGATTTTTTATTTTTCCGAATATTTCTTTAACAAAAATCTCCAACCTAAGAAAGATACTATTGCCGCACCAACAAAACCAACCAGTAAATCTAACATCGTATCGATTAATCCATAATCTTGTGGAAACAAACTTCCATCATAAGTCCATTGATAACGTTGCATATTTCTTAAAGTATCATTACTATAATTATAAGCAATCGTATCGATAAAAAACTCATAAAACTCCCATAATAATAGTAAAGTCATCGAAAATGTAAATGCAAAGATACTCATTAAGCCAGGGCTAAACACTTTATCTTTACCCTTTGCTTGACTGACATAATTGACAATTTCAAAACCTATAACAGAAATAGTCACGCCACTTAATATATGTAAAAATTTATCATAACCAGCCACATCTACTAATAAACCATGAATATTACCTAAAAAGATTGATAGAAAAATGAATAATAATACAATCACTTTTAAATAATTTGGAATATCTAAATGAAACTTAGATTCAATCAAAAAGGGAAGTGAGAAAAAGATAATTGCTAAAATTCCAAGAAATATATTAGAAATACCAGCATCTCTCTGTGTTGAATTTGTTGCGAAAGCAACAGAAAATATAGATAATATAATCTCAAGTAATACAATACCTAATAAAACAAAAAACAAAGTTTTTGAGTTCATAACTTTTTTAATTCTCATAATAAAACTCCTCCAGCAATAGTATATTATATTTTAACATTTTTATAGATAAATTTTTATAGATATAGAAATTTTTTCTAAAAAAAAGGTGTTTATTTAACACCTTTTTTAATATAATCATCATACCAAATAATGACATCTTCTTCTTTCATTGGTTTAGCAATATAAAAACCTTGAATTAAATCAATGCCAATATTTAAAGCTTCTTGATACATTTCTTTAGTTTCAACACCTTCAGCCACAACTTTTAGTCCAAATTGATGTGCCAATTGCACAGTTGCTTGACAAATATGTTTGATAGATTCTCTATCTGCAATATGTTGAATAAAACTTCTATCTATTTTAAGATAATCTGTTTTAAACTGACTTAGGTATGTTAAGGAAGAATAACCTTTACCAAAATCATCTATAGAAATTTTGAAACCAGCATTTTTAATATCTTGGATGGTTTTCATAGAATATTTTTCTTCTTCTAACAAAACTGTCTCAGTGACTTCAAATATTAACAAATCTATGACGGCTTTCTCTTCTTTAACAATCTCCATTACTTTACTGTAGAAGTTAGGGTTTTTAATATTCTTTATCGATAGATTAATTGATATATAAAAATCATAGCCTTCTTTGATCATTCTATTTTGCATTTGAATAGTTTTTCTGATAACCCATTCAGTCATAGGATGAATCAACTGTGTTGACTCAACCAAAGGAATAAAATCATTTGGCATAATAAGTCCATGTTCAGGGCTATTCCAACGAATCAAAGCTTCTAAACCAATGAGTTTTCCTGTATGTGCATCAATCACAGGTTGATACATCATCAGTGTTTCATCTTTGGCTAGTGCATTAGAAAAAATACCAAGTAAATTAAACTCATATTTTCTAGCAATCAGATCATTATCAAAAATAACATAAGGAAGATTATTTAATTTTGCATACCCAGCCAAACGATCTGTATCTCTAAAAGGAATCAACGTTTTACAATCCTTAAACTTTTTAGTTTCACTGACTCCCGTTGAGAAATCTATATATATCTTTAAATCATCAATTTCTATTTGAGTTTGTAATCCATCTACTATCTTTTTTCCATCTGCATCTAAATTCTCTAAAGGAAATATAATCCAAAATTTATCAGAATCTGATTGAATCACCAATGACTTATTAGGAAGTTTTGAAAGAATATTATCATGCATGATATTTATGGTTTGAATATATAAATCTGTACCTAAGACTTCACAAATCTTATTTTTGTTATTGATTAATACAGTTGCGATTGCTATATCGTTTTCAATATAATCATCTTCTAACTGATATAGGAAATTAATATTTTTTAAGCCTGAATCTGGGTAACGAGAAAATAAAATTTGATTTTCTTTAATAATCTTTTTATATCTATCAACGAAATATCCGCTTAGTCCACCAATTGTCGTAAATACGATTAATCGATAAAACCAATTAATAAACTCTTGAGATTGATGAGGTTCTACTACTAAAGGCATCAAAGGGCCTAAAAGTATTCCACCGACTAATCCAGCTATAATCCCACCTTTCATACCAAAGAATATACCCGCAACTAAGATTGAGATATACATTGTATGAGAAAAAACATACTTAATTCCACCAGTATAATACACAAATAAGTATATCAAAGGAAATGATAATAATAAAACAATTAGAGCTATGGTTTTGTGATACCGTTTAATTTCAGCAATCAATTTATCCATCAATGTACTCTCCTTTATAAAAACATATTGTTATCCTATATTTACATTATACATCAAAAATAGAATTAAGATAAATGTTTACAATAAAAAAAGCACTTAGTTAAAAGTGCTTAATAAACTTGTGATTTTTCTTGTTTTAATAAAACGCGCATAGCACCTTCAGCTAATGAACGCATTTCATCTTCACCAGGATATACTTTGATTGGCATAATTGGATTGATATGTTCCTTTAAATAATTAATGAAATAAGTACTATATGCTATTCCACCTGTAATTAAAATACCATCTACATTTCCTTTAGCAGCGAAATATAAAGATCCAATTTCCTTAACCACACTATAAGCCATTGCATCATAATGTAATTTAGCATCTAAATCCCCAGCTTCAATTCTTTCTTCAACGACTCTAGCATCATTCGTCCCTAAATAAGAAACCAATCCACCTTGTCCTACTAATAATTTTTTAATTTCATCTTTAGTATACTCACCAGAAAAGCATAAATCAACTAATGGATAGGTTGGAATTGTTCCCGTTCTTTCAGGTGAGAATGGTCCATCTCCCCCAAGAGCATTATTACAGTCAACAACGCGTCCTTTTTTATGGAAACCAACAGAGATTCCTCCACCTAAATGAGCAACGATAATATTTATATCTTTGTATTCTTTCTTAATATCTTTTGCAAATTGCATAGCAATTGCTTTTTGATTCAAAGCATGAAAAACTGAACGTCTTTCTATTAGTTTTTGACCACTAATTCTAGAAATATCATCAAATTCATCAATACAAACAGGATTAACAATATAAGCAAGTCTATTATGTTCTTTAGCAAATCCATCAGCTAATATAGCACCTAAGTTCGAAGCGTGAAATCCATAATCTCCTGATCTTAAATCCCTTAACATTTCTTTATTAACTAAGTATGTTCCACCATTTTTTAATGGTTTCATCATACCACCACGTCCAACAAAAACATCAAAATCTTTAAGTTCATAATCGTGTTTTTTGATAAAATCTAAGATAACTTCTTTTCTAAAATCAGCTTGATCAATAATAGAAGCAAACTGTTCTATATAGTCAGTATCATGTCTTAAAGTTTGTTCTTTAACCAGTTTATTATTGTAATATACAGCAACCTTTGTCGAAGTTGAACCTGGGTTAATCGCCAGAATTAGATAATCCATTTGCATTCACCACCGCTAAAATAATTGAATTAAGTTTTGCTTCTGCTGTATCAGCTCTTGATGTTAAAACAATAGGTACTTTAGCACCTAAAATCAGACCAGCTGATTTTCCATTTGCTAAAAACATACATGTTTTATAAAATACATTACCACTATCTAAATTAGGGAATATTAGAACATCACAATCTCCAACAACAGGTGATTCAATACCTTTTTGCTTAACAGATTCAAAAGATACTAAATTATCTATCGCAAAAGGACCATCGATAAGAAAATCAATATCCCTTCCTTGGTAATATTCCACAATTTTTTGTGCATGAACAGTTGATTCAATTTTAGGATTCACTTTTTCAACAGCTGAAACTAAACCGACTTTAGGACAGTCATAGCCTAGCGTTTTTGCTAAAGCTACTGCTGCTTCAATAATCTCTATTTTTTGTTCAACATCTGGTGAAATATTCATAGCACCATCAGTCGCAAAAATAACTTTTGGATATGTTGGTAATGATACAACACCAACATGAGATAATAAATGTGCTTTTTTAATACCAGTTTCAGAATTAACAACTTCTTTTAAAATCAACTTAGTATCTATTAAACCCTTCATAACAATATCACATTCGCCTTGATTAACAAGGTTCATAGCTATTAAACTTGCTTTTGATGGGTCTAATTCATGAATAACCTGGTAAGGTTTTTCTAGTTGATAGGATTCAATAAGTTTATATATCTCTTCTTGATCTCCAATTAAAATTGGTTCGACAAATCCTTGCTTAGAAGCACCATAAACAGCTTCAATCACATGATCATCATGTGCAAAGACAACCGCCATTTTCTTGCGATTGACTTTTTTTGCCAGATTTGCTAATTCAGCAACTGACTTAAGCATACTTAATACCTAGCTCTTTTACAAAATCTTTTCCTCGTTGAATAGCTTGCATATTGATGTCTAATAAATTAGCTTTTCTTTCACCTAAGAATTTCTTAATGATGGCTTCAATAGTTTTATCAGAAAAAACATGAGTTAATTCTAAATAAGCGCCCATCATAACCATATTAGAAACTTTTTCATTTCCAAGTTCTACAGAAATTTCGTTTGCAGGAACACCTAAACAAAGTCTATTTTCTTCTTTAACTTCTTCTTGAATTAAAGAAGAATTATAAAGGATTAATCCTTTATCTTCAACATGAGATCTGAATTTTTCTAGAGAAGGTAGATTAAAAGCAACTAAATGATCTGCATTTTTGAATGTTGGTGAGTTTATTTGTTTATCAGAAATAATAACAGAACAATTGGCAGTACCACCTCTTGTTTCTGGTCCGTATGATGGAAACCATAATCCATTGATTTCATCATATGTTGCAGAATAAGCCAATATTTGACCAAACATCATGACACCTTGTCCACCAAAACCAGCAACTTTTACATTATGATTCATTGTTAGCCCCCTTATCTTTAAAGACGCCTAATGGGAATACTGGAATCATTTCTTTCGCTAACCATTTTAAAGCGTCAACAGGTTTCATTCCCCAGTTAACTGGGCAAGTAGAAACAATTTCAATCATTGTAAAACCACGTTTTTCTTTTTGATATTGGAAAGCTTTTTTAATCGCTTTTTTTGCTTTTAAATAATTCTTAGGATCATGAACAGAAACTCTTTCCAAATAAGCAACACCTTCGATTGTTGCGAACATTTCACTTATTTTAATCGGATTTCCTGTCCAAGCAGTATCTCTACCACCTTGTGAAGTAGTTGTTACTTGACCAGGTAATGATGTCGGTGCCATTTGTCCACCTGTCATACCATAAATCGCATTATTAACAAAAATAACAGTAATATTTTCACCACGATTAGCCGCATGAATTGTTTCTGCTATACCAATTGATGCTAAATCTCCATCACCTTGATAAGTAAAGACTATATTATCTGGTAAAACACGTTTAATTCCTGTTGCTTCAGCACAAGCTCTACCATGAGGCGCTTGTTGAGCATCGCAATTAAAGAATTCATATGAGAATACAGAACATCCTACAGAAGCAATTGCAATAGCTTTATCAAGTATATCTAAATCAACCAATGCCTCAGCAACTAATTTATGAATGATACCATGAGTACATCCAGGACAGTAACTAAGAGGTTTATCCGTTAAACCTTTTGATTTTTCATATTTTACAGTTGTTTCAGCCATTTTATTTCACCACTCTTTCACTGAAATTTTTAATAGCATCAACAATCTCTTCAGGATCTGGTAACATTCCACCACTTCTACCAAAGAAACCTACTTTATGTCTACCATTATTGGCAATCAATACATCGTCTAACATTTGGCCCATACTTAACTCAGCACATAAAATACCTTTTGCATTCTTAGGAATTTCATCAAAAGCTTTATCTGGATATGGATTAATACTTATTGGACGAATCATACCTACTTTGATGCCTTCTTTATTTAACATTTCGATAGCTGAACGACAAATTCTTGCCATTGTTCCATAAGCAACAATTACATATTCAGGATCATCGAAATTAACCATTTCATATTTAGTTTCATTTTTCTTAATCAAACTGTATTTTTCTTGTAAATGAATATTATGTTGTTCTAAAGCAACAGGATCAATTTGTAATGAATTAGCTACATTTCTTCTTCCAGGATGATTAGCTGTTCCAGTTGTTGCCCAATCTTTTTCTGGTAAAAATCTTTCTTTTACAGGTTTATCAAAATCAACAGATTCCATCATTTGACCGATTAATCCGTCAACTAAAACCATCACAGGATTACGATAATAATCAGCTATATCAAAAGATTCTTTAATGGTATCTACAACTTCTTGAATGGTTTCAGGTGCGTAAACAATTAATGAATAATCGCCATTTCCGCCGCCTCTTGTTGCTTGATAATAATCAGCTTGAGAAGGTTGAATACCGCCAAGACCAGGTCCACCACGCATAACTGATACAATTAAGCAAGGTAATTCCGCTGCTGCGATATAAGAAATTCCTTCTTGTTTCAAAGCAATCCCAGGTGAAGATGAACTCGTCATAACTCTTGCGCCAGCACCTGCAGCTCCATAAACCATATTAATGGCTGAAACTTCTGATTCCGATTGTAAAAATACTTTTCCGTGTGCTAATAAATGTTTTGATAAATATTCAGGAATCTCATTTTGTGGTGTAATTGGATAACCATAAAAAGCATCCACACCACCTTTAATAGCCGCTAAAGCTATCGCTTCATTCCCTTTCATTAATACCTTAGCCATTATTTAATCACCTCTACCCTAATCACTGAATCTGGACACATCATTGCACAAAAAGCACAGCCGATACATTTATCAGGTTCTGTAACGCTAACAACGTTATACCCTGAACTATTCAATGTTTTTTTGTCTTGGTAAAGGATATTTTGTGGACAATATTCAACACATAACCCACAACCTTTACATTTGTCGTGTTCAAAATAAGTTACTCCTTTTGGCATACCAATTCCTCCTAAAACCAATTTTTTCTAAAATATAAATTTATTTTTAACGTTTCATTAGAAACATTTAAAGCACTATCATCTAACTCATTCCAATAACTTGTATACATGACCGGAATATTCATTTTATCACTTACTACTTCAACTATTTTTTGACCTTGTAAAACATCAGCAATTGTTGTGTCTTTTAATAAATTAGAATTATTAATGAGTCCAGTCACTTTAAAACCACTTGTACCTTCAATACGATTAATCAACTGGATGATTTTTTCTACCTCATCAGTTTCCATTCTAAACACATTAATCACTAAAATTAAATCATAATCCATATCCATGTAGTCATCAAATTGCCTCATTAATTTAGCGCCTTGATCATTGCCGCCTAAATCATAGATAACTCGAATATTCTCGTTAAACAATGGATTATATATTCGTTTAGAAATAAAAGGCATATCTAAGTGCATTTTACCTTCTACATCACTTGAAATGGTTTCAATACCATTTTCTTTTAAAATAACTTCTAATTCTCTTGTTCTAAAATAAGGATTAATCACATCTAAATCAACAATTGTATCTATCTTTTTTTGTATTGCTAAATTAACAGATACCTCAGTCTTTCCAGATCCATAATATCCTGTAATAAACGTAACTCTTTTCATTTAATAACAATCAAACAGAATCTTTTGATTGACTCCTTTCTCGTGTAAACATAAATAAAGTTTTTCCAAAGTTGGAAAACGCTTACAAAACAATTATATCATTTTTAGATTTAAATGCCAACAGGTTATTAAAGAAAATCGTGATAAAATAGACACATTTTTAGATAACATTAAACTTCAAAAATCTATGTTTATTTAAAATAAAAATAAACGGCTATTTTTCAAAGAAAAATGCCGTTTTATTATACATTATTCGCTCTTTAATTCTCTTGACATTAACTGTCTTATAACAATACTAGGTTCAATTTCATTAAATAAGACATCATATACTGCATCAATAATTGGTGTTTCTATATTTAATTCTTTTGCTAAATGATAAGCTGTTTTACATGTCTTTACACCTTCAACAACCATTGTCATTTTAGATAAAGATGTTTTTAAATCATCGCCTTCACCAATCATTAAACCTGCAGAATAATTACGACTAAATCTAGACATACATGTCACGATTAAATCGCCAACACCTACTAATCCATTTAATGTTTCTTCTTGACCACCTAATAAAACAGTAATCCGTTTCATTTCAACTAATCCTCGAGTGATTAAAGCTGATTTAGCATTGATACCATAGCCTAATCCATCAAGCATACCTGAAGCAATAGCGTAGATGTTTTTTAATGAACCACCAAGTTCAGCGCCGATTAAATCATTAGAAGTATAAACTCTAAAATATTTTTCATTAGAAAAAGTTTCTTGAACTAATTGAGCATGTTCTTGATTCAAACTAGCAGCTACAATTGATGTTAAATTCTTAACAATTACTTCTTCAGCGTGGCTAGGACCTGTTAACGAAACAAATCCCTCAATATATTCATTAGGTATCTCATCGTATACGATTTCAGAAACCCTATCATTCGTATTTAACTCTAATCCTTTTGCGACATTAACAAATAATTTCTTGCTTCTTATTATCTTTTTGATATGTGTTAATACAATCCTCGTCACAGATGTAGGAACCGCAAGAACAATCATATCACTAAAGTCTAAACTTTCTTCCAAAGATGTGGTCGCCTGAATCTCTTTTGATAATGGGGCCTCACCTAATTTTGATTTATTTGTATGAAATTGATTGATTTCATCAACAGTATTTTGATCATTATCATAAATTAATACCTGTTTATGGTTATCAACCAATAAATTAGCGAGTGCAGATCCCCAAGAACCTCCACCCATAATAGCAACTTTCTCCATATGTCTCTCCTTTGCTTTATTAACTTGTCATTAATATTATATCAATTATATTTATTAATACAATAGAAAAAAGCTACCCCTAAACAGATTGACTCATCTATGTTTAACGATAGCTTTTAAATTTTTCTTTTTTAAAGCAGGTTATCCCCAAATTTCTTCCACTAATTGTGGATAGTCAATAAAAGGATTTCTATTACCTTGATAAGAATAAATGACTTCATTACGATTTCTTTCAAAATCATCTACTGGATCCAGATTATGCCATTCAAGCAAAATACTCATTTGCCCTAAAATACCACTCTCAACATTTAAATCTAGATACATCGTTGCCATATAAAAAACAATTCTAGCGACATCACCTTTAACATCATCATGTGGTTCATAAACACCACTACCCGTCATATACCCAAAAGGTAAATTACCACGACGACTATTTTCAGCGACATCTGATGGTTTTAAATTATGCATATCTGCTTTTTGTCCTGAAGTATTCAATTTAGATTGAGGCCAAGTATGTTCTCTGTTCCAGTTAGGATAATTCCATTGACCTTGAACTGACTCTCTAGTATAAACCAATATAACATTATTAGCATTATTAGGGTCTCTATCTGATTCTTCTAAAACCCATTTAGCATCATCATAACTCATTTGTTTAAAACCATTATTTATGATTTCATTTAACTCATATAATAAAGCATCACCTGATAAACCAATAATACTTTGATAATATGACATATCAATCGTAGATGAGCCTTCAGCTTTAATAATGATATTAACTGTTTTCAAAATAGGAGTTTCATCATTTAAAGAAACTGATATTACAATAGTACCTGAAGCATCACCTTCTGTTTCAGTGGGTTTGGTTACATATAAAACTGAACCATTATAGTAAACATAATCACTAATATCTCCAGAGACTTCAATAATTTCATAAGTTGATCCATAATATCCTCTTCCGAAATCATAATCGTTAAATAAAATCTTTTCAGTATCTAATAAGTTAACATCTTCTTGTAAAGCGATAGAATCATCTGGAATATATACTTGAATATGTGATTCACTACCTTGGAAAGCATATCTAGGAACATCATCGCCTTCAGCGTAATATAATAGATCTAAAGTAATTATTTCACCAACATATGCTTCAATAGCACTAATTGAATGTGCTAGTGATTTATAGTAAATTTCCGCTACTTTAGTATTTCCAATATATAAAAATGATGTGTTATATGACGTTTCAATTCTGACTTCGCCAGTCAATCTATATAAATGACCTGGTTCTAATTGTGTCACTCCATATTCAAAATTTATAACTGCTTGTGTTATATCTTGTTCAAACGCAGTCGTATCATCTAAAATAGGATTCTTAATTTGTTTAACTTCTCTATATGTTGTTAGTTCTCCACTCACAACTACTCTATCACCTAGTTCAACACTTGGTGCAGAATTCGTGAATATAAATAAATTATAGGTATCATCTTGAATATAATAACCATTTTGTGTCATAAAATAAACTACACCACTAACAGTTAATTGTGCGCCATCACTCATTGAGTGAACGGCTAATAAATCAACATAGGCGTCATAATAGTTATCTTCCGTTGTTGGAACTTCCGTTGTTGGTTCTTCTGTCGTTGGAACCTCTGTTGTTGGAACTTCAGTCGTTGGA
>CAYWUZ010000012.1:0-41551 GCA_964461565.1 uncultured Candidatus Izemoplasmatales bacterium | reverse complement strand
TATTTTCTAGGACCATTAATCTATCAAGCATCGGTTCATAATAATACGGGTGGTATCTTTAAAGGTTTTTATAAGGATAGCTTAACAGGTATTGGACGATTCGGTGGGAATGGTGAACATGCTTTAAAAAGAATTAAAGGGGATATTAAGTTAATAAAACCAATATTCAGTGAATATGAATGTGATGTAGTTATCCATCAAGAAGACGCTAATTCATTGATTAAGGAATTAGATTTAGTTGATGTGATTTATATAGATCCGCCCTATAACCAACATCCATATGGGTCTAATTATTTTATGCTTAACTTAATCATTCATAATAAAATAGAGGCAAACACGTCTAGAGTATCAGGGATTCCTAATGATTGGAATCGTTCTGATTATAATAAGAAGCATTTAGCTTTAGCTTCCTTTGAATCATTAATTAAAGAAGCACATGCTAAATACTTACTCATATCTTATAATTCAGAAGGATTTATTACCTATAAAGAAATGAAGAATGTATTAAGCCGATATGGAGAATTAACCATCCGCGAAATAAAGTATAATGCTTATAAAGCTTCAAGAAATTTAAATCATCGAAATATGTATGTTCATGAGTATTTATTTATCTTAGAAAAGAATTAAGCTAGTATTATTTAATTATTTATTTATGATATAATAATGATGGATTATGAGGTGGTTTTTATGAAACATTATCGAAAAGAATTATGGTTTCAGACAAATCAAAGAAGAGAATTTATCAACATCACAAATGATGTTGAAGCATGTCTTCGTGAAAGTCAGATTCAAGAAGGCTTTGTTTTAGTCAATGCGATGCATATTACAGCGTCAGTTTTTATCAATGATGATGAATTTGGACTTCATCAAGATTTTGAACGATTTTTAGAGAAATTAGCACCAGAAAAACCTTATGAACAATATGACCATAATGGTTATGAAGATAATGCAGATGCACATATTAAAAGAACAATTATGGGTAGAGAAGTTGTCTGTGCTATAAGTAAAGGTCAATTAGATTTTGGCCCTTGGGAACAAATCTTTTATGGTGAATTTGATGGTAAAAGAAAAAAACGTGTTTTAGTCAAAATTATCGGTGAATAGAGGTGATATCTTGAACGTTAAAAAAGTATATCTATGGTTACTTCTTTTAGTAGCCATTGTTCTTGTTTGGAGTCTTGGTTACTATTTGATTTTAGATATCGCATTTATCGATGCAATATATATGACAATCATTACCATGTCAACCGTTGGTTATAAAGAAGTTGCGACGATGACTACTTTAGCTAAATGGTATACAATATTCTTAATATTAATTAGTATGGGTATGGTAGGGTATTTATTAAAAGTAGTATTTGATTTCTTCAGTCAAGGAGATATCAAAGCTGCATGGAGGCGAAATAAAATGGATAAAGCAATTGAAGCGTTAAAGGATCATTATATTATTTGTGGTGCTGGAGATACAGGTATTAATGTTATTAATCAATTTATTCGTAGAGAAGTACCTTTTGTTGTGGTTGAAAAAGATGAAGAAGCAACAAGAGAACTCGATGAATTAAATGTATTACATTTATTAGGGGATGCAAGTAAAGAAGAACTATTACAAAAAGCAGGTGTTGAAAAAGCTAAAGGTTTAATAACAACACTATCAAGTGATGCTGAAAACGTCTTTATCGTGATTACTGCTAGACAATTAAATCCGGATATTTTTATTATCTCAAGATTCCATGATCGACCTACCAGATCAAAACTCCTTCACGCTGGCGCAAATCGAGTGGTATCACCTGATGAAATAGGTGGTAAAAAAATGGCTCAGTTAATGATTTCACCCAATGTACAATTCTTTGTGGATAATATTATTGATGCTAAAAATATGTCGATTAATATGGAAGAAGTTGTTGTTCATCAAGATTCTGAATTGGCAGGAAAAACTTTAAGGCAAGCAGATATATCGAATAAAATAGGCTTAATTGTTTTAGGGATTAGACGTGAAGAAGATAAGATTATTTTCAACCCTAAAGCCAACGAAATTTTAAGAGTAGATGACAGAATGATTGTTGTTGGTTCTAAAGAGCAAATCGCTAAAATCAGTGAAATAGCACTTGATACGAAATAAAAAAAAGAACGAGTTCAAATTGAACTCGTTCATTTAATTTTAATGATAATTATGGTTGCATAATACCAAAGAATACAAGCCAAGCTAATAATGATTTACCAACTAAACTTAAAACGATATATGCTCTTTCACCATATAAGTAATCTTTCCATTTTCCAACACCTAAGTATTGTAAAACCATGTTAATGGCAAAACTATTAAATGTAATAAAATATACAACAACAATAGCCCATACAAATCCAGGTACTTGATCAATGGCAGGTGTTGCTAACATTTGACTGAAAATAACAATCCAAGGAATGATACCAGCGATTGTACCAAAGATAAATGGTAGCCAAGAAATATCTTTCTTTTCTTTACCAGAATTCATTTTTTCCATCAATAAACCAAATAAGTTCATAGATGCATTGATGAAGAAAATCAATAATAATGTTCCAAAATCATATACACCAAATAATGTTGAAATTAAAACGATCATGACTGAAGATGATAAAGCATATTCATACCATCTAAATTGATTCATGCCTTTTTTTAAATCTCTTACATAAATATCGTTTGTTTTCTTAGGTAATGATATGATTGCATGCGCTATAGCAGATAAGAATAAAAATGAAGCTACTAGCGGAACAAAAGGTAGAGAGAATAATCGACTACTTGATAATACCAATCCTTCACCTTCTACAAAATCTAAAAATGATATTGTCACATCAGGTTGAAATAAAGGAGCACCATCCAATAAAGCGTTTTGAACAACAGTAAATGCTAGTATAAGCATCACAATACCTTGTACTAAATGTAATGCACCCATTTTAATATTAAATTTTCTTAAACTTTCGAAACTTGTTTTTTCCATAAAAAACCTCCTTTTCTATAATATACCATAAATTTTTAAATTTATCTTTGATATGCTTAAAGAATTAAATTTTGAGTAAACTAATTTAAATGAACACTTGTTTATGGTATAATTCATTCATAAAAATAAATCATTTATGAGGTGTTAACATGGAATATTTAAATGGACAAGATTTATATCAAATGTTTAATTATGGAACCAATTTCGTTATTAAAAAAAGACGTTTATTAAATGATATAAATGTATTCCCAGTACCTGATGGAGATACAGGTAATAATTTAGTTCATACGATGCAAACAATATCAAGAGAATCTAAAGTCAGTGATTCTTTTCAAGAAACACTTGAATCAATTTCAGATTCTGCATTAATCGGCGCTAGAGGTAATAGCGGTATTATTTTCGCTCAATTTGTGAATGGTTTAAGAAAAGCATCTGTCAATAAAGACCAAGTTACTATCGATGAATTTACGCAAATGGCTTTAAATTCAGTTGAACATACATACGCTGCTTTATCGAACCCAGTTGAAGGAACAATGATTTCAGTGATCAAAGATTGGGCAGAAGGATTAAATCATATCTTACATAAAGTTAAATCAATTAAAGATTATTTTAAACAAGCTTTTACAAAAGCAGAAGTTTCTCTAGAAAAAACTAAAGAACAACTTGCGGTTTTAAAGAAAAACAATGTTGTGGATAGTGGTGCTTTAGGTTTTGTTTTATTCTTAAAAGGAATCAATTCATATTTTAACAACGAAACCATTGAACAAGCAGATTTCGAAGAAATAGAAATCGAATACGAACATGATTTCAACGAAGAGGTCACCTACCGTTATTGTACGGAAGGATTGGTTGAATATATTCCTGTTTTAAGTGAAGAAGTTGTTAAAGAAGCTTTAAAGAAATTTGGAGATTCATTAGTTGTAGTGATGGGTGCCCATATGTTTAGAATTCATATCCATACAGATGAACCTCATTTAGTCTTTAAAGAATTAAGAAGATTTGGTCAAATCATTTCACAAAAAGTTGATGATATGATTCAAGACATCGCCTTTAAGAAAAGTAAAAAAGATACAGTGATTGTGACAGATTCAATTGCGGATATTGATCCACAATATTTAAAAGACCATGATGTTGCACAAATACCGATTAATATTACAGCTGATCAAGTGACTTATTATGATAAATTAACCATTAATAATGAAATATTATTTGATTTGATTGAAGCTGGATTAGAATATCCAACAACATCAACACCGAGCATTAAATATATCAATGATTTATTCTCTAAATTATTATTACATTATAAAAACATTATTGTTATTTTAGTTGCTAGTGAGTTAAGCGCAACATTCAACGCAATCAAAATAGAAGCAGATAAACTGATTGAAAAAGGTAAAAATATTCGTATTATTGACTCATATAATAATTCAGTATCTCAAGGTTTATTAGTTAAAAGAGCAGTTGAGATGTTAGATGCGGGTTCATCTTTTGAAGAAATCGTTGAAAAAATAGAAGAATTAAAACATAAAACAAAAATATTAGTTTGTTTAGAAACATTTAAATACGCAACGATGTCAGGTAGATTACCTAAAGCAGTTGGTAAGATTGGAATGTTCTTTAAAATAAGACCAATTATGACTCTAAGTGAAACTGGTAAAGGTTCAGCCTTTGGTTTTGCTTTATCTCAAAAAGGGATTACTAAGAAAATAGTCAATTATGTTAAAAAAGATTTAGAAAAGAATGAGATCGATGAATATGCATTGATCCATTGTTTAAATCCAGAACTTTTAAAAGAATACAGAGAATTATTCACTGATATCATTGGCAAACCACCTGTGTATGAATCATTGGTATCAAGTGCAACAATGATTCACTCTGGAAAAGGATCAGTTGCTATAGGTTATATAAGAAAATAGAGGTTGATTAAATGGGATTATTGAACCAAAGAAATCATGTGATTGTCTCCGGACATAATCAAGAAAAACATGTTTTATATATCATGATGAAAAGTTTTAGAATTCAAAACAATTATGGTCTATATCAAAGTATTGAATATTCTAAAAAACATGAGTGCCCATTAAGAATTATTGTTGTAGATCCTTATGAAACAAATCAAAGAAATTTAGATTTTTTTCATCAGTATCTTGATGATTTATTATCTAAGTTAAATCAATACACTAAAGATGTTCGATGGATTCAAAGAGATGAATCAATCAAACAATATTTAGAGGATGTTCATACAATATTTATTGATAAGTCTTATTTAAAATTTGATTTAGAAGTATTTAGAACGATAAAAACTTTGTCTTATGAAAAAGAAATTATTTTAATTGAAGTCGAATCAAATGTTTTTGTACCTGTGACACTTGCTTCCAATAAAGAAGAATATCAAGCAAGAACAATAAGACCAAAGATTCATAAATTATTGGATGAGTTTAATGAAGAAGTTTTAGTCAATGAAACAGCTTCAAAAGCTGAAATTGAAGCTTTAAAGATTTTAAATGAATTTATTAATGATAAACTTCCTCAATACGACCAACATAATGATCCTAGTTTAGAAAAAACATCAAACTTAAGTCCTTATTTAAAATATGGTTTTATCTCACCAGTCACAATATATAACAAGTTTCAAAAACCATTTGATGAAAACGCTGAATCATTTTTAGAAGAATTAATTGTTCGAAGAGAATTAGCTTATAATTATGTCTATTACAATCAGGGTTATGATGCCTTTGAAACCATGACTGAGGACTGGGCATATCTGACGATGAAGCAACATATAAATGATAAGCGTGAATATGTTTATACATTAGAAGATTATATTCTTTTTAAAACACATGATCCTTATTTTAACGCAGCCATGATGGAAATGCTTAATTTAGGCCGTATGCACTCATATATGAGAATGTATTGGTGTAAGAAAATCATTGAATGGTCAAAGACTTATAAAGAAGCATATGAGATAGCAATCAGCCTTAATAACCATTACTTCTATGATGGATTAACGCCTAATGGTTATACAGGAGTTGCTTGGTGTTTTGGAAAACATGATCGGGCTTGGTTTGAAAGGGATATATTTGGTAAATTAAGATATATGAATGACAATGGTTTAAAAAGGAAATTTAATATTGAAGATTATGTTAAAAAAATGAATTTATTAAGAGGAGAGTAATATGGAATTTGGGAATTTTATGAAAATGTATTTAATCGCTTTTATCGTTTTTATCGTGGTTGATGCAATTTGGTTAGGTTTGATAGCAACGAGGTTTTATAAAACGAACATTGGTCATTTAATGGCTGAAAAACCAAACTTTATCGCAGCGGGTATTTTTTATTTGTTGTTTATCGTTGGGGTTGTCTTTTTTACATACAACGGTATCGCAGAACAAAACTTTGGTAAAGCATTATTGGCTGGAGCTGTATTTGGTTTTATGACATACGCAACTTATGATTTAACCAACTTAGCGACATTGAAAGATTGGCCTATAACCGTCACAATTGTTGATTTATTATGGGGAACTTTCTTGTCATCAGTCATGACGACAGCGACTTATTTTATTTATCACGCACTATTTTAATATTTTGGCTTAACCTTAGGGTTAGGCCTTTTTTATTTAAAAACTCTTTCGTTTTCTCATTTACGTAAGCGCTTTTATAATGTATAATATTTAGGTGATAGATTATGCACGAGAAAGGACTATGAGATGAATCAATATCAAATACCACCTTATAAGATTAAAATGGTAGAACCAATTAAATTAATCACAAGATCACAAAGAATCAATAAACTTAAGGAAGCAGGTTACAACCCTTTTCGGTTAAGAAGCGAAGATGTGTTTATTGATTTGTTAACGGATTCTGGAACTGGCGCAATGAGTCATTTTCAATGGGGCGCATTAATGCAAGGCGATGAAGCTTATGCTGGATCTAGAAGTTTTTATCGTTTAGAAAAAGTTGTTAAAGATATCACAGGATATAAATACATCATTCCTGCACATCAAGGTAGAGGTGCCGAACAAGTTGTTTTACCTTTATTAATCAAAGAAGGTATGACTGTGATTTCAAACATTCATTTTGATACCACAAGAGCTCATGTAGAACTTGCTGGTGGTCGTGCAGTGGATTGTGCGTGTGAAGAGTGTTTTGATTTAGATAATTATCATCCATTTAAAGGGAACTTTGATTTAGAAAAACTTGAAAGAATGATTAAAGAAAAAGGTAAAGAAAATATCGCAGCGATTATTATGACAATCACAAATAATTCTGCTGGTGGACAACCTGTGTCTTTAGAAAACATGAGAGCTGTAAACCATATCGCAAGAGAAAATCATATCCCTATTGTCATCGATGGTGCTCGATATGCGGAAAACAGTTTCTATATAAAACAAAGAGAAAAAGGCTATGAAAATAGATCAATAAGAGCCATTGCTTTAGAAACGTTTGCTTTAGCAGATATCTTTTTAATGAGTAGTAAAAAAGATGGTCTTGTCAATATTGGTGGTTTAATTGCGATTAAAGATGACTTAGACTTATTCCAAAAAGCTCAAGTCAGAATCATTCCTATGGAAGGTTTTCCAACATATGGTGGATTGTCTGGAAGAGATATGGATGCTTTAGCTATTGGATTAGAAGAAGCTCTAGAAGAAGATTATTTAAAATATCGTATTGATGAAGTTAGATTCTTAGGTGATTTATTAAGAGAAGCTGGTGTTCCAATTCAATATCCAACTGGAGGCCATGCAGTTTTTGTGGATTGTGGAAGAATTGTACCTCATATTCCATTCCATGAGTTTCCTGCTCAAGCAGTATGTAATGAATTATATATTGAAGGTGGCGTCAGAGGTGTTGAAATAGGTTCATTATTATTAGGAAGAGATCCTGATACTCATGAAAATATTCAAGCTGATAAAGAATTTTTACGTTTAACAATTCCAAGAAGAACTTATACATTTGATCATTTACGATATGTTGCTGAATCAATGATAAAAGTATACAAAAGACGCAATAAAATCAAAGGGTTACAATTCACGTATGAATCTCCTATATTGAGACATTTTACTGCGAAATTTGAACCAATAGAATAGAAAGAGGTAGTTTTATGAGTTTATTAAATGTTCAATCAGAGATAAACGAATTAAAAAAAGTATTATTACATAGGCCAGGTGGCGAATTAGAGAATTTAACACCTAAGTGGTTAAAATCATTATTGTTTGATGATATTCCTTGGTTAGATAAAGCCCAAGAAGAGCATGATGCTTTCGCGCAAATTTTTAAAGAAGCGGGTGTCGAAGTATTATATTTAACTGATTTAGTTCAAGAAAGTTTAGATAGCGATCCTAAAATCAAAGAACAATTTATTGATCAATTCATTGTCGAAGCTAATATTACTAGTGAAACAATGAAAAAAGTTATTTTTAAATATTTGATTGAAATGGAATCTACTAAAGAAATGATTGAAGTAACAATGTCAGGTATTCGTAAGGTAGATGTTCCTAACTTTATAAAAAGAACATTATCAGATTATATTCGTGATTATCCTTTTATCACTGATCCAATGCCAAACTTATATTTTACAAGAGACCCTTTCTCAGTGATTGGTAAAGGCGTAAGTTTATCAAAAATGTTTTCAATAACACGTTCAAGAGAAACGATTTACGGTGAATACATATTCAAATATCATCCGATTTATAGTCAAGATTTAGAGTTGTATTACGATAGAAAACAAAATGCAACGATTGAAGGTGGAGATATTTTAGTCTTATCAGAAAATATCTTAGCTGTAGGTGTATCACAACGAACACATCCAGCTGCCATTGAAAGACTCGCTAAAAATATTTTCTATCAATATAAAACTAAATTTAAAACTGTTTTAGCCTTTGATATTCCTAAACAGCGTGCTTTTATGCATTTAGATACTGTGTTTACACAAGTGGATGTTGATAAGTTTTTAGTTCATAATGATTTAGAAAAAACGATGAAAGCTTATGCAGTCACTAAAGCAACGACAGGTGATCATAAGTTAAAAGTTGTACCTATAGAAGATAAATTAGAACGTATCTTATCTAAGTATTTAAACAAGAAAATCACTTTAATTCCTTGTGGTGGCGATGATCAGGTTGCTGGAGATAGAGAACAATGGAATGATGGTGCGAATACCATAGTTATTCGACCTGGTGAAGTGATTGCTTATGAACGTAATCATATAACGAATGATATATTAGAATCTTTAGGTGTTAAGGTTCATAAAATGCCTTCAAGTGAATTATCTAGAGGTCGTGGTGGCCCACGTTGTATGTCAATGCCGTTTTTAAGAGAATAATAAATTAAAATATTTGTAGATTATTTCTACAAATATTTTTTTTCTTTATCCTTGACAGGTCATTTTATAGTGCTATAATAAAGGTGTAGTTATTGACATATGTCAAGAATAATGGAGGTGGCAATGATGCCAGGTAGAAACGGAACAGGTCCTATGGGACAAGGCTCAATGACAGGTAGAGGTATGGGTCCTTGCAATGGTAATAGAGCATATAATGGTAGAGGATTCGGTAGAGGATTTGGTATGGGTTATGGTAGAGGATATTATAATGCACAACCAAGCAAAGAAGAGTTAAAACTTGAAAAAGACGATTTACAAAGACGCCTTGATGATATTAACAAAGAATTGGAAAAGTAGGTAATAGGATGAAAATTGTAATCCCAACAAGAGAAAACAATGATAAATCATTAGTTTCTGATCAATTAGGTAGAACCAATTACTTTTATGTTTATGATTCTGAAAATCATACAGGTGTATTCTATGAAAATACTTATCTCAAAGAAAATCATGGGGCAGGTGTTAAAACAGCTGAGTTTATTTTAAAAGAAAAAGCAGATGTATTAATTACGCCAAGAATTGGTGAAAAAGCATTAGATATTCTTTTAGAAACCAAAGTCAAAATGTATAAATCAACTGGAAAAGTCGTTAAAGAAAACATCAAAGATTTATTATCAGGTGTATTAGAGGAACTTTACTAATGCAATTAGCCATCTTGAGTGGAAAAGGTGGCGCAGGAAAAACACTGTTGGCGGTAAATTTAACCAATCTAATCAATGATTCTGTATTTTTAGATTGTGATGTTGAAGAGCCTAATGGTGTTTTTTATTTTAGCGACCTTTTTGAAAAAGAAAATATATATAATTTAATACCAAAAATCAATGATCATTTATGTATACACTGTAATGCGTGTGTTGATTTTTGTAAGTACAATGCTTTAATCGATTTTTTAGGTAAAGTCAAGGTTTTACCGAGTCTTTGTCATTCGTGTGGAGGTTGTCATTTAGTCTGCAAGACAGGTGCTATTACAGAAGTTGATGAACTTGTTGGTTGGATTAATCATAAGCGCGTTGGAACACATGAAATTTATGGTGGAGAACTTAGAATTGGAAAAGAATCTGGAATTACGATTATTGAGAAATTATTGAAAAAAGTCAATCCTAATCAAGATTCAGTGATTGATTGCCCCCCAGGAAATGGTTGTTCTGTGATGGAAAGCATAGGCGATGCAGATTTCTGTGTTTTGGTCGCAGAACCAACCATTTTTGGGTTAGAGAATTTAAAAATGGTTTATGAACTCACTCAAGTGTTTCATAAAAAATCAGGTATTGTGATTAATAAAGCAATTGATCATATTGATATGATTATTGATTTTGCTAGAGACAATCATATTCCTATCTTAGGGAAAATACCTTTTGATAAACAACTTGCACTTGATAATTCTAATTTAGAAATGGTTTCAAACGGTAAGTTTAAACCTTATTTTGAAGACATATTAAGTCAAATTAAGATTGAGATGAGTTTATGAAACAATTATTAGTGTTGAGTGGAAAAGGTGGGACGGGTAAAACAACTATTGCAAGTAGTTTTATCTATTTAAATCAAACAAAACAGTTTTCTGATTGTGATGTAGAAGCACCTAATCTTCATTTAATGTATAAATCAGGTAAAAAAGAATCAAAGCCTTATCATGGTTTAGCAAAAGCCTTTATAGATCCTCAAAAATGCATTAACTGTGGTTTGTGTTTTCAACACTGTCGTTTTAATGCCATTGAAAATGCTCAAAGTTACAGTGTTAACCCTTATAAATGTGAGGGTTGTGGTGTATGTGGATATGTATGTCCAGCGGATGCGATTTATTTTGAATCTATGGTTGATGGTAGTATTGATTTATTTAAAAAAGATTATCTTTTTTCTACAGGTAGTTTAAAAATGGGCAGTGGTAATTCTGGTTTATTGGTATCAGAGGTAAAAAAACAACTTGATCGCTCATATGATGGGTTAACGATTATCGATGGGCCACCTGGTATTGGTTGTCCAGTGATTGCTTCAATGAGCGCTGTTGATTACATATTAATTGTGACAGAACCTTCAATGTCTGGGTACGGTGATATGATACGGATTATCGAAACGATTAAGAAAGCTAGAATACATTTAGCTGTTTGTATTAACAAACACGATATTAATCCCTTAATGACTCAACAAATTGAAGATTACCTAGATAATAACCAAATACCTTATGTTGGAGTCATTGATTATGACAAAGAAGTGAGTGATTTAATTAATCGAGGAATTAATATTGTTGAAACGGAATCTACAGTAGGAAAGCAAATAAGAAATATTTATCAAAATATGATGGAATTACTTAAAGAGTGAATGATGCATTTCACTCTTTGTTTTATGTAAAATGTGTTATAATTTATTAATAAATACTAGAGGTGATTTTTATGTTTGATTCTATTTTAATGATGCAAAAAGAACGTAAATATATAATACAAGGTTCAATATTCTTTGTCTTGTTTTTAGGCTTATATATCTTATTAGATCAATTAAACATTGGTTATGCGCAAATGATGAAAGACTATGGTCTTTATCTTGTGATTGCCAATATGTTCTTGAATATCATAATGGCATTTGTCAGTGCCTTTATGTGGAATGTATCTTCAGCTTTAGTTAAGTTAACTGGTAAAGAAGGTAAAGGTTCATTCCTGTCTGGATTTGCCGTTTTGTTTGGAATGCTCACATATGGTTGTACACCTTGTGTGATTGCCTTTTTCGCAACCATTGGTATAACATTCGCAGTTGCGGCATTACCTTTAGCAGGTTTGCCATATAAATTAATCGCTTTGGTATTACTGTTATTAGGGTTTTTATGGCTTAAATATGAAACAAATCATGTTAAATGTAAGATTAATAACAAAGAATAAGCAAATAATGCTTATTCTTTTTAAAATCAGTTGAGCTTTTATTTGTTTGTTATATAATATATATAAGACATAATATTAGAACAATGATATTATTTTCTGTAGAGGAGGAAAGAAAATGAAAAAATTATTTTTATTATTATTAAGTATGTTCGCTGTAGTAGGCATAATTTCATGTACAGGCGATGAAACTATAACGGTTCCTACTGATGAAACCTTAACAGTTTCAGAACAATTGGATATGCCGGTTAATTTAAGTATTAACGAAACATCAAAAACATTATCTTGGGATGCAGTCGAAGACGCAGTCAGATACAATGTTTATGTTGATGGTGAACTTGAAGCTGAGGTGAATGGTACAAGTTATGATTTTTCTAGTTTAACTGGAGAAAAATTAGTATTCACTGTAAAAGCGATGGCACCTACAGGATTACAAAATTCAAATCATAGTGCAACGCATGCGTATATCGCAAATAAAGCATCTGCTAAACTTGCTTTAACAGCTTCATTAGCGACAAATGGATTAACGGTGAATAACCCTGATGCATTCGCTGAAGAACTTTTAAACAAAGGAATGCTAGCATCTGATTTAGATTCAATGATGACAAACGCACAAAATGCAGTTGGATCTATTGATGGTAGTATGTTAACCCTTCAAAGTGTATATACTCTAATTGATAATTGGATGGATACAATGGACTTGGTAGAAATTGAAGCTTTAATTTCAGCTTTAATTAAAGTTGAATTACCAACAACGATTCAAGAAGAGTTGGATTTGTTAATAGAAGAAGATGGCACTTGTTCATACTATAGTTCATATAATGACGAATGTTATTATTACTATGATTATTCTGAAGATATTCTAATGTTACAAACAATGTTAGAATTCATTAATAATCATGGAGATGAAGCAGTTCGTTCAGCTATGATAGTTGTTGAATATGTTATGGATGTTGAAGCAAGTATTGATTCAGAAATGATTTCAAACATTGAATCAATCATGGATGTTTCAAGTATTGATGGTTCAATGGACGATATTGATTTTTCTATGCTTGTGACTGTTAAAAACGATATGATTAATATGTTCAAAGATAATTTACCTGAACTAGAAGATGTTATTTTATTAAATACAACTGTTTTAGCCTTTGTTGAAATCTTAGCTGAAGATTCAATGGATACATCAGTGATTTCAGTCGCTAAACAATCAGCGTCTTCATTAGCGTCAATTGAATTATTCTTTAGTTTCTTATTAGAAATGAATCAAGAGTATATGACTAGTATTGTTGGACTTTTAATGCCTAATGTAACTGAAGAAACTGGAAAAGAATTCATCAAACAAAATATTGCTTTAATTGATTCTTTCTTAACAAATAATCAAACTGAAATAGAAGCATTAAATAATCTTTATACTGATGAAGAACAAGAAACTTTATTCTATGAATTAATGATTATGTCTATGACTTCTAGTTTCTATGCAATGGACCTTGATATGGAATTAGATGAGTTTGAAAGTCAAATTAGAACAATCATAGAAGAAAACTTTGATTTTAATAATATATTAATTTTACAAGAAGCAATGGGCGAAAACTTTAATGCTTTATTAGATTCTATTATTGCAAGTGATTATGCAATTGTTGATATCATGTTTGATTTAGCTGCCATATCAGAAGGTAGTGAATTTGGAGATTTTATTGCTTATAGTGATAATGAGTTTGATTCTAATTTCTTTATTGATGTTTATTTAGGACCAGGTACTTATTACTTGATTGTTGAAGGTTATGATAATAATCAATCAGGTGAATTAGATGTATCTATCTTTGGAGATAATAATCCATTGCTTAATACTTCAGAATATCTTAATGTAGGCGGAAGTTTTGCATATGAATTTACAATCACAACAACAACTCATATTGAAGCTTATTCAGAAGGATATCTTGATACAGTTGGATGGATAGTATCTGAAGAAACATACCTAGGTACAACTACAGAAGGACCAACTCAACAAGAACTTACTTTTGATTTAGTAAAAGAAATGCTTAGATTAATGAATCCAATGATTCAAGATATGACCATTGAAGAATATGATGCATTTATCAATATGTTTTTATCAATTATGACAACACAAGGATTGATTGTTGATATGGCATATGGCGAAGAAATGGATATGGGAATGAATGCATTTACAGTATTATTTGGTATGCTTAATTCTGCAATTGAAGATACAACAGTTAATCAATTGAATATCATCAAAAACTTATTCGCAACTTTAAGTACTCCTGAATATATGGATGAATTAGAAGGATTGATTGTTGAAATGGAAACAAATGAAAATGCTTCATTTGGAATCATCATATTAATGGCGAATGTATATCTTGATTTCTATCTAGAAAGCACCACTGATATTGATGTATTAGTTGATCAATTTATTACAACGATGTCAACGCCTGATATGTTAAATCAATTAGATATAACTCAAGCAGAAGTTGATGAAATTGAAACAATGATAGAGACATTCCTTACAACTATGAGTACACAAGCTACATTAATAAAAGATTATGATTATACCAATTTGAATGAAGTTCAAATGAATAACATTATGTCTTTTATGATGATGTTTGGCTCAATGTATTATGCAGATATGAACTAATCTATAAAACTTAAATAGTGGCGCAAAAGCGTCACTATTTTTTTTAAAATAATAAGAGAATTGCTTTAAATATGGTATAATTTTCTTGAAGGTCTGGTGATTCTATGAAACTAAAAACAGATATGTATAAATTGTTTTATAAAGGATATTTAAACATCAAATATAAATTGGAAGTTAATTTTAATGATTTTGATCCAAAAAGAAAAGATGCTTATATCTTAATCGGAAATCATCCATCAATCAATGATGGTTTATTACAAACTTTATATTTAAAAAAACAACCTACCATAGTTGTCGATTCATTAGAATTAACAAAACCAAGAATTAAATATTTTTTAACAGAGGTTGTTGATTCGATTGAGATTAGAAAAGATAGATTCAATATTAAAGCTCTAAAAAAGATTGATGAAACTATTAATAAAGATAAACCAGTACTTATATTTCCTGAAAAAGAAGCATCATATTTTGGTGAAATATCTGATTTTTCACTAGCGACCGCTAAATTGATTAAGAAACAAGGGAAAGATGTTGTTGTTGTTAAAACTAATGGTTCTTATTTAACGAACCCTCGATGGGGTAAATTACAAAGTTTTAGGGGTTCAATAGTTATAAATTTTAAAACCTTATTATCAAGCAATCAAATATTAAATTATTCAATCGAAGAAATTCATGGTTTATTGAAAGAAGCTTTAAACTATAATGATTTTGAGTGGAATAGAAATGAAAAGTATATTTACAACACTAAAAATAGAGCACTAGGTTTAGAAGCTTATATCTATGTATGTCCAAAGTGTAACCAACACCAAACACTTAAAACAGAGGGTCAAATAATCACTTGTGAACATTGTGGAGAAATAGCGCATTTTAATGCTTATTCATTAATATCAGGATTAGAGTTTGATAATCTTGTTGAATGGAGTCAATATCAAAAGAAACAATTACCAGGCATCTTGAAAAACGTTGTTTTTACAGAAGGAACAATGAATATTCTAGATTCATCTTCGCGTACAGTTAAAGAACTTGATGGTGTTAATATGGAGATTAATCCAACAAGTAAAGCTATTTTTGTGCAAAACAGAGATGAAGAAACGATGTTTGAAATCAATAAGATTAAAGGACTTACAATATTAAGAACAAACGAACTTATTTTTGAATATAAGAAAATTCGATATATTTTCAAACTAGATGATCCAATGCTTGTGAAAGATGCTATTGAGTATTTAATGAAGTAGATTATTATAGAGGAAATATTGATATATTTTCTAGATATGTTAGAATAAAGTAAAGATACAAATAAAAAAGGAGGTAACGTATGAATATTTATTTTTGTGAAAAATGCAAAAGAATTTGCTACACGTATCCAGTTGATTCACCTTTAGATTGCTGCAAACAACCAATGATTTTACTAGAAGCTAAAAAAGAAGAAGAAGGTAACGAAAAACATTTACCAGTTATTGAAAAAATTGCAGAAAACAAAATTAAAGTTAAAGTGGGTTCTGTAGAACATCCAATGCTTGAAAAACACTTCATTCAATGGATTTTTATTGAAAACGGTGACAGATACCTCATTAAGACATTTGAACCTGGAGATAAACCAGAAGCTGAATTCTTTGTTGATTTAAATCAACCGGTTAAAGTTTATGAATACTGCAATATTCACGGTTTATGGATGAAAGAAATGTAATTTAAAAAAAGAAAGCCATATTTTTGGCTTTCTTTTTTTAAATAGATTGAAAATAATAGGTAGATAGTATAAAATAACTCTATATTTTATAATTTCGGGGTGGTTTATTTGGGATTCGTTGAGGCTTTAAAGTACTTAATATTAGGGATTGTCCAAGGCGTGACAGAAGTATTACCTATTTCATCAAGTGGACATGTAGAGATTGCTAAATATTTATTATCTATTGATTTTGTTAATAATATTTTATTTTTGATTATTGTTAATACTGGTTCTTTAGTAACATTTATATTTATTTATCGTAAAAGACTCTTGCGACTTTTTACGAGTTTTTTTGTATATATTTTTAACAAAGCAAAAAGACTCGAAGCAAAAGAAGATTTCATCTATGTATTAAAAATTATTGTCGCGATTATCCCCGCTGGTATCGTTGGTATTTTATTTGAAGAACAAATCAACCATATTTTAAACATTCATGCATTATTGCTGGTCGGAATTGGACTATTATTGACCGCAACTGTGTTATACTGTATTACGAGGTCAGAGCCTTTTAATTCAAAAAAATATAAGTTAACTTGGACGGATATTATTTTAATGGGCTTTGCTCAATCAGTTGCATTAATTCCTGGTGTTTCAAGATCAGGCATGACAAGTTCTACCGCATTAAAAAGAGGTTCAAATGTTGATGCAGCCTTAGATTTCTCTTTTATTATGTATATACCTGTATCAATCGGATCAATTCTTTTAATGTTGATTGATATTGTTAGAGGAGAAAAAGTCGCTTTTGTAAACAATCAAGTATCTTTGTATTTGCTTGCTTTTTTTGGCGCAATGGTCGCAACTTTTATTGCTTATAAATTAATTTATAGTATTTTTAAATCAGGTAAAATCAAATACTTCAGTTATTACTGTTTTGGTGCAAGTGCTTTTGCCTTATTGCTTTACATCTTATAGAAATCAGGTGATTTAATGGATATACTAGAACTTATTCGTTATATATTATATGGTATTGCTCAAGGTATTTTTGAAGTTTTACCAATCTCATCAAGTGGACAAGTATCATTTATTCAATTTATTACAAATGACCAATTTGAATACAGTCAGTTCTTTTTGAATGTTGTTAATTTAGGTTCTTTATTTGCAATTATATTATATTTTAGAAAAATGATAAAAGATTTGGTATGTCAAACTTATTTGAATGTTGTTAAAAAAGATAATAATCCAGAGTATGTTAAATCAAAAACATATTTTATTAGTATTTTGATTGCAATTATCCCTATAGGAATTCTTGGAACAGTACTGACCTTATATGATGTTGAATTTAGAGAATTTTCTTTAATATTAATTGGGGTTGGGTCTTTATTAACTGCGACAATTTTATATTTATCTCGACATAGAACAGATCGTTTTACAAGTACTAAAGTGACTCATAAAAAAGCTTGGTATATTGGAATGCTTCAATTATTAGCTTTGATACCTGGAGTGAGTCGTTTAGCTGTGACAGCGACTGCAGGGACACACCAAGAGTTATCTTACAACACATCATTAAAGTTCTCGATTTTAATATCAATTCCAATATCATTAGGAACAATTATTGTATCAATTCTAAGAGGTTTTATTGATATTGATACTTTATTAGATTTTGATACCTCTAATGGGTATATGTATTTTTATTATTTCTTGTCAATGGTTGTCAGTTTTATTGGAACGTTTTATGCTTTGAAATTTATTTTCATCATCACTCAAAAAGGTAATTTTAGAATGTTCTATTTATATAACCTAATCTTTGGATTAGTGGTGTTATTTATTGGAATCATGCAATATTAAATTAAGTTAGTTTATTGTTTTATCAAAGCGATTATTGTATAATAACATTAATCATATTTAAAGGAGATTTACTATGAATGAAGAATTAGAAAGAATGAATCAAGATCACGAAGAAGGTATTTCCTTAAAAGACTTATTCAATATTGTCTGGAATAACATCGCTTTAATCATTATCGTGGGATTTTGGGTTGTTGTTTTAGGCATTGTATATACGTTTGTTGTCGCAACTCCAATGTATACTGCTAATGCATCATTAATGATGCAAGTAAGAGTTGAAGAAAATGTTTCAAGTGAACAATCTGCATTATATATAGCGGATACTATTAGAGGAACATATGAAGATTTCGCTATATCAAACACCGTTTTGAGTAGTGTTAAAGAAGATATACCTGAACTTGAAAATGTAGCTTTATCATCATTAAAGAACTCAATATCAATTTCAAGTCCACAAGATGCTTTAATTATTTATATTGAGGTTGAATCGACTTCACCTGAATTAGCTCAAGAAATAGCAAATCAAATTATTGAAAATTCAATTGCTATTGCGAATGGAACTCGTGTTGGCGTAGATAGAGAAAATATCTATTTAAAAGATCGTTTAACACCTTTAGATGATGCTATGTTACCACTTGGTCCTAGTTCACCAAATAAAGTATTAAATATAGCAATCTCAATCATTCTTGGTGGTATTATTGCCTTAGGTGTTGTCTTTATAAAAGAAGCATTTAACAATAAATTTAAAACGCCTGAAGAACTTGAAAGACATTTGAAAATTAAAGTCTTAGCAACAGTTCCAGGAACCATTAAAGAAAGAAAGGTTGTGGAATAAATGGAATTTTTTGAATATAAAAATGTAGTTATCGAAACACCTAATTCACCTGAAGCTGAAGCTTATAGAAAATTAGAATTAAATATTCGTTTACAAAGTATTGATAAACCTCTTCATGTTCTTCAAACAACTTCCGCAACGCCTAGAGATGGTAAAACAACAACCGCTATTAATTTAGCTGCTGTTTATGCTGAAAGAGGAAAGAAAACAATTATTGTTGACTTCGACTTAAGAAAACCTAAAATTCACCGTGCTTTTAATAAAGCCAATGATTTAGGATTCTATGATTATATCGTTGAAGATAAAACTGTAGAAGATATCATTATAAAAGACGAATCTGGAATTGATTTAATTCTTTCTGGTCAACATACGACAAGTCCACATATTATTCTTGAATCTAAGAAAACTGCTAATTTAGTAGATAAATTAAAAACATTGTATGATGTTATTATTATTGACTCTCCACCTGTTTTATCTGTAACAGATGCCTTTATTATTTCTAAATTAGTTGAGGGTGTTATTTATGTCGTGGCATACAACCAAACTAAAAAAGAAGAAGCTAAAGTTGGATTAAAACAACTTCAAGAAGCTAAAGTTAATGTATTAGGTACTGTATTTGCGAATGTAGACCCTAAACAAACGGGTTATTCTTATAATTATTATTATAGTAAAGAGGAATAAAAAAAATCATGATTGATATTCATACGCATTTATTACCATTTGTTGATGATGGTGTGAGAGATTATGATGAAGCAATCCAAATTATAATAGATTTATTACAACAAGGGGTGGACCATATTTATGTCACCCCTCATTATTATAAAATGAGGAATTATCTCTCGACATGTGAAGAAAATGAATTATTATTTTCTGAATTAAAACAAAAGGTTAATCAAAGAAATATTGATATAAATTTATATTTAGCAAATGAAATCAAATATACTAGAGAAACATTAAAAGATATAGAAAACAAAGTAGTTAAACCATTGTTGAAAAATATCTATTTGGTAGAGTTTTCTGTAGATATTTCTGTTTATGATATAACAGAAGCAGTTCATAATATGGTCGCTAAGGGATATACGCCGATAATTGCTCATATCGAAAGATATGTTCAATTATCTAAATTAGAAGATGTTTTAGTTTTAAGAAAAATAGGTGCTTTGGTTCAAGTCAATGCAACGAGTGTCTTAGGCGGACAAGGATCAAGTATTAAAAAATGGATTAAAAAGTTAATTAAAAACAATTATATAGATTTTATTGCAAGCGATTCTCATCGGGTTCATCCTCATTTAATGAAGGATGCGTATCTTTATATTGAAAAGAAGTATTCAAAAGATATAGCTGAAAAATTGTTTAACAATCAAATCATAATGCAAGCATAATTCAATATCCTAGTGTATTGAATTATCTTTACTTTGAAAGGTGATGTTTATATGGGTAAATTACGTGTTTTAGTTGTAGATGATGAATTTAGAATTCGAAAACTCTTAGTAGAGTTCTTAAAAAGAAATAATTATGATTCAGTTGAAGCAAAAGACGGCGAGGAAGCCATTGATATTTTGTTTGATAAAAACGAAAAATTTGATTTAATCATTCTTGATGTGATGATGCCTAAATATGATGGTTGGTATGTGTTAGAAAGTATTAGAGACTATATGACAACACCAGTTGTCATGTTAACGGCTCGTAGCGACGAATATGACCAGCTCAAGGGATTTAAATTAGGTGCTGATGATTATGTGACCAAACCCTTCTCTCCTTCCGTATTGATGGCAAGAATCAATAAAATATTAAACAAGGAAAAAGAAGAAGTTGAGTTCTTAGATTTTGGATATATTCATATGGATTTAGCATCAAGACAGGTTTTTATTAATAAAGAAAAAGTCGAATTAACTCCAAAGGAATTCGAACTTTTAAGATATTTTATTAATAATAAAGGAATCGCTTTATCAAGAGATAAAATATTGAATGCTGTGTGGAATTATGATTATTTTGGTGATTTAAGAACAGTTGATACACATATCAAACAACTAAGAGCTAAATTAGGTGATTATGCTTTTTATATTTCAACAGTGAGATCGATTGGATACAGGTTGGACGTAGATAATGAATTCATCACTGAGAAGTAAATTATTCTTAATCACTTATGGGACTATTTTAGCTTTTATCGCTGGATTAATTATTTTTAATAATACGATTTTAAGAAATTATTATACCTTTAGAAGGAATACACATTTAATTGAAGCTTTTGTTGAAGCAAAGGATCTTGATCAATCTTCATCTGATTATGTTAATCGAATGGCTGTGATAGAAAGCGAATATAATTTATCTATCCAAGTTGTATATCAAGAAGAAGAAATCAATAAAAGTATGACTTTAGATGAATTAAAAGATGATGAAAGCTTATTTTCAACAATCTATGGGCATTCTTATTGGATGAATCAAGATGATGTAATCACATTTATTTATGAGTACCATCAAGCAAAACCAATCAATGGTGATTTTGAAATTGCCAGGTCTGTGGATGTTGAATCAACAGGGTATCGTGGATATTTATTTGATTGGGAAACCAATAATCAAGAACATGATGATGAGTTAATTGGTCTTTTTGTTGTTAAACCAGTCAATCAAGGATATATCTATTATTTTAATACAATTACACTCAGCTCAATTAATGAAAACATCTGGATATTCAACTCATTTACAGTTGTTTTAGGCATGTTTTTTATGGTTGTTTCGGCTATTGTTATGTATTTTTTAAGTTATAAATTGACCAATCCTATATTAGAGATTAACCGTGTCGCCAATGAAATTGCGAATCTTAATTTCTCTGATAAAGCTTTTGTTGCGAGTGAAGATGAAATTGGACATTTAGCTAAAAGCATCAATATAATGAGTGATGAACTTAAAAATACAATTGAAGAATTAAAAGTATCTAATAAGCGTTTAGCTGAAGAGATATTATTTAAGAATCAAGTTGAAAAGCAACGTAAAGAATTTATAGCCTCAGCCTCTCATGAATTAAAAACACCTTTATCATTAATTATGGGATATTCAGAAGCCTTAAAATTAGATGATTTATCTAAAGAGGATAAAGATAATTATATTGATATTGTGATTGATGAAACATACAAAATGAATAAGTTAGTGAGAGAACTACTCAATATTTCACAAATAGATTCTGGAATTATATCGATTAATCAAACTCAGTTTTCAATCAAAAAGCTTGTGCAATCAACATATAATCTTTTAGCGATTAAAATTAATGAGAAAAATATTGATTTTAATATGGAGATAGATGATATAATTATCTATTCAGATTATGAGCAATTACAGACAGTTTTGATTAATTTTATTAATAATGCTTTAAATCACGTTAAAGAACCAAATCAAATTTCCGTATATACTAAAATAGAAAAAGAATATATTCGTCTTTATGTATATAATTCAGGTGATCCAATACCTGAAGAAGATATTAAGAATTTATGGGATAGTTTTTATAAAGTAGATAAAGCAAGAACGAGAAGTTATGGTGGACATGGTCTAGGATTATCAATAGCGCGTACAATATTTGAATCTTTAGACTATAAATATGGTGTCGAAAATAATAATCAAGGTGTTTCCTTTTATTTTGACATTAATTTCACCAAATCGATTGAAGCGGATAAATTACTGTGATAAAATAATCCAATGTGGTAGGTGGGGTAATGAATAATTTAATTAAGAAAAGCAGAAATTATTTAAGGAATAAAACCAAATTAAACTTTATGGTTATTGATGCCATAGGTATTTCTTTAACATATACGATTATGATTGTCTTGTTGAGGTTATATGTATATGAAGAGTTTAATTATAAGATGGCATTTATTATGTTGCCAGTGGTGGTTTTATTTAAAATTATTTATTATTACATTTTTAAAGTATACCATTTAGTTTTAGTCAATGTTGGATTAGATGAAGTAGTAAAAATATCAATTCACGTTGGTATTTCAAATATCATTATAGTGACAGTGACTTTAGCCATTCCTAATTTTGAATTTATACCTGAGTTTTTCTTTATATTTACTTCATTTTTAGAAATATTTACAATGGTTGCGCCAAGAATTATTAGAAGGTTAATTAAATTAGTGATGCCCAATCATATGATAAGACCTGGTAAAAGAACCTTAATTGTCGGGGCTGGACCTGGTGGTAAAATCGTATTAAATGAGATTAGAAATAATCCGCAAATATTTAACAATCCTATTGCTTTTGTTGATGATGATGAAAATAAAATAGGACAATTATTATCTGGATATGAAATTTTAGGACCAATCAAAAAAATACCACATTTAATAGATGAATTACAAATTAAAGAAGTGATTATCGCTATTGCGAATATTGAAAAAGATAAACTACAAGAATTGATCAATATTATCTCAAGTCGTTCTGTGACGATAAAAAGATTACCACAATTATCTGAATATAGTGATGATAAACAAAATAAAATTTTAGATGTCAATGTTGAAGATTTATTATCAAGAAAACCTGTAGAATTAGATAAAACTGGAATTTATCAATTTATTAATAAAAAAACAGTACTAGTGACTGGCGCTGGTGGATCGATTGGTTCAGAGTTAGTGAGACAAATTGTTGATAATCAACCAGACTTATTAATCTTATTTGATATTTATGAAAATGGGGTATATGATTTACAAACTGAATTATCTATTCACTTTAATGAATCAAAGAAAAAAGTAGAGATGATTGTTTTAATTGGTTCGGTTTATAATTATCAAAGATTAGAAACAGTATTCAAAACATATCAACCAGATTTAGTATTTCACGCAGCGGCTTATAAACATGTGCCTCTAATGGAAGATAGTGCTGTTGAAGCAGTAAGAACCAATATTTTAGGAACCTATAACGTTTGTAAGTTATCAGATATATATAAAGTTAAGAAAATGGTTTTAGTGTCTTCAGATAAAGCTGTAAGACCAACCAATGTTATGGGTGCGACAAAAAGATTTGCGGAAATGATTATTCAATCATTCGATAATTTATCAAAAACATCGTATTCAGCGGTTAGATTTGGTAATGTTCTAGGTTCAAATGGATCTGTTGTGCCATTATTTAAAAAGCAAATAGAAAATGGTGGGCCAGTCACTTTAACTGATAAGCGAATTATCCGTTATTTTATGACCATTCCTGAAGCGAGTGGATTGATTTTACAATCAGCTGTATTTGCCGAAGGTGGAGAAATCTTTATTTTAGATATGGGTGATCCTGTTAAAATATATGATTTAGCCATTAAGATGATCAAATTATCTGGTTATAAACCATTTGAAGAAATTGATATTAAAATTATTGGTTTAAGACCTGGTGAGAAACTTTATGAAGAATTATTAGTGGATAAGAATAATGGCCATATTAAAACTGATAATGAGAAAATATATATTGAAAAAATACCATGTCAATTGGATATTAATAAAGAAGTATCGGAAATCTTAAATATCTTTGAAGCTTTAGAAAATATTGAAGTTAAACAGATGGTTAGGAAGTATGTGGATACATATCAATTAAAGTCATAAAACAAGATGATCTCATCTTGTTTTTTTTCTGAAGTTAGACAGTATAAATTTAGTCGATATTTTGTTATAATAGAAATAGGAGTATATCATGATGAAATTAATGGAAAAACAAAAATTAAAATTAGATATTCGTAAACAGGGAATTAATGGAGAGGGGATAGGTTACTTTAACCGCATCGCTGTTTTTGTTCCTGGAGCGATTCGAAAAGAAGTTGTCAATGTTGAAATTGAGAAAGTATACGAGAATTATGTTGTTGCTAAAATCATTGATATTGAAAGGCCATCTAAAAAGAGGGTTTTACCACCATGCAAGTATTTTGAACAATGTGGTCATTGCGAACTTCAACATATCGAATATAACGAACAATTAAAAATTAAGCAATTAACGGTTGAACAAGCTTTTAAACGTTATACATCATTAGACGACGTCAAAAATAAAGTTGATTTAACCATAAGTAATGGTAAAAAAGAAAATTATAGTTTGTATCAAGAATTAGTTTTAAGTAATACTAATTTTGGATTGTCTATTGGCTATTATAAACCAATGACCAATCAATTTGTATATATTGACGATTGTTTAATACAAGACCAAGAAATTAATCAAATTGCTCATTTAGCATTAAAACTATTTAGAAAATATAAAATGAAAGCTTATGATTTAAGAAATAAAGAAGGTTTGTTACATCATTTAGTGATTCGATATTTTAAAGATACTGATCAAGCTTCAGTCGTTATTGTCGTGGATAGAGAAACACCAAAATTAAAACGAATAGCTGAAGAAATGGTTGAGGCATTTCAATCAATCAAAGCTGTTGGTGTGAGTATTCATAACCCTGAGAGTTCTCAAGTTATCTATTACCCTGTAAATACATTAGCGGGTCTTGGTTTTCTTCAAACACATTATCATGATATGTTAGTTTCTGTGTCCTTTAACGGAACATATCCTAATAATATAGATGTCGCGCATTTGATGGATGATCAAATTGTTAAGTACAGTGGCTTATCTGATGATGATATTCTCTTGAATCTTTATGAAGAATCAACGATTTCATCACTCTATTTTGCTAAATACGCTGAAAAGGTATATGCAATTGATTATTCTGCTGGTTCGATGATAGATGCAAAACAAAATATTAAAAATACTGGTATTAATAATGTTGAGTTGATTCAAGATCATGTTGAAGCGGCTTTGCCTAAATTATTAAAAATTGTTAATCATAGAGTGATAGCTATATTGAATGCACCGAAGTATGGTTTAAGTCAAACAACATTGGATTTATTAAATAAATATAAATTAAATCAAGTGATCTATGTATCACAAAACCCATCTTCTTTAGCAAAAGATATGGACCGATTAATGGATAATTATAAAATCAGTAAAATTATACCTGTAGATTTGTTTCCACAAACTGCAAGGGTTGATAGTATAACATTTTTAAATAGAAAATAAGGAGGGTTTATATGTTAACAGATTTAGAAATTGCTCAAAAAGCGAAGATGTCAAATATTATAGAAATTGCTAAAACAATTGATTTAGCACCTGAAGATATTGAACTATATGGTAACTATAAGGCTAAAATTAGTTTCGATGCCATTAATCGATATCGTAAGAATAAACGCGGTAAAATTATCTTAGTTACTGCGATTAATCCAACAAAAGCTGGAGAAGGTAAATCAACCACAACGATTGGTTTAGGCGATTCATTAAAAGCATTAGGATATAAAACAATGATTGCTTTAAGAGAACCATCTTTAGGCCCTGTCATGGGAATGAAGGGTGGCGCAGCTGGTGGCGGTTATGCACAAGTTGTACCAATGGAAGATATTAATTTGCATTTTACAGGGGATATACATGCGATTGGCGCAAGTAATAACCTGATAAGTTCAGTGATTGATAATCATTTATATCAAGGGAATGATTTAAACATCAATCCTGAAAAAGTGATTTGGAGAAGAGCTATTGATATGAATGATCGCTCTTTAAGAAAAATCCAAGTAGGATTATCATTAAAAAGAGAAGTACCAAGATTTGATGGTTTTGATATTACAGTGGCTTCTGAAGTGATGGCTGTATTATGTTTATCAACAGACATAGAAGATTTAAAAACACGTTTATCAAGAATGGTTGTTGCTTACAACATGGATGATGAACCAGTGACTGTGGCTGATTTAAAAGTTCAAGGTGCATTGGTTATGTTATTAAAAGACGCTATTAAGCCTAATCTTGTACAAACATTAGAAAAAACTCCTGCCTTAATTCATGGTGGACCATTTGCGAATATCGCACATGGTGCTAATTCAATTATCGCAACTGATTTTGCTTCTAGAGTCAGTGAGTATGTTGTTACTGAAGCTGGATTTGGCGCTGACTTAGGTATGGAAAAATTCATGGACATTAAAATGAGAACCATGGATACAATGCCTTCGGCTGTTGTTATTGTCGCAAGTATAAGAGCTTTAAAACTTCATGGCGATGCTGGTGATGATGTTTTAGAACGTGAAGATGTTGATGCCCTTAAAAATGGTATCGTTAACTTAGAAAAACATATTGAGAGTGTTAAAAACTTTAACCGTCCTTATGTGATAGCCATTAATCGTTTTCCAAAAGATACTGAAAAAGAAATTAATGCTCTATTAGAATGGGCTCAAGCAAATCATCATCCTATATCATTATCAGAAGTATTTTCTAAAGGTAGTGAAGGTGGTCTTGATTTAGCTAAAAAGGTTGTTGATATAACAAAAGATGATGATGTTAATAAAAACACACCAATTTATCCTTTAGATATGCCAATTATAGAAAAAATTGAAACCATTGCTAAAAAGATTTATGGCGCTGATGGTGTTGATTTTACAGAAAAAGCTTTAGATCAAATTAAATCATTTAATCATAATAAATGGGATAAATTAGCTATATGTATGGCTAAAACACCATTGTCTTTATCAGATGATCCAAAGTTAAAAGGTAGACCAAGAGGATTTAGGATTACTGTAAGAGAATTTAAACCATCAATAGGTGCTGGATTCATTGTAGCCTTAACTGGGCAAGTAATGACGATGCCAGGATTACCAAAACATGGCGCTTATGAGAATATGGATGT
This sequence comes from uncultured Candidatus Izemoplasmatales bacterium, assembly GCA_964461565.1. Lineage (GTDB taxonomy): Bacteria > Bacillota_I > Bacilli_A > Izemoplasmatales > Hujiaoplasmataceae > Hujiaoplasma. Next base: position 13,690 of record CAYWUZ010000012.1, on the reverse strand, counting down.
TATTGAAGAAAAAATCATTGGATTATTTTAGGAGATATCATGGAAAAAATTATTCATTTTTTAAAAGAAAAAGGATTGAAAGTTGTTAAAAAAACAAATGAAATTATTGATAAAACTAAAAACAAAGTAAAAGATAATATGTTGAACGAACAACTAAGAAGAAGATTCCAATTAGAAAATCCACATAAAATGATGATTACAGAAAAACGTACTGAAGTGAATTTAATTCAAGAAATAACTGCTTCTCACGCTAAAATCTATGAAGAAGATTATGTTTTTGTGTTTTTTGGTAATCAAGTTGATAATCATGTTGAAAAAGGATATTTTATTAAAGATTTAGCAACTTTAGAACAATATGTTGTTAAAGATATCGTTGAAGTAGAAATACCTGTTACATTAAATAATAAAATTTATGATGTCTTAGGCACAGCGGTATATTGCGAGGAAGCTTAATGGATAAGGAACGGTTTATCGATTTATATCGCAAATATATTAAAAGAGATGGGTCTGAGGATTTACTTAATTATTTATTATCAAATAAAAGTGATTTTTTTGATGCGCCTTGTTCTACGCGTTACCATTTATCGGAACCAGGAGGTCTTGTTAAACATTCATTAAATGTTTATGATTGTTTAAAAGCCTATGTTGAACGTCCACGAGTTAAAGAAGTTTATGGATTAAGTGTGAATGATGAATCAGTCGCAATTGTTTCCTTATTACATGATATCTGTAAAGTGAATGTTTATAAAAAAACTTTAAGAAATAAAAAGAATGAACAAGGACAATGGGTTCAAGTGCCATCGTATGATTTTGATGACTCTTTACCTTATGGCCATGGAGAAAAATCTGTATATATCATTTCAGGATTTATGAAACTTACAAGAGAAGAAGCATTTGCTATTCGCTATCATATGGGCTTTTCTGGTAATGATGAAACGATGAATGTCGGTAAGTCATTTCAGTTATATCCTTTAGCCTTTGCTTTATCTACGGCGGATATGGAAGCCACTTACTTTTTAGAAAATTGAATAAGAAAGGAAGAAACTTCTAACGGGGTTTCTTTTTAGAGAAGAACATGAAGAAAGTTAACAACGTGACTCAAGGTAAAATTTTTAAGAAACTCGTCTTACTGGCTATTCCTATACTTTTAACAACATTAAGTCAAATGGCTTATAACCTTACTGATATCTTTTGGATTGGTCGAGTTGATAGTATTGGACTTTCTGAAACAGCTGCAGTAGCGGCTGTAGGAACCGCAGCGTATTTAACTTGGTTTTGTTTTGGTGTTATCTTAATTGCTAAAATTGGAACCAGTGTTCGCATCTCACACGCAGTTGGTAGAGATGAAATGAATAAAGTGAATGTCTATGCAACAAACGGTTTATTATTACAAGCTGGTTTAGGAATATTGTTTTCTGTATTAACATTATTATTTGCGAAAACATATTTAAGTATTTTTAATATCGAATCACAAACAATCATAGATTACGCAATGGATTACATTCCAATCATTGGTGGATTGATATTCGTACAGTTTTTAGTGCACGGGTTTGTTTCAATCAATGAAGGATTGGGACAAACAAAAGTAAACTTAATGATATTAGCTGTTGGGTTTATCTTTAATATGATATTAGACCCATTATTAATCTTAGTTTTCCGTTTAGGCTTAAGTGGGGCAGCGATTGCGACAGTGTCATCGCAAATCATTACTTTAATTATTTTTTATATCGTTTATCATAAATTAAACCCAGAGGTCAAAGCCTTTCATTTTAAAAACTTTAATATAGATGCGATGAAAAAGATTATCAAAGTAGGATTACCAGTTGGAACACAAAGTATGATTTTTACATTAATCGCTGTCTATGTCGCAAGACAAATATATCTTTTTGGAGAAGGCGTTGTTGCGGCACAAAGAATTGGTGTTCAAATTGAACAATTAACCTGGATGATTGCCAGTGGATTTCAAACTGCGATTACAGTCTTTGTAGGTCAAAATTTTGGTGCTAAGCAATTTGATCGCGTTAGAAAATCAATATTATATGCAACAATGATATTAATCCCATATTCTTTATTCGTGACAGCCTTACTCTATTTTATTCCAGGAACTTTGATGGGAATTTTTGTCAGTGAAGCAGAAACAATAAGACATGGTGTGGTTTATCTTCAAATTATCGCTATATCACAAGTTTTCATGATTATAGAAGGTGTTGGTGCTGGATTCTTTAATGGGATTGCAAAAAGTTATATACCATCAATCACTGGTATTATTGGAAATGGTTTAAGAATACCATTGGTCATTATTTTAATCAAAACAATGGACGAAAGAGGTATCTGGTGGTCTATAAATATTTCAACAATGTTTAAAGCACTAATTATCTTTTTAGCGTTTTTATATTTCTTTACCAGAATTGAAAATGTTAAAGTTAAAAAATTAGTCCTTAAGTAAGGAGTTTTTATGGTAAGGAAATTTATCAGTTATTACAAAAATCACAAAAAAGTATTTTATCTAGATATGCTATCAGCGTTTCTAATGTCTGCGATTGATTTGTTATATCCTATCGCCTTAAGGGTTATGTTAAACGATTATATACCAGATGGAAACATGAAATATATTTTATATCTAGGATTTGGTCTGTTACTAATCTATATCGTCAGAGCGAGATTATCATTCTTTGTAACCTATAATGGTCATATGATGGGTGTGTTTATCGAAAGAGACATGCGTCATGATCTGTTTGAAAAATATGAAGAATTAGATTATGACTTCTATGATGACAACCAAACTGGAGTATTGATGAGTTACATCACAAATCATTTACATGATATATCAGAAATGGCACATCATGTACCCGAAGATATGTTTATTTCAGGAATCATGTTTATAGGGTCTTTTATCTTTCTAGCGACCATATCTTTAGTTTTAACAATTATTATATTCTCATTTGTTATTATCATTGTTTGGTTCTCTTGGTGGCGACGCAAGAAAATGTTAGAAGCACAAAGAAAAGTAAGAAAAAGACACGGAGAACTTAACTCTAAAATTGAAAACTCTTTATCAGGTATCCGTTTAACAAAAGCTTATAATAACGAGAATTATGAATTAAACAGGTTCACTGATGTCAATCATCATTATGCTAATTCAAGAAAATTATCATATTTTCAAATGGCTATATTTCATGTAGGAAATCAATTTCTTTTAAATATGTTGAATTTACTGTTACTAGTGGTTGGTGGTTTATTTGTTTTCTATGAATATATTGATTATGTGGATTTATTTACTTATTATTTATATATCTCATTTTTGACAAGACCAATTAACCGTTTAATCGCTATGATTGAACAAATTCAAAATGGTATCTCTGGTTTTGAAAAGTTCTATCAAGTGATGCAAGTTGAAAAGAATATTAAACCTGTAGAACCTATTGTTTCATTAACTGATCCTTTAGGAGAAATCATCTTCAAAGATGTAAACTTCCATTATGGAAAAGATGCTCATCAAGTATTACATCACTTTAATTTAGAAATTAAACCAGGAGAAAAAGTTGGTTTAATTGGTGAAACAGGTGTTGGTAAATCAACCATATCAAAACTCATCCCAAGATTCTATGATCCAATATCTGGAGAAATATTAATTGATAATATGGATATTAAGCATTACGATGTTTCATCACTTAGAAAAGCCATTGGGCATGTCCAACAAGATGTTTTTATTTTTTATGGAACGATTAAAGAAAATATTCTTTACGGTAATTTAGAAGCCAGTGATGAAGATGTGATTGACGCCGCTAAAAAAGCTAGAGTTCATGATTATATTCTTACTTTAGAAAATGGTTATGATACCATCGCCGGTGAAAAAGGTGTGAAGTTATCTGGTGGACAAAAACAAAGAATTGCGATTGCTAGGTTATTCTTAAAAAAACCTAAAATTGTTATTCTTGATGAAGCAACATCAGCCCTAGATAATGTCACCGAACGTTTAATACAAGAAGCGTTTGATGAACTGATTAAAGATAAAACAGCCATTATTATTGCCCACCGTCTATCGACGGTAAAACATGTTGATCGTATCATTGTTTTAGGTGATACAGGCATCGTAGAGATGGGTAACCATGAAGCGTTAATGAAGCAAAAAGGTATTTACTTTAAATTAATGAATGAATAAAGGAGGTCATTATGGGTTTTGAAATATATTTTATTTTTATCATTGGATTTATGATTCTTATCTGTCTTTACATTGGATTACATATAGCTTTATCCATTGTGACACCTCAAGTAAGGAACTTACAAGAAACAGAAATAGAAGAATCTGAAAGAGATAATCTTTTAATGCCTTATTATAAAGAACACTTAATTGAAACATACTTAATTAAATCAAAATTCGGATATGACTTACAAGTATATGAAATGAATCAAAATACGGATTCAAATAAATTTGTTGTTATATCTCATGGATATACCTACTCACATCACGGATCCATTAAATATGCTAAAATGATGATTGAATTAGGTTTTAATATAGTTATGTATGATCATCGGTTTCATGGTGGTAGTGGTGGAAAAAACTCAACACTCGGTTATTATGAACAACACGATCTTAAACGAGTCATTGATAAAGTTTATTCCAAGTATGGTGATGTATATTTAGGATTATACGGAGAGTCTATGGGAAGTGCAACAGTTCTTCTTGAACAAGAAAATGATTCAAGAATTAAATTTGTTATTTCAGATGCTGGTTTTAAAGATTTAAAAACTCAAGTGAAAAGACAAATCAAACTCAAGAAACTCCCACCAATTATTTTTTATCCAATAGCCAATATATTTGTATGGTTTATATCTAGAGCTAATTTAAACAAAGTGTCACCAATTAAATCTATAGAAAATAGCCATATTCCGATGATGTTTATCCATAGTGAACGAGATGAGTTTATACCCTACAAAGACTCTGTAGATATGTATGAAACATACTCCGGCCCTAAACTCTTATATTTGCCAGAAAAAGAAGCGTATCATGCAAGAAGTTACTATTTTAACAAAGAAGAATACTTCAATCAGTTAAAATTATTTAATGATAATTATTTACAAAAATAGAACTTATATTTGGTTGACTGAAATTAAAATATCAGCTATAATGTTATATGCAGCTAACATCATAGCTTTTTATTTTGCAAAATGAGTTAGACTTATCTAACAAATTCGGAGGCAACATGACACTACAAGATATATATCCAGGCCAATCATGCGTGATTAAGGCCATAAAAACTAATAATTTAAGAAAACGTATTATTGATATGGGTCTCATTATAGGGACTCAAGTATACGTTAAAAAAACAGCCCCTTTGGGTGACCCGGTTGAAATCATCGTCAGAGGCTATTCTTTAACTATAAGAAAAGCGGAAGCTAGAACAATACAAGTAGAAAGAGTTGACAACTAATGAATATAGCATTAATTGGAAACCCTAATGCAGGTAAAACAACTTTATTCAACCAATTAACTGGATCAAATCAGTCAGTAGGCAACTGGCCAGGCGTCACAGTAGAAAAAAAATCAGGGAAATTGAAATCGACTCAAATAGAAGCGGATATCGTTGATTTACCTGGAATCTACTCCTTATCAACTATTTCTCTAGAAGAAGAAATATCATCAAACTATATTATGGATCGGAAAATGGATCTGATTATTAACATAGTTGATGCAAGTAGTCTTGAAAGAAATTTATTCTTAACCTATCAATTACTAGATACCAATATCCCAATGATTATTGCTTTAAATGGTATGGATATTATCGATAGAAATGAAGAAAAGATTGATCATTTAGCTTTATCAGTTGCACTAGATTTACCAGTGATTCCTATTTCGGCTAGTAAAAAAATAGGAATGGATGATTTAATTGAAGCTATTGAAAATTATGATATGCTTCACCAAAGAAAAGCATTAAAATATAATAAACAAATAGAAAACATCATTGCTAGATTTAATACATATATTCATGATCGTTTTATCTCAATTCGTTTCTTTGAAGATGGATTAATTGCATTAGATCACGCACATGTAGCTAAGGAAGATCAACCTAAATTAATCGAACTCTATCATACAGTCAAAGATGAATTAGAATTAGATATAGATATGGTTTTACCAGATGCAAGATATAATAAAATTATTGAATTAATAACAGAAGTTTACCAAAGAAATGATTTGCTTAAAGAATCAACAACAGATAAAATAGACAAAATATTAACACATAAATATTTAGGACTACCAATATTCTTAGCTATTATGTTTTCAGTATTCTTTTTAGCCTTTGGACCATTAGGTGTCTATATCACAGATCAGTTTGTTTGGTTAATTGAACAATTCTTTTCATTAATCAATAGGGGTATTGATTCATTAGGAATGAGTCCATATATTTCAAGTTTAATTACACGAGGAATATTCGGTGGCTTATCTGCGGTTGTAGGGTTCTTACCACAACTAATGATTCTGTTCTTCGCTTTAGCATTATTAGAAGATTCTGGTTATATGTCAAGGGCCGCATTCATTATGGACAAAGCCTTAAGAAGATTTGGCTTAAGTGGTAAATCGTTTATACCAATGCTGATTGGTTTTGGTTGTTCAGTACCAGCGATTACTGCCACAAGAACTTTGGATAAAGATGAAGATAGAAAAATCACTTCGATGATTATTCCCTTTGTATCATGTGGTGCAAAAGCGCCTATTTACGGTGTATTCGCAGGTGCGTTATTTGCTAGAGGATCATATATCGTTGTGTTCTCTATGTATTTATTAGGACTATTGGTTGCGATTCTATCTGCGATATTATTTAAAAAATTATTCTTTAAATCAGCCAGTGCTAATTATATTATGGAATTACCACAATACAGAAAACCAACTGTTAAGAATACCTGGTTACATACATGGGAAAGATCAAAAGATTTCTTAATTAAAGCCGGTACTATTTTATTAGCGGCCTTTATCATTATTTGGTTTTTAAGTTATTTTGGCGTTGTGGATGGTAGAATCATATTACTAACAGACGAACAAATAGAATATAGTTTCTTAGGTTATATAGGTAAAGCAATTCTTCCAGTGTTTAGACCAATAGGATTTAATGATTGGCCACAAACAGTGGCGATATTATCTGGGTTTGTTGCTAAAGAGAGTGTTGTAGGAACTTTAGGTATCCTCTATGGTAGTGCAGGTGATGTCGTTGAAAATGGTTCCGCTTTATATCCAGCCATTAGAGCTAATTTCTCACCACTTCAAGCATACTCATTTATGGCATTTGCTTTATTAGCGATTCCTTGTATCGCAGCTGTATCAGCTTTAAAAAGAGAATTAAAATCTAATAAATGGTTTTATTTCACGTTGTTTTACGAATTAGCAGTCGCTTATTTAATTTCACTAGCAATATTCCAAATAGGTTCATTAGATAAAGGAACCATATTTACCATCATATTTACTTTAGGAATTTCAATTTTTGTATTATTAATGATTCGAAAATTCATCAAACAAAAAGGAAGTGCTTGTGGTAGTTGCGATAGTTGTTCATCTAGTTTTGGATGCGACTTGCCACAATTAAAAGAATATAAAGAAAATATTGAAAAGGAGCTAAAGGATAATGAAAACTAGAAAGTATTCAGAATCTTTAGAAAACTATTTAGAAACCATCTATATGTTTGGAGGCATTGATGTAAAATCAATTGATCTAGCTAAACATTTAGATGTTTCAAGAGCGAGTGTGAATAGCGCAATCAATTCTTTGATTGAAAAAAAATTAGTGACTAAGGCTCTCTATGGAAATATATCATTAACAGACGAAGGTGTTGAGGTATCAAAAAAAATACTTCAAAAGCATGAATTACTCAAAGAGTTTTTAATTGATATATTACATGTTCCTAAAGAACAAGCTGAAAATGAAGCTTGTGGGATTGAACATGTCATTTCAGATTTTACCGCAAGTCAAATAAAAAAATTAATTAAACAATTAAAAAACGGTTCACATCAGTGAATCGTTTTTTTTAATGATTCAAAAAATATCTTTTTTGTCGAGAGAAACCACACAGAATCTATGATATAATAAAACAAGAGGTGAGATATGACTGTACATGTAATTGGTGCTGGGTTAGCAGGTAGTGAAGCTGCTTATCAACTAGCAAAAAGAAATATAAAGGTTAAATTATACGAAAGTAAAACAATCAATAAAACACCGGCTCAAAATTTAACAACATTCGCAGAACTTGTTTGTTCAAATTCATTAAGATCTGATTCTTTAATGAATGCCGCTGGTGTTATGAAAGAAGAATTAAGAAAATTAGATTCGCTTGTTTTAAACGCAGCCGATAAATATAAAGTGCCTGCAGGAAACGCTCTTGCGGTTGATAGAGAACTATTCTCTGAATATATCACAAAAGTTTTAAGTGAACATCCAATGATTGAAATCGTTAATGAAGAGGTTAGAACAATACCTAATGGACCAACGATTATTGCGACAGGCCCATTAACACATGCTTCATTAACTAAAGACATTCAAGCATTTATTGGTGAAGATATGTTGTATTTTTATGATGCAATCGCACCTGTCATTGAAGCAGATTCAATTGATATGACAAAAGCTTATTTTAAAAGTCGTTATGATAAAGGGGACGCTGATTATATAAATTGTCCTATGACTGAAGAGGAATATAAAGCGTGGTATGATGAAGTAATCAATGCAAAAACAACTGAAGTTAAAGACTTTGAAATGAAAGTGTTTGAAGGTTGTATGCCATTTGAAGAAATGGCAAAAAGAGGATATCAAACACTGACGTTTGGACCATTAAAACCAGTTGGTTTAGAAAAGACTGGTGAAAAAAGACCATATGCAGTTGTTCAGTTAAGACAAGATAATTTAAGAAAAACAATGTATAATATTGTTGGTTTTCAAACACATTTAACTTTTTCTGAACAAAAAAGAGTTATTCAAATGATTCCTGGATTAGAAAAAGCAAACATTATTCGATACGGAATAATGCATAGAAATACATTCATAAATGCACCTAGCGCTATCAATGAATATTATCAATCAAAAAAACGCGAAGATTTATTTTTTGCTGGTCAGTTGAGTGGTGTTGAAGGATATGTTGAATCAATTGCTTCGGGTTTGGTCGCTGGCATTAATATGGCAAAGTATATCAAAGGTTTAGAATTACTTAAAATGCCAGTTGTTTCAGCCATAGGTTCTCAAGCTGATTACATCGCTCACGCACCAGTCGAAACATTTCAACCGATGAATACGAATTTCGGTATTTTTCCTGAACTTAAGGAAAAACATAAGAAAAAAGAAAGAAAAATAATGTATGCACAAAGAGCCTTAAAAGCTATAGATGAATTAATAGAGGAAGGTCAAATTGACTAATAAAGAGATTGTTTCAAAATATTTAGAGTATTTAGAAAACGAAAAAAAATACTCTAAACATACAGTCACAGCCTATATCAATGATATTGAAACATTGATACATTTTTTGTCAAGCGAAGATTTAGGTCAATTAAGTTATATGACAAATAGGATTGCGAAATTTTACGTAGCGAGTTTACATAACCAATATGATCCAAAATCTATCAGAAGGAAAATTTCTAGTGTAAGAACACTCTATGATTATTTAATTGAAGAAGAAATCTTAAAAGACAATCCTTTTGAAAATGTTGATTTACCTAAAGTTGGAAAATCTTTACCCAAATTTATTTATGAAGATGAAATGATGAAATTTTTAAATAATATAGAAACTAAAACTGCTTTGGGTCATAGAAACAAGGTGATTTTTGAATTGTTATACGGTTCTGGCTTGAGGGTTTCAGAGTTAACAGGCATTACATTATCTGATATTGATTTTATTAAACAAGAAATTATCATTCATGGTAAAGGTTCAAAAGACAGAATTGTTCCAGTTCATGGACTCGCAATAAAAACTATTAAAGCCTATTTGAGTGATGCTCGAATTGAACTGGCTTTAAAACATCAAGAAAAAACAAATTTATTATTACTTAACTATAAAGGTACTGCTTTAACACCAAGAGGTGTTCGAGTCATCCTTAATCGAGAATTAGAAAAACAAGCATCTGCAATGAACTTAACACCACATTCATTTAGGCATTCATTCGCTACTCATTTATTAAATAGAGGTGTTGATCTAAGAGTTGTTCAAGAACTACTTGGACATGTATCTTTATCAACAACTCAGATTTATACAAAAGTATCTAGAGAGAAACTCCAAGATGAATATTTAAAAGCTCATCCTAGAGCTTTTAAGAAAGGGACTTAGTATGAGTAAAGAAACCAGTAAAGATTTAAGAAATCTATTTATTTATCAAGTGTATGTAAGAAATTACAGTGATGAGGGAACTTTTAATGCTTTAAAAGAAGATCTATCTAGAATTAAAGATTTAGGTGTTGATATTGTCTATCTTTTGCCAGTTCATCCAATTGGTGAAGTCAATAGAAAAGGAAAACTTGGTTCTCCATACTCTATAAAAGATTATTATGGAATCAATCCTGAACTTGGTACTTTAGAAGACTTTAAAACTCTGATAAATGAAATCCATCAAATGGATATGCTGGTGATGATGGATATTGTCTTTAATCATACATCTCATGATTCTCTTTTATTAAAAAATCATCCTGAGTATTTCTATAAAAAAAATGGTGAATTTGCTAATAAAGTTGGAGATTGGTGGGATATCACTGATCTAGATTTTACCAATAAAGGTTTATGGAAAGAACTCATAGATATCTTATTATATTGGAGTCAATTAGGCATTGATGCTTTTCGATTTGATGTGGCTAGTTTATTGCCTTTAGATTTCTTAATGGAAATGAGAGAAGCGGTATTAAAACAAAATCCAAAAACAATCTTTTTAAGCGAATCAGTTCATGGTGGTTTTTGTCGATACTTAAGAAATCAAGGAATTGATTGTTTAAGTGAATCTGAGATATATCAAGTATTTGATATATCATATGATTATGATATTCAGCCATATTTTGAAGGTTTTTTAAAAAGCGAAGTAACTTTTACTAGATATTTGGAAGAATTATATAAACAAGAAGAGATTTATCCTGATAATTATATTAAATTAAGAAATTTAGAAAACCATGATTATGGTCGCTTTGCTAAGTTTGTTGATTCAAATATATTAAAGATTAAACAATGGTTAGCTCTTACCTTTTTTTCTAAAGGAGCTTCAATGATTTATGCAGGACAAGAGTTCTGTGATGATCATTTACCAGATTTATTTAATAAGGATGTTGTTGATTGGGAAGGACCTAACATATCGGATTTTATTAAATCATTACATCAAATTACCAATCAAAAAATAAGAAGTCACGGGGCCTATGAAATCAATATTCAAGATAAAGAAGCTTATATTGGACACTATCAACTTGGAGATCAATTAATGGTTGGAATATTCAATATCGGTTTAGAATATGGTAGAATGAATGTTCCATTAAGTGATGGAACTTACATTAATGAATTGAATAATAAAGAGGTAGTCATAAAAAATAAACAAGTTACTCTAATAGAAGAACCAATCATTATCATTGACTAAAAATCATATTAATTAAGGAGATTTTTTGTGGAGATTATTGATACTTTGAAAAAGCGTATGCTTTTACCGATTATATTCATTATTTTATTTTCTTTAGCCTTTATATTTGATAGTCCAAAAGCGATTTTTCAAGGCTATTTAAATATATTGCAAAGTCCAAGTGTTTTAATATCAGATTATTTACGTATCGGTGGCTTAGGCGCGACATTATTTAATGTTGCGACTATTATTATGTTGAATGTCATTTTATTAACAAAACTAGGATTTAGGATGTCTGGGCCTATTTTTGCCGGTGTTTTTACCATTGCTGGATTTTCTTTTTTTGGGAAAAATATTTTTAATACATTACCTATATATTTAGGAATTTATCTTTATGCGAAAACACAAAAATTAGAATATAAATCTTTCATTATTGTTGTTTTGTTTTCAACAGGTATTAGTCCTTTAGTAAGTTTTATGATTTTTGGTACTGGATGGCCACTATATTTTGGTATTCCTGCTGGAATTATTTCTGGAACATTTGTAGGATTTGTTTTACCTTCTTTTTCAGCGCATACGATTAGATTTCATAGAGGATATAATTTGTATAATATTGGTTTTGCTTTAGGTGTATTATCAATGTTATTTGCGGTAATATTACATAGCTTTAATGTTGATTTAGATCTAGGGGGACCAACAAGCGAAGCTTACCATTTAGAACTTGTGATTATTATTTTAGGATTATCAACCTTGTTTTTAATATTTGCTTTTATTGGTGATTCCAATGTACTAAAAAAATATCCACCACTTTTAAAAAGTAGTGGACGATTAGTGAGTGATTTTATTAGAGATTATGGAAAACCAGTCACGATGCTTAATGTTGCGATTATGGGCTTTATATCAGTTGGCGTTTTATTATTATTAGGTTTAAAAATGAATGGACCAGTTGTCAGTGGTGTTTTAACAATTATGGGGTTTGGTGCTTTTGGGAAACATCCGAGAAATGCTTTGCCTGTTATGTTTGGAGCTTGGTTAGGTGTTGTTTTAACCAACTATACATTTGACAGTGTTGGAATGGTTATAGCATTATTATTTGTTACTGCAGTATCGCCTATTGCCGGTAGATATGGTATCTTTGTTGGAATCATAGCTGGATTCATTCATATCTTAATCACACCACTTGCTTACGCGTTTCAAGGAGGCTTTGACTTATATAATAACGGATTTGCGGCAGGGTTTGTCGCAGCGTTAATGATTCCGTTTTTAGAAGCCATTAAGAAAGATAAAAATTTGGAGGTGCAAAATGAATAAAATGGAATATAGAATAGATGCTAAAATAATTAAACAATTAAGCTTATTTTTGATGATGCATGGTATCAATGATTTTGATTTGTCTTTTCATTCCAATAAAAAAGGTGTTACTTTTATTGTTAAATCGAAATTGTTTACACAAGATATTTTAGATCATATTCAAGAAAAACTAAGTAGACAAAGAGAAATTGAGGTTGAAGTTTATGGTTGGGAGTTACTTGGAGATACGGACACTCAAAATGAACTAGATATTTTAGGATCCTTAATAGATTCTGTAAACATCAATAAAGAAGATTCGGTTCATATAATTACAATGAAAAGAAAGTATAAATATAATAAGTAAGGATTAACAATGAAAATAAAAATAATTACTGTAGGAAAAATTAAAGAAAAATATTTAAAAGATGGAATAGAAGAGTATCAAAAAAGAATATCTAAATATTCTCAACTTGAACTAATTGAAGTCAATGATGAAAAAGCACCTGAAAATCTATCACCAAAAGACATGGAGATTGTTAAGGATAAAGAAGCGGAAAGAATTCTTTCTAAAATTGATAAAGAATATATCATCGTTTTAGATATTAAAGGAAAACAATTTGATAGTATCCAACTATCAAAAACAATCAATGATATTTTTTCTTATCAGTCATCAGATATTGTTTTTGTTATAGGTGGTTCTTTAGGTTTATCTAAAACAGTTTTAGATAAAGCGTCATTAAAATTATCTTTTTCTAAGTTAACTTTTCCACATCAATTAATGAAAATGATTCTTCTTGAACAAATATATCGGTCTTTTAGAATTATTAATAACGAGCCGTATCA
>CAYWUZ010000011.1:0-42679 GCA_964461565.1 uncultured Candidatus Izemoplasmatales bacterium | reverse complement strand
TTCGTACCGCTTCGTCCAATACCATTCATAATATATTTTCTAAAAGCAAAGAAAATAATTAATAAAGGTACAGTAACCAAAGTACTCGCGGCAATTTGAAGGTTATACATCACACGGCCGGTTCCTTCTTGAACAAAGCTTGCATCTCTAAGTGCATTAGAAATCAACCAGTAATCTTTACCAGTTACTGGATCTAAACCAGTGATAATTCTTGGCCAGATATATGCATTCCAAGAACTAAATACATTTAATATTGTAATTGTAAAAATTGTAGGACTTGCGATTGGAACCATAACTCTTGTTAAATATTTGAAGTCGCTACATCCATCAACACGTGCTGCTTTATATAATGATTCAGGAATTTGTTTAAAGTTTTGTCTTAAGAAGAATATGAATGAAATACTGGTAATAAACGGTATAATCATCGCAAGGAAATATTGGTCACTTCCAGAACCAATCCAACCTAATCCATTTTTACTAACTGTAATAAAGTTCGTAATAATGAATAATTCACCAGGAATCATCATTGTCATAATTAAGATTGAGAATAATAATTCTCTACCTTTAAATTCAATTCTTGCAAAAGCATAAGCTGATAGAATTGTTGTTATTACTGTACCGATAGTTGAGAATATAGCTACGATAACAGTATTAGTAATGTAAACTCCGAAGTTTAATTCTTCTAAAACAACTTTAAAGTTTACCCAGTTCATTTGACCTAATCCAATGTAGAAATCAGGTGTTAATTTCGTTGCTCCTGTAAATGTTTTTAATGATGTTAATATCATCCAATAGAATGGAATGATAATAATTAATGCCATGAAAATTAAAAACAGATATGTTAATAGCAATCTAAAAACAAATGCAATATTTTGTCTTCTAATATTTTTCTTTAAAGTTAAAACATGTTCATCATATTCTGAATCATCAAGTTTTTCTTTTTTAGTAGTTAATTCTTTAAATTTAGCTTTTAAAGCCGGAATAATACTTTTAAAGAATTGTAATGGCTTATAACCTTTAACAAATTCAATAAGTATAAACATATTCCAAATTCTTAATACTGCCCCTACAACATTAAATGATAATAAATTGATAATAGCTTGAGTGAATTTAGATCCAGCCACGTATGAGTCAACTTCATATATTGTTCTTGTTTTTAATTTTTTAATGTTTACAACAAACATTGGCACAGAAACAACCATGAAGATAACTAATAATGACATAAGTAAATTCATTGAAGAATTAGATAATGTATTACCAAATAAATTATATGTAAAAACGACATTCTCAAGTCTTTCTAAACTTACTTCTCCAGTATCTGGGTCCGTTGGTAAAGCAATCATTGAAAATATAATAACAAAGAGGGTTATGTAAGCGACTATAGCTAGAAAGTCAAAGATAAATGTAAATTTTTCTAATTTATTAGATTTTTTGAAAAGATCTCTATTCATTTTACAGCCCCCCTCCTAGTAGTGAACGCGTTTCTTGCTGACTTGCATTTGAACCAAAGTAAGGACCAAAATGATAGCGAACAAGATTAATGAACCAGCTGCTGCCACACCTAAGTTACCGTTAGCACCAATAAATTGGTAGATATACATAACGATAGATTGCATTGTGTAGTTAACACCATCTGGTTTACCTGTTATTCCGAATAACGCAACGATTTGATTATATATTTTAAATGCACCAATAACTGATGTAACTAAAATATAAAAAATCATTGGAGAAATTAGAGGTACAGTAATTTTAGAAAAGATTCTTCTTCTAGGCGTTGCATCAATAGATGCGGCTTGATAATATTGTTTATCAATCCCTTGAATACTCGTCAAGAAAACCATAATTTTAAATGCCAAAGATCCCCAAATAGAATAGAAAATCAATACAAACATTGAACGCCAATATTCAGCACCAGATTCAACCCAAGAATACTTACCCAAACCAAATAAATTATTTACCAAACCACCATCTGCTTTAAACATATAAGCGATAACTAAACCAATCGCAATGGTGTTTGTAACATAAGGTAAGAAATAAATAGTTTGAAAGAAACTTTTTAAAGGTTTAATTGAGTTTAATGCAACTGATATAAATAAAGCTAAGAAAATTGATAAAGGCACACTAATGAATACGATAATAATTGTATTCGTAATTGCTGTACCTGAAGTGTGATCAGCCGCAAATAAGAAACTTTCATCATTAATAACTTTAATAAAGTTTCCAAAAACAGTAAAACCTTCTACTGTATTTGTTGTCATGTTGTAATTTTCGTAAGTTAACAATCTAAATGCATTAATAATTGGCCAGAATGTAAATACTGATAAAACAATTAATGCAGGAGATAAATAAATAAGTGCTCTAGCCCAACCCGGAAATTTAGTTGCTAGATTCATATCTTTTTTATCTAAAAAAGATCCTAATTTTCTTTTTTGAACATTTAAAAATCTTCTTGAGTCCCAGAAAAATGTTTTAATTACAGTGAATATTTTTCCAAAGAAGTTTTTTATACTATTCATTAGATTAGTCATGATCAATTACCTTTCCAGTATCTTTATCAAAGATATAAATTCTGTTTCTCTTTAACGTAAGTTCAACAGTTTTATCATTATCTTCCACTGAATCTGAATCAACCAAAGCTCTAATGTTTTGTCCATTTAATTCAAAGTGAATCATAGTATCTCTACCGATGTGGAAGATTTCTTTGATATCAACTTTCACTTTTTCTTCTGTGTCTTTATCCGCTACTCTAAAATGTTCAGGTCTCATACCAACAATATATGAACCATCTTTAACGTTAAATTTCATGAATTTTTGATCATTAACCATCAAATATCCATTTTTAACATCAGCTTCAGATGTATTGATTGGTGGGTTTCCTAAGAATTTAGCTACAAATAAATTCGCTGGCGTGTTATACATGTTTTGCGGTGCAGAATATTGTTGTTCAACACCAAAGTTTAAAACAACCATTTTATCAGAAATACTCATTGCTTCTTCTTGGTCATGCGTTACGAAAACAGTAGTAATTCCAGTTTCTCTTTGAATTCTTTTGATTTCTTCACGCATTTGCAATCTTAAACGAGCATCTAAGTTTGATAAAGGTTCATCAAGTAACAATACTCTTGGTTTTTTTACCAAAGCTCTTGCAATCGCAACACGTTGTTGCTGACCACCTGATAATTGAGCAGGCTTTCTGTCTAACATTGTTCCAATACCAACTAAATTAGCCATCTCTTTAACTCTAGCAATCGCTTCATCTCTTGGCACATCCATGTTTTCTAATGGAAACATGATGTTTTTGTATACTGTCATATGTGGATATAAAGCATAATTTTGGAACACTAATCCAATTCCTCTTTTTTCTGGAGCTAATTTTGTAACATCATCCTCTCCAAAGAAGATTTTTCCACTTGTTGGTTTTAATAACCCAGCAATCATGAAAAGTGTTGTTGATTTCCCACAACCAGATGGTCCTAATAACCCTACAAGTGTTCCTGACTCAATCGTAATTGATAAATCATCAACAGCTGTTGTATCAGTACCCGTCTTATTTGTGAAAATCTTTGTTAAATTCTCTAATCTTAATTCCATTTATTATGTCCCCCTAAACAAATAGTTTATTATAATTAAATTCGGATCTTAGAGATGACCCATTATATAAAAATGTTGAATCGCATTTTATTGTATAACCTCATAAGGTTTAACTTTTTCTTTTCTTTTTTTAAAGAAAATAAAATACGTCGCAACGATTAATACCAAAAAGTATGTTCCAAAAACAATTCCAAAGATATATAGATATTCATCCACAATACGGGAATTATTTATGATTTCTTTATCTTGAGCATAAATGTTTTGACTATTTAATTCATCTACAGGTAATTCTTCATACTCTTCATAATACCCTTCTAGATTTCCTTTGATAGAAAAATCATTCTCAGATAAAGTAAAAGCGCTTTCAAATAACGTTGTCTGGTTATCATCAATCAATAAAATTTCATCATAGTTCTTTGTGAAATCTATCGTTTCTAGTTTAATAATATATTCAATATTCACTGTGTTTTGATCAACTGAAGCTAATATATTGAGTTCTTTATAATTAGCAACTTGTATATCAATTTGATCTTTTGTTAATCCATTACTAATCCGAATTTTATAGACATCATCTAGTTTGCTAGAATCTTCATGATAGACTAAAAAGAATAAATATTCATCGATTGTTAAAACATCCTCTTCGATTGTTGTTCTAACAATCTCATAAGCTCTGATTTGATAACCATCTTGATCAATCATAATAACAGGTTCATCTTTATGATAATCTGGTAAAGACGCATAGAAATAATAAAATTCAGGCAATTCAGATGTATCATCTGTTAGTGAATGACCGAATACATCTTCAACATATTTATTAAACACCCATTGCACAGATGCTTGGAAGGCGATTAAAAATACGCCAACCATAAACATCGCATACAAGAATCTTCCAAATACTTTCATTCGTGAATTCCTAAATTATTTTCCTTCGCAAATTTTTCTGCTTCGTCAAACCAACGAGGCATATAACGGTTATTAATAATTAATGTTGATGTGCTCTTATATTCATCTGCACTGAATCCGTTTTTAACTAATAAATAATTAATTAAAATAACACCTGTTAATTCTTCAGTAAAAAGAACATTACCTGCATAATCTTTAATATCTATACTCAATATATCAGTGCCTAAATCAACCCAAATTAACCCTAAATGTCTTCCATAACCTTCTGTATAGCCAACATCTGGATCGCTTTGAATATAAATAGGTTTATTATTAGCTTTAGCATATTGTAATATTGTTGTTGTATATGCTTTACCTTCAGGTCCCCATGTTTGTTCAACAGGATAAGTTTCAGGTGTGTCAACACCAATGAACCTTACTCTTGCATCTCCTGTAAATCCAGGAACAAAACCAGCAGTGTCACCATCACTGATATAATCTAAAGTTACTTGAGTCATACCACCTAGAGCATCATAAAATCCTCTAGATAAAAATTCGTTAATTTGTGTTTGAGTATAAGTTAATTGTTCTTCTATAATTAATGGATGAGTACCGATAATATCATAATACCCAGGAACAAAAGCAGTCCACTCTGATATTGTAAGTGTACGGTTACCAGAATCAATCATATCTCTTCTAACAAAAGTTTCGTTATCCATGATTAATGCTCTATCACCTATTTGATAAATTGTATCAATGTAAGTATTGTTTTTATATCTTAACTGAACAACATCATTACCATCAAAAACTAATTGATCACTTACTAAATCAGCTAAAAGTAATAAATCAGCATCAGATGCATTTGAAACAACTAAATATGTTTCGCCAGGCAATAAATCAACGTCTTCAAGTTCAATACGGTAATTAACTTCATATGAACCATTATTATAAATAGCGATATGATAATCATTTAAACTAATAGATTCTGATGTTGGATTATATAATTCAATTGCAGAATCAGTTTCACTATCAATATATTTTGAAATTAATAAACTTTCATCAGCGTCTGTAAAAGTATTTTTATATAAGACTACATTAATGATTGATACTTCATCATAAAAATCTCCTATTTCGAAATCTTCATAATATGCAAATGTATCTTCAGGATAATCATCATTAATAACATAAGAAAATTCAAATTGAATCAATTTTTCAGATAATAAATCAGAAATTTGTCTTTGAATTAAATTTGTTAAATCTGGTAGTTTTTCACTATTGTATCCTATATATATAATGAATTGATATCTTGGTGAAACTTGATCACCTATTTCAAAAGTTTCGTAACCTACAAAAGTTTCATCTTCTACGGTGTTATCAGTAACGATTTCAATATCATAATTAGTAATACCTCTTGTAATTAAATAGCGATCAATTTCAGTGATTGTCATACCAGTTAAATCAGGTAAGTAAATCGTTTGTGTAGACAAAACAATTTCAATTGTTTCGTTCACAAAAACTGAATTGCCCGCTTCTAAACCAGAACCATATTTTATAAAAGTTCCTTCGTTCAAATCCAAATCACTTTCATATGTAAATGAGTAAGTTAAACCAAGGTCTTCAAACAAATCCATAATAGCTGGTTCAATTAAATCCTCTAAATCAGGTAAAAAAACAGATTCAACCGTTGTTGGAGCTTCCGTTGTCGGAACTTCTGTCGTAGGTTCTTCTGTCGTAGGTTCTTCTGTTGTTGGTTCTTCTGTTGTTGGTTCAACAGTTGTTAGATTATCTGTTGTCGGCACTTCTGTTGTTGGCATATCTGTTAGTTCAATTGTCGTTTCATTACCATCACAAGCAATCAATAAAACAAAACTCATAAATAATATGAGCGAAATAATTAATTTTTTTCTCATAAGAATTCCTTTCTATTATGTCAAAAAATCTTGAAAATTATAAAAAAATCTTCAAGATATTATCTAGTATATCAGTGTATTCGTAAATGAGGTATCCTGCTCCACCTAAAACGCCTAAAATAATAAATGTTTTAATAAACTTCTTAATTAAAACAATCAATCCTACAAGCGCCAGTATGGCAACAGCGAATAATACAAGACTCGCAGCCCACGGTTGTATATTTTCTAAATAAAAAACAATACTTTCAATGATTCCTTTTAAACTGTCGTTAATTGTATCCATTATTGCTAAAGTGAATATTAAACTCATTGGATGCATTGCGCACCTCCTACAATTCATTTACTTTCATTTATACGATATCAATATATAATAACACAAAGTTATTAATTTTTTAAGTAAAAAAATTTTAATTTACTATAATTTTTTTCGATTTTCGATGGCTTTCGTTAAAGTTAGTAAATCTGCGTACTCTAAATTCAATCCTACCGGTACTCCGTAGCCAATTCGGCTAATAATTAAATCAGTATCTTGTAAAACCCTTTTGATGTATAAAGCGGTTGTTTCACCTTCTTGAGTCGATGAAGTTGCGATAATTATTTCTTTTACTTTATTATTAGAAACTCTATCCCATAAACTTTTTAAGTTAAGTTCTTCAGGCCCCATTCCATCTGCCGGAGACAATACACCATTTAACACATGATATAATCCTTTATATTGTGATGTTTCTTCAATTGAGAATACATCTTTAGGACTTTCTACAACTAAAACAATTGATTCATCTCTACGATCATCTTTGCAAATTTGACAAACTTCATCATCAGTTAAATTATGGCAAACTTTACAATGTTTTATATGTTCTTTTAAATCTACTAAAGTATGAGCTAATGTTTTTACAGATTCTTGATCTAATTGATTGATGGTATGAAAAACAAAACGTTCAGCTGTTTTTCTACCAACTCCAGGATATTTCATGAACTCTGTTATTAAGTTTTCAATTGATTTGGGAAAATTCATTTAAAACAAACCTGGTATCTGCATACCTTGTGTAATAGATTCTATAGCTGATTGTAACTCTGAATCAGCTTTTTTAACTGCATCATTCATCGCGGCTACAACCATATCGCCAATTAAATCAAAATCTTCAACATCAACTTTTTCTTTATTTATATCTACTGAAACTACTTGTTTATTTCCTTTTATAGCTACCCTAACAGCGGACCCTCCAGATTGACCATAAAACGTAGATTGATACACTTGGTCTTGTACATCTTTTAAGTCTTGTTTCATTTTATTAAAATTTTGCATCATTTGTGGATTAAACATAAAATTCCTCCTATTGCTTGACTTTGACTAAATTCCCAAAGATATTTTTTGCATCAGACACTATTTTCGATTCTTGTTCATTTGCAGAAGACTCTTCCATATTTGATACATCTTTTAAACCTTCGCAATATATTTTAGATAAATGAATGTATTTCACACCACTTCTATACATCTCTTTAAATTCCTCAGTGATCTCATCAAAAACATTTGATGGAAGCGCCATATAATCAATTTCTCTATCAAATTTATTATAGAGAACGCTACTCATAAGTCTTTTGTTTTGTGGCGACATTAATTTATTACAAATAGTAGCGCTCGCAAAAGTAATGATGATTTTATTTTTTTTAGAAGCAACAACTTGTCCAGATTCAAACAAAGAAGCTAAATATTTATCTTCTTTATCCACAAGGCCTCTTTCAAAACCATACCACTCATCATTTAAATATTTACGATCTTTGATATCCCCATTGTTTAAAACTTCTTCGACAAAATGAATATCATATGTTTTTGAAATGTCTTCACACATATCATTTTTGATATCGTTTTTTAAATCAATTGGTTTTTTTATATTAATATTTTCTTCTTTTTGTTCAGGAGTTTCTTTTTCAATTATATCTTCTATTGCTTCTTCATTAATATCTTCAACAGAATCTTCTTTATTAATTTCATCTTCTATGATATCTTCATCAATAACAACTTCAGACTCTTTAATCGGTTCCAATGACTCTTCTTTATTATCTTCTAAAATAACTTTAACGATTTCTTTTACTTCTTCTTTTTTTATTTCAGGTTTTAAAGATACTTCCTCTTTTTTAATACTTGGTTGAAATCTCATTGGTTGATTAATTTCTTTTTCTAAAGAATGAATTCTATCTTCTAAATCATCAATTTGTTTGATATATTCTAAAGATTTTTTTACTTCTTGGTCAGTCATTTTTAAAAACGCTAATTCTAAATAAGTTTTAGCTTGTCCACTCCAACTCATTTCATTTAGAGTTTGACTTAAAATTTCTAATACAACAAACAATCTATGATTTTCAATTTCTTTAGAAAAATTCTTGAATTCTTCATAGTCATTATAAATTGAAAAATCATTGATTTTATTTAAGTTTTTATAAACCAAAAGATTTTTAAAGAAATCTATTAAATCCAAAGTGATTTGCTTTATTTCTTTTCCTTCACTCATTAAATCACTTAATAATTGAATAGCTTTCGAAGGTTCGTAATTGATAATGGCGCTTACCATTTCAACCAATTTATCCATTGAAACAGTCCCGCATATCTCGTTTACATTATCTAAATTAATCGATTTTGGACTATATGCATATACTTGATCTAATAAACTGATTGCATCTCTTAATCCGCCATCAGCATAATTCGCTATTTGTTTAATAGCATCTTCAGAGACTTCAATATGTTCTTGTTCAGCTATTTCAAATAGTTTATCAATGATATCAGCACTGCCAATAGATTTAAAATCAAAACGTTGACAACGTGAATGAATCGTTGCAGGTATTTTTTGTGGCTCTGTTGTACATAATATAAAAATAACATGTTGAGGTGGTTCCTCTAATGTTTTTAATAAAGCGTTAAAGGCTCCTGTTGATAACATATGAACTTCATCGATGATATAAACTTTATATTTTACATAGCCAGGTAAATATTTAACCTTATCTCTAAGTTCTCTAATTTCATCAACACCATTATTACTAGCAGCATCTATTTCTATAACATCTGAAATTGTATTGTTAGATATACCAAGACAATTATCACATTTATTACAAGGGTTATCCGTTGGAGCTTCTACGCAGTTAATTGCTTTTGCGAATATTTTTGCGATTGAGGTTTTTCCAGTTCCCCTAGGACCACTAAATAAATAAGCATGAGCAACACGATCATTTTTTAAAGCATTCTTTAAAGTTTGAGTAATATGTTTTTGCCCAGCGACTTCATCAAAACTCGCAGGCCTGTATATTCTATATAATGCTTTATAACTCATGTTTGCCTCCTATATTTATAAATATTTTAACAATTATATTATACCTTATTTTCCTCATTTTTTCTATTCATATCTGCATTTTCTTTAAGATAATCTACCACAAAACTCATCGCTTTATATTCAATAGTATCTTTCTTAAATTTTTTTTCTAATTTTTCGATTGTAAAGACTTCGTCTTCCCCATCTATATATATTTTATAAGCTATTTTTAATGATGCTTGAAATTTTTGGTTAATTTGTAATCGACGATAATCTTCGATTAGAAATGCATTAGCGTCTCTCATCCTTTGACCAATCGTATCTAAAAATTTTCCTTCGTAATCCACTTTCTGTTTTCTGTTAAATATTTTATCTAACAAGAAATCACTTGACCAATAAATAGAAATAAAAAACACTGGTAAAAACCATGTTGTATACAACTCACTTATTGGAGCATCGTCAACAACCACCCGATAAATAGTATATCCAAAAATCAGAACTGAAGAGAAAATAAAAAGTGTTAAATAAAACTTCATTGGTTTTCTAAATTTTTTCATTATGACACCTACCTTTATAGTACGTATATTATACAACAAAATTCAAAAATGTGATACAATATTGAAGAGACCTTTATGAAGAGGAGGACATAAGCCTAGGCTTATAAAATAAAAATGATTTTTGATACAATAGTCGCAAAAACAACAGCTGATGGCTCAAGTGCCATCAATGTTATCAGAATATCTGGAAGTGATAGTTTTAGAATTGTTAACGAGATATTTAAAGGCCCAAATTTATTAAACCAATTATCGCATACCGTTCATTATGGCCATATTCATGACCATAACCATATCATTGATGAAGTTATGGTTTCAATATTTAAATCTCCTAGAACATTTACGACAGAAGATGTCGTTGAAATCTCTTGTCATGGCGGAAATTTCATATCTGATGAAATACTGAAGTTACTTATTGCCCATGGTGCTAGAATGGCTGAAAATGGTGAATTCACAAAAAGAGCCTATTTAAATGGAAGACTAGATTTAACAGAAGCAGAAAGCATTATGGATTTGGTCAACGCTAAATCAAATCACCAATTAAATTTAGCTAATAATCAACTAAATGGAGATATAAAAAAATTGGTTGAAAGTTTGCAAGAAAGAATTTTGAATATTGTCGCGAACATAGAAGTCAATATTGATTATCCTGAGTATGACGATATCGAACAATTAACTAACGAATTGGTATTGCCCAAAATTGAGACATTAATCATCGATATCGATCAAATAATTAAAGAATCTGAAACCGGGAAAATTATTAGAGATGGGATTAAAACTGTCATTGTTGGAAAACCAAATGTTGGTAAATCCACTTTATTAAATACTCTATTAAAAGAAGATCGAGCTATCGTAACTGACATATCAGGAACAACAAGAGATCTTATAGAAGCCGAACTTAATTTAGATGGTATTATTTTAAAATTAATTGATACTGCTGGAATAAGAGTTACAAAAGATGTTATTGAAAATATCGGTATTCACAAAACAAAAAAAGCTATTTTAACAGCTGATTTAATTCTATTAGTTTTAAACCAGTCTGAAAAATTAAGTGATATGGACAAAGAATTAATTGAATTAACCAAAGGTAAAGAAAGAATCATCATCGGTAATAAAATTGATTTAGGTAACCAAATCGATTTGCTCGATGAATCAATCATCAGCATCTCAGCTAAAAACAAACATGGAATTGATGACTTATCTCGAGCAGTTAAAAAACTTTTTATAGACGAAAAAATATTGAATAGCGAGCGTGCTCTTTTATCCAATGTAAGACATATCGGTAAATTCAAAGAAGTCAAACAAGCATTATCCGATGCAAAGAAAGCGGCTATTGATCAAATCCCAATAGATTTTGTAGAAATTGATTTAAGAAAAGCTTGGGCAAATTTAGGCGAAATAACTGGTCAGTCTAGTAATGAAGATTTATTAGATAATTTATTCTCTAATTTCTGTTTAGGTAAATAATGTTTCATATGAAACCTTTAAATTAAAACAAGACACCATTTTTTTAAAATGAATGTCTTGTTTTTTTATTCCTCATCATCATATTCTTCTAAAAAATGATGTTTAATATTGTTTTTAATATAGCCTAATGTTGCATCAATATTTACATTTTCTGCAGCTCTAAAAATATTAATATCTGTGTTCTTATATGTTTTTCTTAATTGATTAACTAACTCTTTCATTTCTTGACGTTTAGTTTCATTATCTCTTTCTTGAAACAAACAACCTTTATGACTCACTTTGAGTTTATGATAATCCATAAATCTAATAACATCATGTTCTTTAATTAAATACATTGGCCTGATTAATTCAAGACCTTTATAGTTCTTGGATTTAACTTTTGGCAACATCGTTTTAAAACTACCAGCATAAAAGATATTCATTAGAGTTGTTTCGATAACATCATCAAAGTGATGCCCTAAAGCTAGTTTATTACAACCTAGTTCTTGTGCTTTAGAATATAAAAAACCTCTCCTCATTCTAGCGCATAAAAAGCAAGGTGCTTCTGGATTCATTTTATTAGCTACTTCGTACACTCTAGATTCAATCGTTGTTTGTTCTATACCCAAATATTCCAGTAACTTAAAATGATTGTCTAAAAACTCTTGTTTAAATCCTGAATTCATCATTAAATAAATGACTTCTATATCATTCTGAAAATGACGTTTATATTCTTCAAATAGTACCGCCATAACTAAAGAGTCTTTTCCACCACTCATCGCAACACAAATCTTATCACCAGGTTGAATTAGGTCATATAGCTCTATAGTTCTTAAAAACTTGCCTAATAACTTGCTTTTAAAACTCTTATTTAAAGATTTTGAAATATCTACATTATAATTTTTCATTATATCACCTTATAATATAGTACAAGATAAATGGCGCAATTACAAATATAATAGAAAATAATTAAAAATAATCGCAATATAATCTTGAATAATTTTAAATAATATGATAGAATTAGTAATATAGATAGAATGTATTATAATGGAGGTGGAACATGAAAAATTTCGAATGGGTTTCAAGAAAAAAAACAGATGAAATTGCGACAATTTATGATTCAAATATTACGCTAAATAAATCTGCGACATCATTTTTAGAAAAAGCTTTTATTGTCTTATTAGGTATTGATAAAGAAAAACATTTAATTGCAATAAAGCCTATTAAAAAAGGCGATATTGAGTTAGAATATATACCTAAAGAACAAAGACATAACATTACTATCAAATCTAGTTATTCAAGAATTAGCAATAAACATTTTATAGAAGATGTTTCAAAACTAATTCCTTTAGATTTTGAAGAAAAAAATTATTATAAGTTTTCTGCTTATTGGAGCGACTCTGAGCAATCATTAATCATTGATTTAAATAAAGGAGAAATGTAATATGATATTAAATATACTAACCGAAAACTATATGATCTTCGTATGGTTCGCAGTCATCATTGTTGCTTTTTTCATTGAAATAGAAACAATGGACTTATCAAGTATTTGGTTTTCAGCAGGTGCTTTTGTTGCATTAATTGTTTCAGTATTCACTGATAATATTTGGGTTCAAATCATTATTTTTATGGTTGTATCGACATTATTATTACTTAGTTTAAGACCTATATTTAAAAAATATATGAACCGGAATGAAATTAGAACCAATGCTTCTGCTTTAATAGACCAAGAAGCTATTTGTATTAAACCAATTATTGACAACGAACGTGGCGAAGTTAAAATACAAGGAAAAATTTGGACTGCTATCTCAAACGAAAACATTTATGAAAACGAACGTGTCATCGTTCTTGCAATTAGCGGTGTTAAATTAGTTGTTAAGAGAAAAAAATGAGAGCGGGTTATTTGCGTAGAATCACATCAGCTTTAATTGATTTAACTTTAGTTATTATTGTTGTTTATTTAGCTTTTGTAGCTTTAGGTCGACCAGTATTACAAAGTAGAGTTGCTCACTATAACACAATCAATCAAAATTTACAAGAAGTGGTTGATGTAAAAGATGAAAATTTATCATTGATTGATGATCAAGATTTAGACATTAAAAATGATCAAATATCAGTGATTAATCACTTGGCCTCTTTAGATCAAAGGGTCTATGATGAATTATTATATGATTATTATAATAATATGATTACATTCTATCTTATAGGAATATCTGTTTTACTTATTTTAATTGTATTAATGTTTAGAGGTGTTACACCTGGTAGAAAATTAATGCGTATTGAACTTGTTGGTAATGTAGGTATAGGTAATATTATTGTTCATGATTTATTACTAAAATATATTTTGATTATTGCTTTGATTATGTTTAATTTATTCTATGCATTCATCATTATTCCATTATATTTTATCCTTGATTTATTTTTAATTATATTAAGTAAAAACAAAACAACAATTCGAGATAATTTATCAAAAATTACTCTGAATTATAAACCAAAGCAACAAAAAGAAAACCAATTTTAATAGGAGGAAGAAAATATGTTTAACCCAATGTTTTTAGAAGTTAATTATGTACCACTTGTCATTATCGGGATTTTATTATTAATTATTTTAGTTTATATAGGAACACGCATTAAAATTGTTCCTCAAGCAACTGAATATGTAGTTGAAAGAATGGGTAGATACCACACTACTTTCACTGCTGGTTTACACTTTTTAGTCCCTTTCATTGATCGTATTAAAAGAACATATGATGCAAGAGGAATTATTAAAGAGTTTATTATCCTTAAAGAACAGGTTTTAGACTTCCAACCTCAAGCAGTTATTACAAAAGATAATGTTACAATGCAAATTGATACAGTTGTCTTTTTACAAATTACTGATTCACACCAATACACATATGGTGCTGAAAACCCTGGTTCATTAATTGAACAATTAACAGCCACTACATTACGTAATATCATCGGTGAATTAGAACTTGACCAAACATTAACATCAAGAGATCTAATCAACGAAAGAATGCGTATTATATTAGATGAAGCAACTGACCCATGGGGAATTAAAATTAACCGTGTAGAAGTTAAAAACATCATTCCACCAAAAGAAATTCGTGAAGCGATGGAAAAACAAATGCGTGCTGAACGTGAAAGACGTGAATCTATCTTAATTGCTGAAGGTAAAAAACAAGCTGCTATTTTAACTGCTCAAGGTGAAAAAGAAGCATCTATCTTAGAAGCTGAAGGTAAAAAAGAAGCTGCAATTAGAGAAGCTGAAGGTAGAGCTGAAGCAATTCTTAAAGTTCAAGAAGCTACCGCTAGAGGTATTGAAGTCGTTAAATTAGCTGGTGCTGATAAAGCAGTTCTTACACTTGAAGCTTATAAAGCCATGGAAAAAATATCACAAGGACAAGCAACTAAAATTATTATTCCATCAGATATGCAAGGTATCGTTGGTTTAGCCACTGGACTTGTTGAATCAATCAAAGAAGACCCAAAGAAAGCTAAATAATTTATTCCAGTAAAGGATAAGATTCAATTCTTATCCTTTTTTTTATAAGAAAAAAAGACTCGATATTAAATATATCGAGTCTTTACATTTATCTAAAAATCGCAGTTTTTCGGAGTTCTAGGGAAAGGAATAACATCTCTAATGTTATCAACACCAGTGACATACATAATCATTCTCTCTAATCCTAAACCAAATCCGGCATGTTTATTTCCGCCATATTTTCTTAATTCTTTATACCACCATAAATCTTCATCATGTACATGCATCTCAGCCATACGTTTTTCTAAGAAATCTAAACGTTCTTCTCTTTGAGACCCACCAATCAATTCACCAGCACCAGGGACCAATAAATCCATAGCCGCTACCGTTTTATGATCGTCATTTAATCTCATATAAAAAGCTTTAATATCTTTAGGCCAGTCAATAACAAAAACTGGACCGTTAAAATGTTTGGTTAAGAATTTTTCATGTTCTGTTGCTAAATCTTGGCCTACTTCTGCTTTAATAGTAAACAAATCATTGTTTTGAATTAAAATGTCCGTAGCTTCTTTATGTGTAATTCTTTTAAATTTTGAATTTAAAACATTCTTTAGTTTATCAATGATGCCTTTTTCAACAAATTGGTTAAAGAATTGCATTTCTGATGGACATTGCTCAAATAAATCTTTAATAATGTATTTAACCATATCTTCTGCAAGTTGCATATCATCTGATAAATCAGAAAAAGCAATCTCTGGTTCAATCATCCAAAATTCAGATGCATGTCTTGATGTGTTAGATTTTTCAGCTCTAAACGTTGGCCCGAAAGTATAAACATTTTTAAAGGCTAAGGCATATGCTTCTGCTTGTAATTGGCCAGAAACAGATAAATTTGCTTTCTTACCAAAGAAATCATTTTTATGTCCATCTTCTGGTTTTTCTATTCCTAATGTTGTTACTTGAAACATTTCTCCTGCGCCTTCTGCGTCACTTGCAGTGATGATTGGCGCATGTAAATATACAAAGTTTCTTTCTTGGAAAAATTTATGAATTGCGAATGACACAACTGATCTTACTCTAAATACTGCACTAAATAAGTTAGTCCTTGGTCTGAAATGAGCATTCTCTCTTAAAAACTCTCTTGAATGTCTTTTAGGTTGAATAGGATAGTCTTCCGCAGAATCACCTTCTAAAATAATTTGAGTTGCCTTCACTTCAAAAGGTTGTTTCATACTTGGTGTTAAAACTAGTTGCCCAATAACCGTAATCGCTGATCCAACATTATATTTTGATGCTTCTTTAAAGTTTTCTAACTTTTGGTCTTCATACACTACTTGAATTGATTCAAATGATGTTCCATCATTCAAATCTATAAATCCAAATTCTTTTTGGGCTCTATTGTTTCGAACCCACCCTTTAATCATCACTTCTTTATCAGAAAAACTTTGATAATCTTTAAATAATTGTTTAATATCTATATCCATTCTAATTGACCTCCTAATATCTTCTTTCTTTGAATTGAATCATGTCTTTCTATTGCATACCTTAAAGTTGTTCTTGGTATTTGTTGGTAATGTTTTTTAATAAAATGATTTAATAAATTGATATGTTTTTTTCCTATTTCTCTTAACATCCATCCGTTAGCTTTATGCATCAAATCATGTTCATGAGTTAATTGTTTTTCAATGATTTTTAATGGTTTGTCTAAATGATTGTTTTTTATCAAATGTAAACAAGCAACAGTCGCTACACGATTAACCCACATATTTTTAGAGTCTGTATAATCAAATAAGACATTATAATCTTGATACTTTTCAACATATGCACCAACTATATTTGGCGCAGAAACATCTACTAAATCCCAATTATTAACGTATTGAATATATTGATGATATTTATCATATATATCCTTAATGTTAAATTCATTCATTTGATTCATCAATATCAGTAAAGCAACCATTCTATATTCATGATACTTATGGGTGATTAATTGATGAAATTCCTCTTCATTGATTTGATCATAATACTTCTTTGAAACATCTCTTAAAGTACCAAGATCAAAATGGACAAAATAATCGATTTCGCCTTTGATATACTCTTTTTTGTGAAATCTGGTTTGGTTTGTTATAACATGACCTTTAATCATCTCATCTAGAATTTTTATAATCATCAATATCACCTCCTTAAAAATAAAAAAATCGCCCTAAAAAAGGACGATTAATAACCGTGGTACCACCTTAGTTCTAGTCAAACTAGCACTCTAATCTTTAACGCAGACATACGGACAGTTCTACTTAATTCTTCTGTCTCTCAAGGTGTTTTTCAAGTTTAGTGTTTATAAGGTTTCACCATCCCCTTACTCTCTAATAAAACAAACTAACTTTACTCTTCCGTTCTTCGATTTAACTTATTATAACATAGCTTTTATAAGTTTAAAATTATTTTCTAAAATCTTTTGTAAATAATGAAGATACACCCTTATCATCTATGATATGAATGATACCTTCTCCAAGCAACTCAGAAATTGATAATTGAACTAACTTTGGAAATAATTTTTCTTTTGGTATTTCGACTGTATTTGTACAAATAACTTCTTTTAATTGAGAATTACTTAAAATGTCAGAAGCATTTCTTGATAAAAGAGGATGCGTACAACAAGCATAAATTTCATTCGCTCCTGCTTCTTTTAAAGCTTCAGCTGCCGCAACGATTGATCCACCTGTATCAATCATATCATCAATAACAATACATGTTTTGTTTTTAACTCTACCGATAATATTCATCACTTCAGCAACATTTGGTTCAGGTCTCATTTTATCGATAATCGCAATAGGCGCTTGTAATATATCTGCTAAATCTCTCGCTCTTGCAACACCACCATGATCTGGTGATACAACACAGATATTTTCTAGGTTTTTATTTTGCAAATACTCAACGATAATTGGTAATGCTCTAAAATTATCAATTGGTATATCAAAGAAACCTTGAATCTGTGGTGCATGTAAATCCATTGATAAAACTCTTGTCGCTCCAGCTGTTTGTAATAGGTCAGCAACTAGTTTTGCAGAAATAGGCTGTCTTGCTTTTGCTTTTCTGTCTTGTCTTGAATAGCCATAATATGGCATTACGATGTTAACTTCTCTTGCAGAAGCTCGTCTTAATGCATCAATCATGATTAATAATTCCATTAAGTGTTCGTTTACTGGTGCACTTGTTGATTGAATCACAAATACTTTATGTCCTCGAACTGTATCAGGGATGTCTATACTAATCTCACCATCAGCAAATTTAGTCACCAAACACTCACTTATTGGAATACCAATATGTTCAGCTATCCCTCTTGCTAAATCTTTGTTTGAACTTAATGAAAATACCTTAACTTTTGAACCATGAAATAAAGCCATAATTAAACCGCAATTATATTGAAAATTGCTAATCCTTTCTTATATATTTATCCGTTAACATTATACAATATATTTGCTTAGGATAAAAGGTTTAATTTCAAAGAAAACACTAACATCTGTTAGTGTTTTCTAAAAGTTATTCTGTTTCAACAATTTCTTCTTCCTCTTCTTCAGTTTCAGGTAGAGATTCGAAAGTATTTAAAACTTCTTTTTCAATCATACTTCTTGTGTCGGTGTTAATCGGATGCGCAACATCTTTATATTCACCATTTGGCATTCTACGGCTTGGCATAGCTACGAACAGACCGTTTTTACCATCAATAATTCTTAATTCATGAATCACAAAACATTCATCAATTGTAATTGCTGCGATTCCCTTCAAACGATTATTGCCCTTGATTCTTTTTGCCCTTACTTCTGTAATCTTCACTTTACCACCTCTTTGATAAATTATAACATGTTTATTTTTGCTTTTTCAATAGATATTAAGAAAAATCATGTTAAATTAGATGATTTTATATAAATTTATGAAGAATTTATCTTTATTGTCCTTTATAAACTGCATGATATCATCGTTTACGTCATTTATGAGTTTGATATATGTTGATCCTGACCCTGTCATTACCAGACCAAAAGCACCTATATTTTCAACTAAATACTCTTTGAATTTTTTCATATCTTCATCCAAAGATAAAACTGTATCTTCAAGGGCATTGAATAGGTTTTCTTGTATTGATTTAACATCATTTTTCTCGATAGCGTTTAATAACAAATTAACATCTTTTTCAACTACATTATTTTTATCATATGAACTAAAAACAGATGCAGTTAATATATGAATTTTAGGATGTATTATGAGTACTTGTTTATTTTTAAGTTGATTTGGAATCGCGCTTATATTTTCTCCAGTTTTTGTTACAAAAGCAACATCATCAACCAAACAATAAGGTATATCCGCTCCAAACATTTGTCCGATGTTTTGCATATCTTCTATGGATAAACCTAATTCATCTAGTTCATTAATACCTTTAATAACCGCAGCTGCATCACTAGAGTTTCCTCCTAATCCTGCACCATAAGGTATTAATTTATCAATAATAATCTCAATACCATGACGAATATGGTATTTATCTTGTAAATATCTAGCACATTGCAATATAACATTGTCTTGACTTGATAAAAACATATCGTTTGATTTAATCATAACGCCTGTTGTTAAATAACATTTTTTGATTGTGATATTATCAAACAAGTCAATTTTTGCATTGACCATTTCAAGATCATGATATCCATCTTTTCTTTTTCCTATTACATTTAAAAAAAGGTTAATCTTGGCATAAGCTTTTTTCTTAATCATATTTTTCGCTAAATTTTAATTTAGCTCCCTCCTTATGTCTTGATTACCTTTATTTTAACATATTTATTCAATTTTTTTTATAGCTCTAGGCAATTTAAGTTATAATTTCTATTCTTATGACATCAATTGCTGGTATTTTTTCCTCAGTTGTCAAAACAAGTGTTTTAAAAATAAAATCTAATTTTTTTATTTTTCCATAGCTTGTCTTAATATAACCTTGATCATAATAATTCACTTCAACCTCACTTTGATTGATAATCGCTTCTTGTATATTTCGATTTAAATCATCATAGTCATCATCACTTAAAACAGGCTTGTTATGTTTTTTTATACGGTGTTTCATCTCATCTAACATAGAGTAATATCCATTTAACGCATTAAATGGTGCCCATTTAATAAGGCCTCTATCCATATACTGACTACGCATGATGGCCACCAATCATTTTGTTTCTACTTTTTAAAGTAGATGAATCTAATTCACTTGAAGCTCTAGTAACACTATTTTTACCAAATTTATCATGAATTTGATCAACAGTAGAAAATAATTGGTGTTCTTTAGTAACAGCTTCAATATCTTCAAACAAACTTACTTGATAACCTGCTTCATCTATCAATCCAGTCGCTGAAACTCTGACTGTTCTAATCGGCGAATTATCATAGAATTTATCCATGAGTTGAACACAAGCTCGATAAACATGGGTTGCGATGTTTGTTGGTTGTTCTAAACTCAATTGTCTTGCAAAACCACCACCAACATCCTTACTATAACCTAAACCAAAATGAATTGTTTTTGCTTGCTTTTTATGTATTCTTAAACGACGTGTGACATCATCAACCATTTCTTTTATAATCTGATAAATTTCTGGTTTGTAATAATCCTCAAATAATGTTTGCCCAATACCATAACTTTTACTTTGAGGTTTAAGTTTCATTTTTTCTTGTAACAAACTCATGTCTATTCCATGTGAGTGATAATATAATTCTTCACCAATCACCCCAAATTTTTTCTTGAGTTTTTTCACATCATATGCTGCTAAATCACCAATTTTATAAATACCTAATTGATTTAGGTTTCTCTCCATATTACGCCCTATTCCCCACATTTCAGATAGTGGTTTAATTGGCCATAATTTTGTTGGTAGTTCATCATATGTCCACTTTGCAATAAAATCAGGACTATGTTTTGACTCTATATCTAAAGCTAGTTTAGCAATCAACATATTAGGTCCTATACCACAAGTAGAATAAATTTTTGTATCTTTATAAATACGATCCATAATCATTTTAGCGAGTTCGTAGTCGGTTTTTTGATAATATTTAAGATAACTGGTTACATCTAAAAAAACTTCATCAATTGAATATACATACATGTCTTCTTCGGATACATAATCTAAATATGTTTCAATAATTTTAGTTGAATACTCTAAATACTTTTCCATTCTTGGTTTACGGTAAATAATTTTAATGTTTTGAGGCAATTCATAAATGCGACAACGATTTGGAACACCTAATTTTTTTAAATAGGGAGTGACTGCTAAAACGATTGATCCACCGCCCCTAGATTTATCCGCAACCACTAAAGGGGTTTTAAAAGGGTCTAATCCAGAAAGCGCACATTCAACTGATGCATAAAAACTTTTTAAATCAATACATAACATATTTTTGTGTAATCTATACGCTTCCATGATGACCTCCTATCTTATACATATTATACATCCTCAACAAGAAAATATCATCATGATTTTTGTATAAAAAAAATTAATTATTTTTGTTAATTTATGAAAAACAAAAAATAAAATAAGCCCTAATTTTAGGGCTTATTATAATATTCAAATGTTTATTCGTTCATTATTTTTTTAAAACAAGTCAAGGTGTTTTTCATTAACATCGCGATGGTCATAGGACCTACACCGCCAGGTACCGGCGTAATATAACTTGCTTTGTTTTTTACAGATTCAAAATCAATATCACCATATAACAATCCATCAACTCTAGATATTCCAACATCAATTAAAATAGCACCATCTTTAATATAAGATTCATCAACCATTTTAGCCTTTCCAATAGCCACAACCAATATATCAGCTTGTTTTGTTATTGATTTCATATCTTTTGTTCGCGAATGAGTGACCGTCACAGTTGCATTTGCTTTTAATAGTAAACTTGCCATTGGCTTTCCAACGATTTGACTTCTTCCCATAACGACCGCGTGTTTACCTTCAGGGTTAATTTGATATTCTTTTAATAATTCCATGATTCCTAAAGGTGTACATGGTACTAAAGCATCTAAGCCTTTGTTTAATCTAGCAACATGATAGTTAGAAAAGCCATCAACGTCTTTTCTAGGATCAATTAAATTAATAACTTTTTCTTCATCAATATGTTTAGGAATAGGTAATTGAAGTAAAATACCGTGAACATCATTGTCTTGATTAAGGTTTTCAATCACGTCTATTAACTCACTTTCACTGATTGAACTATCTTTATTAATAACAGTTGATTCAATTCCAACTGCTTTTGAACTTCTTTCTTTTGAAGCAACATATGTTTCACTAGCTGGATTATCCCCTATAAGAATAACGACTAAATGTGGCTTTTTACCATATTTTTCAACTAAATTATTAACTTCTAATTTTACTTCATTTTTAATTTTTTTAGATAAGGCTTTTCCATCTAATATATGACTCATTATTATCCTCCTCATAAATTGATATCAATAAAAAAATATACTAATTTTCATATATATTATAACATAAACATCAAAATATAACATCTTGGAGTAATTCTAACCACCGATATTTACACATATCTTTCATTTTATGATAAAATAAGATGTTAAATATCTTTAGATTATATTAAAAGATGAGAGGAGTTATTCATATGGATGTTATCATTCACCCACATACAATGCAAGGCGAAATTACACCACCCCCATCTAAATCATATCTTCATAGAGCGATTATCTGTGCTTCTTTAGCAAAAGGTAAATCTGTCATTAAAAATATATTAATTGGTGATGATATCCAACAAACGATTGAAGCTTTTCGTTCTTTAGGTGTTCATATAGAATATTTAGATAATCAATTAATCATAGAATCCACAGGTAAATTACTATTTAAGGATAACCACATTATAAACTGCCATGAATCAGGTTCAACAATTAGATTTTTAATGCCTTTATTATCTAATGATATGGGAGTCGAATTTCATGGTGAACCATCGTTATTAAATAGACCTTTAGACTTCTATGAACATATTTTTTCTAAACAAAACAATACTTTTGTTAGATTTAGTGATTATATTTATACTGAAGGTAAAATTAAACCTGATCACTACCTTATTAATGATGATAGTAGTTCTCAATATATCAGTGGTTTATTATTTACATTACCACTTCTAAAAGACGATTCTTCGATTGAAATTAAAAAGAATTTCCAATCAAAAAATTATATTGATATGACTATTTATATTTTAAAGCAATTTGGAATTAAAATTATTAAAGAAAAAGAAAATTTATTTATAATACCTGGAAATCAAGTATATAAATCAACTCATATTGAAATAGAGGCAGATTTCTCACAAGCAGCTTTCTTTATTGCTGGTGCATTAATCAATGGTAACATTAAATTAAACAATCTAAACATAGATAGTTTACAGCCTGATCAACACATCTTAGAAATAATTAGAAATGCTGGAGGACAACTTGATTATATTAACAATCAAGTGATTGTTAAAAAATCAAATTTAAGTTTATCATTTATAGACTTATCTCAAATTATTGATTTAGGCCCAATATTATTCTTACTAGCATCTCAGTCATTAACACCTACAAAAATTATTAATTACGAAAGATTGGTTCATAAAGAATCTAATCGACTGAAAAATATGTTGCTCGTACTAGATAAAATGAACGTTAAATATGAGAAAAATGATCATCAATTAATCATTCATCGTCAACCCACTTTTGATTTAAAATCAATTGATTCATACAATGATCATCGAATCGCAATGTCCATCGCAATTTTTGCGACAATATCAAATACACCAACTCTGATAAAAAACATGGAAGTTATCAATAAATCATATCCAACGTTTTTAATTGATTTAGAAAATTTAGGTATTAAAATAGACTATTTATCATAAGGTGAATTTATGAAAATAAAAATCAAATCAAGTCTTAAAAATTACGATATTATTATTAAAAACAACAGTTTAAATCAAATTGATGAATATATTAATATAAAAAAACATTATGTTGTTATTACTGAAAACGGATTACCTGACATCTATTTAAAATCACTTCAAGAACAAATAAATCATTTATCAGTAATTATCTTTAAACAAGGTGAATCATCAAAGAACATTTTAACTTACCAAGAAATAATTCAAAAATTATCAGATTTATCTATCACTAAAACTGATTGTTTAATCGCTTTAGGTGGTGGTGTCGTCACTGATATGACTGGCTTTGTCGCATCAACATATCTAAGAGGTATTGATTATATTCAAATTCCTACAACACTTCTATCACAAGTGGATGCTTCTGTAGGTGGAAAAACTGGTATAAACCATTTAGGCATAAAAAATGTATTAGGATCTTTTTACCCGCCTATTCTTGTTATTATCGACCCACAAACACTCAACACACTTTCAAATAGACAATTTAACAATGGTATTGCAGAAATTATAAAATATGGATTAATCGCTTCTCAAGAATTACTAGATATTTTAATGAATAAGAGTGTTATTCAAAATATAGAACATGTAATTTATCTTTCTTTAAAAATAAAAAAACAATTCATAGAAAATGATGAATTTGATTTACATGAAAGACATATTCTAAATTTCGGACATACTTTTGGCCATGCTTATGAAAGTTATTATAAGTATCAAAAATATTTACATGGTGAGGCGATTGCTTTAGGAATGATTGAAATGATTGAAAACGAACAATTAAAAACTGAAGTCATCAAACTTTTAGAAGATTACCATCTTCCAACATCTGATTCTTTAAACAAAAAAGAACTCATTAACTATATATTAAAAGATAAAAAAAGAATCGATCAAGAAATCAAAATTATTATATTAGAAGATATTGAAAAACCAATTATTAAAACAATCAATTTAGAGGATTGGTTAAAAACCATATCATAAGGAGCTATTATATGAACACTGTTGGTAAAAATATTACTTTAACTTTTTTTGGAGAATCACATTCTCCATATATAGGTGTGACCATTGATCATCTTCCTCCTGGTATTGAAATCAATAACCAATTAATCAACTTTAACTTAGGAAAACGTCGACCTAAATCAATCGGTAGCACAAGTCGTATCGAATTAGATGAATATGAATTTATCTCTGGTATAAAAAACAACATAACGACCGGTGCTCCTTTAACCGCTTTAATAAAAAACAAAGATATTCAATCGAGTGATTATCCAAATCTTAATGTAACACCAAGACCATCTCACGCTGATTTTCCTGCATCAATCAAATACAAGGGCTATAACGATTATTTGGGTGGAGGTATGTTTTCTGGACGATTAACAGCACTTTGGGTGATTGTTGGTAGTATTTCTCAACAAATACTTGAACAAAAGAACATCTATATTGGATCTCATATTTATAGTATTTATAAAATAAAAGATTCTTCCTTTAAATTAAATGATGTTTCTAAAGAAGAATTGATACGTTTAAACCAAGAAGAAATGCCGTTAAATAATAGTAATATAAAAAATGACATTAACGATTTAATTCTTGAAACTGTTAAAAAGAAAGATTCGATAGGTGGTGTTATCGAATCCGCTATCGTCAATATGCCTATAGGTGTTGGAGAACCAATCTTACATTCTATTGAAGGTTATTTGTCATATTTACTATTTTCAATTCCAAGTGTCAAAGGAATTGAATTTGGAAGTGGTTTTGATATTACCCAACATTATGGCTCAGAAGTTAATGATGAGTATGTCTATGAATTTGGCCATGTTTCAACAAAAAACAACCATAATGGTGGTTGTTTAGGTGGTTTATCTACTGGAAGACCAATCATCATTAAAACAGCTATTAAACCAATTGCTTCTATTGATAAAGATTTAGATACGGTAAACACTGAAAAACAAACAAACACAAAAATTCATATATCAGGAAGACATGATTCACAAATAATAACAAGAGTACATCCGGTAATCAATTCAGTTTTGAATTTTGGAATACTAGACTTAATGTATGGAGAATTATTTTAATGAAGTATGGATTAATTGGAAAAAATGTTTCACACAGCTATTCTAAGTTTATTCACGAAAAATTATTTATTAAAGAGTATTCTTTATTATCAATTGATGATGTTAAAGATATTTTTAAGTATGATTTAGATGGTTTTAATATCACAAACCCATACAAAGAAAAAATTATACCTTATTTAGATGAATGTGATGATATTTCAATTCAAACAAAAGCTGTGAACACGGTTATTAAAAAAAACAATAAGTTTTTTGGGTACAATACAGATTTTTATGGTTTTAAAAAATTAATTGAACATTACAAAGTTGATTTAACAAATAAAAATATTGTCATTATAGGTAATGGTGCGACTTCGAGAACCATAGACTATTTTTTGCATCAACAACCAATTCAGTCTGTTGTTAAACTAGTAAGAAGTATCAAGACAGATAATGAAGACTTATTAAGAAATCAAACAAAATATATGGACACACATATTATTATCAACACGACTCCTGTAGGCATGTATCCAAATTTAAATGATAAATTATTAATCAATTTTTATAATTTTCCTCAATGTGAACTCGTCATTGATTTGATCTATAACCCTTTTAGAACAAAACTATTAATTGAAGCAGAAAAACATAATATTCCGACAATCAATGGTTTATATATGCTTTTAATGCAAGCAAAAAAAACAGAAGAAATATTATTAAACAAAAAAATAGATAAAGAACTTATAAGATATATTCATCACCAAATTATTCATCAATATGTTAATATAGTTTTTATCGGTTTACCCTTTAGTGGAAAATCAACTTACGGACAATTATTAAGTCATGATTTAAAAAAAGAATGGATTGATACCGATGATAAAATTGAAGAATATGCTAAAATAAAAATATCACTTATTTTCAAACTATCTGGTGAAGCAAAATTTAGAGAAATAGAAGATTATGTTGTACAATCTATCCACCATAAATCTGGCATTGTTATTTCATGTGGTGGCGGGGTACCAATAAACACAAAAAACGTTGAATTATTAAAACAAAATGGATTTATTATATATATTAATAAATCATTAGATTTAATTGATCATCTTGATTATGACTCAAGACCACTCATTAATGATCTAAATGATTTAAATAAACTTTATAATCAACGCCATTCAATTTACAAAAAAGCATCTGATACTGAAATAGTTATTGATAAAAACAACCCATTTTCTTTAGAAAGGTTAAAGGCGATTATTTATGAATATTTTGATCATTAATGGACCCAATTTAAATCTTATCGGACAAAGAGAAATTGAAATTTATGGACATCAATCATATAAAGTTTTATATCGATATATACAGAAATACGCTAGCGTTAATCATATTCATGTAAAAATGATACAATCAAATCATGAAGGAAAAATAATTGATTATATTCAAAAAAAACAAAATAAATATGATGGTTTAATTATTAACCCAGGTGCTTTAACACATTACTCATATGCTTTAAGAGATTGTTTAAACGCTTTTTCTTTAAAGAAAATCGAAGTTCATTTATCGAATATATATGAAAGAGAAAATTTTAGAAAAGTATCAGTTATCACAGATGTTGTTGATAAAACAATTGTCGGAAAAGGTTTTGATGGTTATATAGAAGCAATAGATTATTTAATGGGAGTGGATATGAATGATAGTAAAATTTAAGAAAAACGTTAAGGATGTCCAAATCAAACATCTTCAAGATGTTTTAAATCATCAAAACTTTAAAACAACTTTTATAGATGGTGATATTTATAAACTTTTAGTTGTTATTGGAGATACAACTCAATTAGAAACAAAACGATTAACTGTTTATGATTTCGTTGAAGATGTCATTAATATTCAAAAACCTTATAAAGAATCAATCAAACAAGAAAAAAGAAAAATCAAAGTTGGAAATATAACTTTTAATGATGATAATATTGTTTTAATAGCGGGTCCTTGTTCTATAGAAGATGATTTAAGTTTAGATCGATTAACACCAGGTTTAATGGAACATCACACACATATAATTCGCGGTGGTGCTTTTAAACCAAGAACAAGTCCATACTCTTTTCAAGGTATAGGAGATAAAGGTTTACAAATATTAAAAGATATACATAACAAATATAAAATCCCTGTAATCAGCGAAATAACAGATGTAAGAGACATTCAAAAATTTGTTGATAATGTTGATATAATCCAAGTAGGCGCAAGAAATATGCAAAACTATATTCTTCTTGAAGAATTAGGAAAAATAAAAAAACCTATTTTATTAAAAAGAGGTTTTGTGAATACCATTGAAGAATTATTATTATCAGCTGAATATATTTTAGCTAACGGTAATAAAGATGTTATTTTATGTGAAAGAGGTATTCGTACATTCGAGACTCAAACTCGAAATACATTAGATATTTCTGCTGTTCCAGTTTTAAAGAAACTTACCAACCTTCCTGTGATCGTTGATCCGTCTCATGCGTCAGGACATTGGGAGTACATTGAATCTTTATCTCTAGCGGCTATCGCAGCTGGCGCAGATGGATTAATGATTGAGGTTCACGAAAATCCTGAGTTTGCTTTAAGTGATGGTCAACAATCACTTAAACCTGAAAAATATTATAATTTAGTCGAAAAAATTAAAAAAATAGCTATGGCTATTGATAAAACCTTATAATTCTTTTAATAATATTTTTATTATTTTTTATTAGTGATATAATAGAATTACAAAAGGAGGTATATTAATGAACGAATATGTAAAATTTATTGATGGATTACCTTTCATTTTAAGATTGATTCTTGCTCTACCTGGATTAGATGGTATTGTATACGGAATTTATCGTATCGCTAAAGGGCATCTCATCGCTGGTTTAATCTGGATTTTTGTAGGTACTTTTATTACTTGGGTCTTAGATATCTACTCTTTAATTACTGTAGGAAAAATTACATTCTTTGTATAAAATTAAATAAAAAAAAAGAAAATCTAAAAGGATTTTCTTTTTTTTATGATTAAACGTGTTTTTTTACTTTTCTTACCAATTCAGGAACATCACTTATTGGTAAAGATGAAATTGCTATTCTTATAATGTTTTGCATTGGAATAACAAATACTCGATCATTTTTTAAATCTTCAAATATATTCTTGTTTTCTGTTGGTACACTAATAAAGAAACCTCCACAATATGGTAATATTTCTAATTGATGTTTTTCAGCTTCTTTTAGAAATAAAGCAGCTCTATCTTTTAATAATTTTCTTCCGTGATTAAGCTCTTTTAAGTATTTAGCCAAATACTCTTCGTTATTAAATATTTTATCAATCACATTCATACCAGGTTGAGATACGCTTGAGAAACGTCCTCTTACAGAATAATCACCA
Organism: uncultured Candidatus Izemoplasmatales bacterium; assembly: GCA_964461565.1. GTDB lineage: Bacteria > Bacillota_I > Bacilli_A > Izemoplasmatales > Hujiaoplasmataceae > Hujiaoplasma. The sequence continues at coordinate 13,140 of CAYWUZ010000011.1, read as the reverse complement.
ACTCTCGTAAAATTAGTAATAACATCTTGTGATTTAGAAATACCTATTTGAGCTCCAACTCTAAATCCATACATAGAAAAACTTTTAGATCCAGAAAATACAACCACAGCTAATATTTCATCATTTAAATCTTTATAAGTTTCAAAAGTATCTCTTGAATATTTAAAATCATTCATTTGATAATCAATATAAGCAATGTCATGAATTAATATCACTGGAATTCCTAAATCATCAACTTCATTTAATACTTTAATAACTTCAACCCAATCTTCTTTATCCATACATAATCCTGTAGGGTTATTTGCTGGATCATTAATTAACGTACATAATCTACCTTGTTCTTTAGCGAGTGATAATGCTTTTTCTCTAAAAGCAACAACGTTAAATTTTCCATATTCGTTATACATTGGATAAGTTTCTAATTCCACATTAGCTTCTAAAGCAAAATTATTATATGGACTCCAATAATAATTAGGTAATAATATTTTTTGACCAAAATTATTAAAATTAAAAAAAGTATTACTGATCGCTCCACTACCACCAGTGGTAGGTATAATGCTGTATTTGAAGTTTTCTCTTATCATGTTAGCGTTTTCATTAAAAACCCAATTTAAAACGCCTTCAGTAAATGTTTTTTTACCTCTAACAGGCGCATAGTTATATGTTTCTTCATCGCTTAATGATTTTAAAACTTCTTCTACAATTTCGTATTTGAATACATCTCCATTATCATGATGTAACATACCTACAGTGGCATCTATCACATCACTATATAATTTTTTTTGAGCTTTAGCTTCTTGTGAAATTTGTAAAATGTTTGATTCTAATCTTTTGTATTCGGCATGGCTTCCTACAATCTTTTTACTCATTTTTACACCCTTTTCTTGTATTTATTTTTATATTTAAAAGTTTTTTAACTTTTATGTATAAACCAACATATAAATTATAACATATATATTTTTTATTAAAACACCAAAAATTAAAACTATCAAAAAAAGGATATTTTTTCAAATATCCTTAATCTATTCTATTCAGTTCTAACAGGTAATATTAATTGAATCAATCCAGGATCTTTATCACTTTCAATAATAAACGGTCTAATTTCACCAGTGAATTTAACAAAAATTTCAGCGTCATCAAAAGTCTTAATTGCATCTAAGAAATATCTAGAACTAAATGCTATTTTTAATGACGTTGATGTTTGACAATCTAAAGGTTCTATATCTTCAACGACTTTACCAATTTCAGGAGAATTAGAAGTAATTTCTACATCATGATTAGGTTTTAAATTTAATTTAACGATACTACTTATACTATCTCTTACAGATAATAAAGAAGCTCTTTCAATAGCTACTGATAAATCACTAGCTTTAAATTTTAATACTACAGGAAAATCATTAGGAATTAAACGAGATGTTTCTGGAAAGCTACCGTCTAATAATCTAGATTTAAATAAAATATTACCGTATTCAAAAATAATTGATTTTTTATCTAAATGAATCAATATTTCTTCTAGATCTAATTCTAAAATCTTATGAAGTTCGTCTAAACTTCTTCCTGGTATAACAACATTCATTTTTTCATAATTTTTAGTGACTTTAATTTTCTTTTGACTTAATCTAAAAGAATCAGTCGCAATCGCTGTTAATTCATCATTTTCAACTTTAATATTTACACCTGTTAAAATCGGTCTATTTTCAATTGAAGATGTTGCGAAGGTAGTTTGTTTGATAACTGATTTCATGACCTTAGATTCTAATCTAATAGGTCCATCGATTAAATTAAACTCAATGTTAGGATAATCTTCTACACTTAATAAGTTTAATGATAAATCAGTATGGTTAGAAGTTATTTTTAATACATTATTATCAACGACTGAAAATTCAACAATACCTTTATCAAGTTTTCTAATAAATTCAACAAAGATTTTTCCTGGTATTAATATTTCACCTTCGTCTTCAATGTTTAAACTTTCATCTTTAATTGATATTTTAATTGAAATATCTGAATTGCTAGTCAACATAACCATTTCATTATCATACACCTCTAATTTAATACCTTGTAAATAAGGTGCAGGTGTTTTTGTTGATAAAGCTTTTTGTGAAATCATTAGGTTGTTCAATAATACATCTGTATTGATTGAAAAATTCATAAATAACCTCCTATTATATTTATATTAATTATCTTTATTCTTTTAATTATTATTATTAGTGAGTGTTAACTCGTGGAAAACCTTTATAATTCTATAAATATTATACCATATCTAGCGAAAAATGTACATTATTTATAAAGTTTATAACTTATTTTTTTCCACATTTTATTAACAATTTTTCAATGTCGTTTTTTATGATTTCATCTGTTTGAATGTAGTTAGATATTTGTTCAATACTATAAATAACTGTTGAGTGATCACGACCATTAAATATTTGTCCTATTTTTTTATAAGTTGGATCAAATAATTCTTTAACTATATACATTCCTACTTGTCTAGCAAAAACATATTTCTTTTGTCTTTTTTTAGATAATAAATCCGTTGTATTAATGTTATAATAATTACTAACAATATCAAGAATATTTGTATAATTGGTACGATCAACTGGTTGAGTACTTGCTTTTTTTGAGTTAATTAGATTCTTTAAAGCTTCTTGAGTATTATCAATATTAAATTCATAATTAAAAGCTGTACAATAAAATAAAACTCTTTTTAAAGCACCTTCTAATTCTCTTACATTGTTATCAAATAATTGAGCTATATATTCTAAAATATCATCAGAGATGAGTTTAGGATCAGAAGTTTCAATATTTAATTTTTTCTTTAAAATTAATATTCTGTGTTCTAAACTAGGTTTACTAATATCAACAGTTAATCCCCATTCAAAACGAGACGTTAGTCTTGCCATGATATCGAATAATTCTGAGGCTGGTCTATCAGAGGTTATAACTATTTGTTTGTTATTGTCTTTTAGTTTTTCAAAGATTTTAAAGAATTCAAGTTGTGTTTTAGTTTTACCAGATAAAAATTGAATATCATCAACTAATAAAATATCAATATCTTCATATTTTTTTGAAAAATTCTCAAAGGATCTTTGTTGAGCAGCGTTGCCATAATCTTCTATAAATTGATCAGTTTTAACATATAAAACTTTTTGTTGAGGGTTATTATCTAATGCGAAATTTCCTATACATTGCATTAAATGAGTTTTACCTAAACCTACATGACCAAATATGTATAATGGGTTAGCGAATGTTGCTGGTTGATCAGCAACTTTAGTGGCTGAAGTGTATGCTAAACGGTTACTTGGTCCTACAACGAAGTTATCGAATGTATATGTAGGGTTTAAACCGGTTTTATATTTATTTTCTATATCATCTTCAGGTGTATTTATTTCGTATTTAACATCTTTTTTTAATTCCAAAGCTGCTTGTTCTTTTGTGATGATTTTAAATAAATATTGATCTTCAACATATTCATTTAAAAGGTAATTAAGTCTATTTAAATAAAAGTTATCAATTTTATTTTTTATGTATGAATTTGGTGCAATTAAATATATGTAATTATTGGATACTTTAAATACATTATCGATAACAGCAAAGTGCTGATTGTATATTTCTTCATCGAAAGTTAACTGTAATGTAGATTTTACTTTGTTCCAAATTTGCTCGAAATTTTCCATACGCCCTCCTGTCAATATAAATATATCATATCCATAAGGTTATTGTTTAATTAGTTTTCAACAAAATAATGTGGAAAACTTTTTATGAAAACAGTTATAAACATACCTTTTGTGGAAAAAAAACGCAATATTGTAGCGAATATATTGAGTTTTCCACAATTTAACACCAATATATTTTTTTAACAATCGTTAATAACTTTTTTCAACAATAAAAACTTTTTTAAGGGGTTTAAAGAAACGAATATTTTTAAAGAACATTTGTAAACTAAAATAAGTTGACAATGACTTTAAAATTAAGTATAATGTTATAGCATGGTTTTGGAATAACTATAAGGAGGTGTTGTTATGAGCTTTACATATCAACCAAGTAAAACTAAAAGAACTAGAACACATGGTTTCAGAGCTAGAATGGCAACTGCTAATGGCAGAAAGATTCTATCAAACAGAAGAAAAAAAGGTAGAAAATCTTTATCAGTTTCTGACCGTTAAAAAATTAAATAAATTTCACCATTTAATATATTTATACTTGATGTCACCGGACAAATATATGACTGGTGATTTTTTGATTTTTTAAGGAGGATATATTGAAAAAAGAATATCGGATTAAAAAGAGCGACGAAATCCAATCTTTAATGAATAAAAAATTAACGGTTGGAAATAGTTTTTTTGTCATCTATCATTATAAAAACCATGATCAAGAGCATTTTAGATATGCTTTGTCTGTTCCAAAAAAATTTGGGAATGCAGTTCAAAGAAACAAGATGAAAAGAAGACTAAGAGAAGTTATAAAAGATTGTTCTATCAATGACAGTGTTGATATTTTTATCATCGCAAAGCTAAAATCTCAAGAACTTAATTATAGCGATATTGATATGAATATAAAAAAATTATTAAAAAAAGCAAAAATTTTAAAGGACGGTAGTTATGAAAAACAAAAATAAGGTTTTATTATTATTGTTGATGGTATTTTTACTTATTGGAATGACATCGTGTAGTAGCGAAGTATATGAGCAACCTATTGGTGAACCATCTGGTGTTTGGGAATCAGTGATTACAGGTTTAGGTTGGTTTACTTATTATGCGAGTAATTTGTTTGGTTTACTAGGTGATACTTATTATTATTGGTTAGGTCTTTTGATTATGACTTTAGTCATTCGTACATTAGGTTGGCCAGTTTACGCTAAAACAAACGACATGACCATCAAGATGCAATTAGCACAACCAGAATTAAACAAAATTCAAGAGAAATATAGAAATAAAAAAGATCAAGCATCTCAACAAAGAATGCAAATGGAAACCATGGAAATATATAAAAGATATAAAATTAATATCTTTGGTTGCTTAATGCCTTTATTGCAAATGCCAATTTTTATTGCTATGTACCAAGTTGTTAGAAGATTCCCATTAGATAATTCTGCTTATTTTACTAATGGTGAACAAGTGATTAATCATAAGTTTTTATGGACGGATTTAGGAAATACAGATTGGTTAGCAAACTTACCTTTAGCTTTGATTGTTGCTGGATTAATGTTTTTAAGTCAGTATCTTGTTCAAAAAAGAAGTGAAGCTGCTAAGGTTCATTCAAGTCCACAAAATGCAAAAGCTGCACAAAGTCAAAAAACAATGAAATACATGATGTATTTCATGGTGGTTATGATGTTCTTTATTGCAATCACAAATGCAGGGATTGCTTTCTACTGGGTTATTGGTACTGCTTATCAAATATTCCAAGGTTATATCTCACATAGAGGAATCGATAAAAAACGCGAAAAATTACGTTCTAAAGTATAGTAAGAGGGGATTATATGAAAAGAATAAAATTTGAAACTAAAGCTTTAAATGATCAAGCTTTATCATATGCAGCTGGAGAATTAAGAGTCAATAAAGATTTTATTGAATTAAAAGTTTTAGAAGAAAAAAAATCAATGTTAGGATTAAACAAATCATATATTGTTGAAGCTATTGTTGATTTTGATATTATTAATGATGGTATTGAATATCTTAAATCAATGTTAAAAAATATGCAAGTTGAGGCTGTTATTGAAGCCAGTCAACTTGATGAGAGACATGTGCTTTTTAATATTGAATCAAAAGACAATCCAATATTAATTGGTAAAAATGGAAAAACATTAGAAGCAATGCAAACAGCTTTGAAAAATTACATCAACTTATATATAGAAGAATATCATGTTATTCTTTTAGATATCGGTGGATATAGAGAACAAAGAAAAAAACAACTAGAAATTCTTGCGACTAAAACAGCGATGGATGTTATTCAAACTAAAACAGCAACTAGATTAGGGAAAATGAATTCTTATGAAAGAAGAATCATTCATTCTAAACTTTCAGATTGGCGTGATGTTATCACTAAATCTGATGGAGAAGAACCTAATCGTTATGTGGTTGTATTACCGAGATCAAAATAATGAAAAAGCTTGTTGTTGGATTGGGTAATCCTGGAAAAAAATATAAAAACTCAAAACACAACATTGGTTTTATGGCAATTGATCATTATATTAAATATAATCATTTATCTCTAAAGAAAAAATCAACATTTACCGCGGAAATAGCGGAATATGGTGATTTGATAATAATTAAACCATTAACTTACATGAATTTATCTGGTAATGCAGTAAGAAAAGTAATGGATTATTATAGTATAAATATTGAAGATATTTTGATTGTATACGATGATGTTGATTTACCGTTTGGTAAGTTAAGATTAAGGTACCAAGGTGGTGCTGGTGGACATAATGGTATTAAGTCAATCATCGAACATCTAGGGTCTCAATCATTCAATCGTATTAGATTTGGTATTGATAAATCAGAAAATATTGAAATGAAAGATTATGTTTTAAGCGATTTTTCAAAAACTGAGTTAAAACAATTAGAGGATATTCTAATTGATATTGATCGAGTCATAGATGACTTTAAACTGGATATTAGTTTTAATGATATAATGACTAAATATAATTAAGGAGAAAATCATTTGATTTTCTCCTTATTTTTATAGGTTTGTTTTAATTTGTTTGAGGACAGTTAAATAGTCTTCATTTTGATATTGTTCTTGATTGTTGATAAAAGCAATATCAAATTGATCATTTTCATATCTCGGGATTAAGTGTATATGGAAATGGTCTACTGATTGGTGTGGCTTTTCATTATTATTAATAATGTTTAAACCAATTGGATTAAATGCTTTCTTTATAGCGTTAGCTATCTTTGGTACTGATTTGAACACTTGTGAAGCTAATTCTTCATCCATTTCATAAACATTCTTTACATGCTTTTTTGGCATGATTAGAGTATGTCCTTTTGTTATTTGTGAAATATCTAAAAAAGCAAGGACATAATCATCTTCATAAACTTTGTAACTAGGAATTTCACCTTGAATGATGCGACAAAAAATACAGTTCATTATATAGCCTCCTTATTATATTGGTTAATCATTGGTATTAATTCGTTAAAATCAGTTATCCAGAAATGCGGTTTTGATTTTATTAAATCATCTCTTTTATACGTCCACTCAACGCCACAAGTAAGTATATTAGCATTCTTTCCTGCAAATATATCACTTGGGTTATCTCCTATAATTATGATTTCATCAGGATTAATAAGCATTGATTTTGCAAGAAGAATTGGTTCTGCATCTGGTTTTGGTTTTTTAACATGGTCGAGATATACAAAGATATCTATGTATTGGTCTAAATTGAAATATTGAATAGAATAAATCGCTGCTTCTTTTAGTTTTGTCGTGACTATACCTGTTTGTATATTGAGTTCTTTTAATTGTTTTAATGTTTCGATGACATTAGGGTATATCTGAATTAAATTAGTTTCGTTTTGTTTATAATAATTTCTAAAATGTTTAATCATCATCATTATTTTTTGGTTATCTGGTTCATATTTAGAAAAAGTTTCTTGTAGACTTGGGCCAATCATATAAATGTAATCATTTGTATTAAACACTAAATTTGGAAAGAATAAATCCAGAGTATTTTTGAAGGTATCTATTAGTAATTGGTTTGAATCAACAAGAGTCCCATCTAAATCAAATAAGACAGCATTGATTTCTTTCATAGCATCACCACCACTTGTATTATATCAAATTATACAGCATTTTTGTCAATCTAAGTATTTAAAGATAGATTTAATTTTATATACGATTATGGTATAATGTATAAAGATGAAACGAGGTAATCATGAAGGCGATTTTGATTTATAATCCAGTGAGTGGTAAGCAAGTATTTGAAGAATACATATCACATATTGAAGAAAAAATTAAAACTCAATATCAAACACTAGACATTAGAAAAACAAATCATCCTGGACACGCAGAAGAAATTGCTAGAGAAGCGTGTGAAAAGAAGTATGATTTAATGGTGATTAGTGGTGGAGATGGCACATTCAATGAATGTGTCAATGGTATTATGTCTTATGATTATAAGCCTAGAATTGGGTATATTCCATCAGGGACAACTTGTGATATTGGAATGAGTTTAGGATTAACAAAAAAAATAGATAAAGCCCTTAATATTATATTGAATGGTCATCCTGTCAAAATGGATATTGTAAGAACAAATGATAGATACTCTTGTTATGTCACTGGGACAGGAGCTTTTATTGATATATCCTATGTCACAGATTCAAAACTAAAAAAGAGAATAGGTCATTTAGCTTATATTTTTAAAGGCGCACAAGAGTTTTTTTCTATACCTAAAATGCGTATGACTGTTTATCATGATGAAGGAAAAGAAAATGGAATATATTCCTTAATGTTGATCATCAATTCCAAAAGAGTTGCTGGTTTAAATATGGTATATAGACCTGCTTTAGATGATGGTAAAGTAGATGTTGTTATGTTTAGAAGTTTTCATCCTTTAAACCCACTTTTATATGTGATCTACTTTGTGTTTCCTTTTTGGTCTACACCACTCATTGAAAAATTTAAAACATCACAGTTAGAAGTAAGAACTAATTCTAACGAGAGTTGGAATATTGATGGGGAATACGGTGGAAAAGGAAATAAGATTATTAAGGTTCATAAACAAGCAATAACAATTTACGTTCCTGAAAAAATAAAGGAAAGGTATTTTGTTAATCAATGAGAAAATCTCAAGTCATTGTAGTTGAAGGTCATCATGATCAAATCAAAGTGAATAGTGTTTTTCCTTCTATTCCAATTATTATCACAAATGGTAGTGAAATTTCTGATGAAACTTTAAACACTATTTATAAAGCGAGTCTTGAAAATGAAGTTATATTGTTATTGGATCCTGATTTTCCTGGAAAACAAATAATGAATAAGATTATTGAAACAGGTGGTTCATTCTCTATAGCGACCATTAGTAAAGATAAAGCCATCAGCAAAAACAAAAAAAAAGTTGGTATTGAACATGCTTCAAAAGAGGATATTTTTGAAGCTTTAAACCATAAATTGAATATGGTTTCTGAAGTACAATCTATTCATCTTAATGATTTAATGATACGCGGTTTAGCGAATCAAGAAAATTCGAGTTACTTAAGAAAGAAATTATGTAAAGAATTATTTATTCCTTATTCTAATGTAAAAACTTTGTTAAAATACTTAAATCTTCTTAATATATCCTTAGAAAGGATTGATGAGATAATATATGGATCATAATGATTATGTGAACGACCAAGTTAATCGCAAGAATTTTTTTATTAAGAAAAAATACAGTCAAAATTTCTTATTAGATGAAAATATAATTAAGAAAATCGTAAATTCTGCGGATATTAATGAAAACTCTTATGTTATAGAAATTGGACCAGGCTTTGGAGCGCTGACTAAATACTTAGTCAAACAATCAAAGAAATTATTATTATATGAAATTGATAATGACTTAATACCTCATCTTAATAACTTATTTAAAGATAAGGATAACATTCATATTGAACATCAAGATTTTTTAAAAGTAGAAAATATTGATAGTGATATTTCGAAGTACTTAGATAATGCAAGTGATGTCATTGTTATAAGTAACTTACCATATCATATTACAACACCAATTATTATGAAAATTCTTGAAGAAAGTCATAAAATTAATCGTTTGGTTTTGATGATGCAACTAGAAGTTGCTCAAAGGTTAACATCAAAACCAAATACGAAAGATTATAATGCTTTATCAATTATTATACAGGATCAATCTGATGCTAAATATATGTTCAAAGTTCCTAAAACTGTTTTTAAACCAAGACCACAGGTTGATTCAGCGGTTATTAGATTGGATATATATAATGATAAAGAAAGAAATCCTCATTTTTATCATTTTGTTCATCAATGTTTTTCTCAAAGAAGAAAAACTTTAGTTAATAACATAAATTCTAGTTATTCTATAGAAAAAGAAGAAATTAAAATCTTGTTAGACAAATTAGATATAAATGATAAAATAAGAGCTGAAGCTTTAAGTTTAGAAGAAATAAAGAATTTATATAAAGTATTTAAAGAGGAGGATTTAATATGATTTTAGAAAAAACGGATAAGCAATTATTTGATATTATCCAAGAGGAATTCGAAAGACAACAAAGTCACATCGAATTAATTGCATCAGAAAACTTTGTTTCTGAAGCAGTATTAGAAGCAGATGGGTCTGTATTAACAAACAAATACGCAGAAGGGTATCCAGGAAAAAGATATTATGGCGGATGTGAGTTTGTTGATAAAGCTGAAGATTTAGCAATAGAAAGAATAAAAAAATTATTTAATGTCGAATACGCTAATGTGCAAGCACATTCTGGATCAACTGCTAATATGGCTGCTTATCGCGCTATATTAGAACCAGGAGATAAAGTATTGGGAATGGCTTTAGATCAAGGTGGACATTTAACTCATGGACATCCTTTAAGTTTTAGTGGAATTGATTATGATTTTTATCCTTATTTTGTTGATAAAGAAACTGAAACTATTAATTATGATGAATTAGAAGAAAAAGCAATGGAAATAAAACCAAAGTTAATCGTTGCGGGAGCTAGTGCATATCCAAGAATGATTGATTTTAAAAGATTTAAAGAAATCTGTGATAAAGTTGGTGCTTTATTCATGGTGGATATGGCACATATCGCTGGACTAGTTGCGGCAAAATTACATCCTAATCCATGTGAATACGCTGATATCGTTACTTCAACGACTCATAAGACTTTAAGAGGTCCTAGAGGTGGAATTGTTTTAACAAATAATGAAGAGATTGCTAAAAATGTGAATCGTGTTGTTTTTCCAGGAATTCAAGGTGGACCTTTAATGCATATTATCGCTGCTAAAGCAGTTGCTTTTGGAGAAGCTTTAACAGAAGAGTTTGTAACTTATCAAAAGCAAGTCGTAAAGAATGCAAAAGCATTTGCTGATAAATTTATTGATTTAGGTTACCATGTCGTTTCTAATGGAACTGATAATCATTTATTATTATTAGATGTTTTATCTAAAGCGAAGATGTCAGGTAAAAAAGCAGAAAACTTACTTGATAAAGCTAATATTACTTGTAATAAAAATACGATACCTTATGATACTAAAAAACCATTTATTACATCTGGTATTCGTTTAGGAACACCAGCAATGACGACTAGAGGTTTTAAAGAAGAGGATTTTATTGAAGTTGCTATATTAATAGATATGGTTTTATTAAATCCAGAAGATGAAGCTGTATTGTTTGAAGTAAAATCAAGAGTAAAAACATTAACTGATAAATATCCATTAAGTTATTATAAACCAACTAAATAATTAAAAAAGTCATGCGCTTAAATGAAAATAAAATGCGCTTGACTCTTTTTTTTGCTTTATTTATTGAATTTTATTTCTTTGATTTCATCAATCGAGAAATGATAATGTGTTTTACAGAAATCACAAGTAACTTCAATAGGTTCATTATCTTCAATCATTGAATCAAGTTCTTCATTATCGAGCGTTGCTAAACCACTAGAAAATCTTTCTTTACTACAATCACATTCATATGATAAAGGCATTTCTTCAACAAATTCATGATCACCTTTCGTGATTTCTTCAACGATTTGTTCAGGTGTTTTTCCTTCATTTATCAGTTCAGATATTGGTCTCATTGCTTTGATATTTTCTTCGATTTTTATAAGGGTTTCTTCCTTTACTCCAGGCATTGCTTGAAGAATGAATCCACCGCTTGCAAATACTTCATTAGTTTCATTTACTAATACTCCAAGACCTACAGAAGAAGGAATTTGCTCACTTTTAGCGAAATAATAGGTGAAGTCTTCAGCAATCTCACCTGTTTGTAACTCAGAACTAGAGGTGAATACATCTCTAATTTTTAAATCTTTTGTAACATGAATATAACCATTATTTCCAACAACCATTCCTACAGCTAGTTTATCTTTGTATGAATAATGTACTTGCGGATTTTCAACAGTGCCTTTAACATGTCCATGAGCATCGACTTTAGTAATCATTTTTCCAATAGGACCATTTCCATTAATTCTAATGGTTAAAGTTTGATTTTCTGAATACATAGCGCCCATAATTAAAGAGGCTGTTAATAATCTTCCGAAAGCAGCCGAAGCAGCTGGATATGTTTGATGAATTTGTCGTGCTTCTTCAACAAGTTGAGTGGTTGAAGCTGCGTATATTCTTACAGTACCATTAAAAGCATATGCTTTTACTAAATAATCTCTCATATTTATCACTTCCTGATAGGTATTATAACATAATCATTATAAAAATCTATTGTTTTGATATTTTAAAAAGATAAGATATAATGTATTAGAAAGAAGTGGTCATATGAGTTTTTATATTGGAAATGTAGAAATTAAAAATAAAGTAATCGTTGCACCTATGGCAGGTGTAACTAATTTAGCATATCGCATTATTTTAAAAGAATTTGGAACTGGTCTTATATATACCGAAATGATTTCTGATAAAGGCTTGTTATATGAAAACAAGAAAACACATGAGATGATTGAAGTATTAGATGAAAATAAGCCCATTGCTTTACAGTTATTCGGTTCAGAGATTGATTCCATGGTTAAAGCAGCTATGTTTATAGATCAATATTCGAACGCTGACATCATAGATGTTAATATGGGTTGTCCAGTCACTAAGGTTGTAAAATCAGGTGCTGGAAGTGCTTTAATGAAAACACCAGATCTTGCTTTTAAAATCATTGAAGAAGTGGTTAAAAATGTAAAAAAACCAGTTACGGTTAAAATTAGAAAAGGTTGGGATCACCAATCAATTAATGCTGTTGAATTTGCTAAAGGAATAGAAAAAGCCGGAGCAAAAGCTATAGCAATTCACGGAAGAACAAAAACGGATATGTATACAGGACATGCTGATTGGGATATTATTAAAGAAGTTAAGAATGCTGTTTCTATTCCAGTTATTGGTAATGGGGATATTTTAACACCAGAAGACGCAAAAAGAATGATTGATTATACCGGTGTGGATGCTGTTATGATAGGAAGAGGATTACTTGGTAATCCGTGG
>CAYWUZ010000010.1:24151-49380 GCA_964461565.1 uncultured Candidatus Izemoplasmatales bacterium | reverse complement strand
AAAGGAAATAAAACTTTTTTTGTCTTATTAATCTGTGTTTTTTCTTTGAAATCAAAGAAACAAACAGAAATTAAACCTAAATAGCCTAGATCAGCTATCGTAAATGAAAATCCATAGTCTTCAGAAAGAATAGCATAGTAATCCCATTCTTTAATACGCCACTTACTTGCAGAAATCATTTCAGGGTTGTATTCAAAAATTTCTGTTGTTGCATACCCAGGTTCTGATAACCTTCCAAACTTATCAAGTAATGGTTGTTTGTTTTTAACTAAATGATTCATCTTCTTACCTCCAAAAATTCATAGTAACTAATTGTTTTAATATTTTTTATTTATGATATAATATCATAGGTTAAAAAGTAATATAGAAAAGGAGTGATTCTTATGTACACTGAAGCAATTGGTTACACGGCATCCATATTAATTTTAGTTTCATTAATTATGTCATCGACAAAAAAACTGAGATGGATAAATTTATTCGGTTCATTAACGTTTGTTGTTTATGCTGTTATCATAAAAACTTACCCAGTCGCCATATTAAACTTGTTTACTGCTTTAACAAATATTTATTATTTGTATAAAATTTACACGAATCAAGCATACTTTAATATTTTAAAGATTCAAAAAAATAATGAGTATATTGACTATTTTATTGAACACAATAAAACAGATTTCAATAAGTTTTATCCAAATATGGAGATTAATGTTAGAGACGCAGAATACAGTTTTTATATCTTAAGAGATATTATGCCTGTGGGTATTTTCGCTGCCAATCCATATGACAAAGACACATTAAAAGTAGAACTTGATTATGTGATTCCAAGTTATAGAGATTTTAAAGCAGGAAAATATATCTATGATAAAAATAAAAGCATATTTTTAACAAAGGGTTATAAAAAACTTATTACGTTTTCAGATAATGAAAGACATGATAAATATCTGATTAAAATGGGCTTTAATAAAGTTGATGAAACAGAAGAGAAACGAACTTATATTCTAGAATTAAACGACTAAATAATAGTCGTTTTTTTTATTAATTCAATTGAGTCATTCTTCATATGATTCACATCTTTACTGACTGGATATAAACTCATTAATTTCTCAGGGTATGGTTCTAAAAGCATTTTAAGTTCATCGATAGATAAATCTTGACTTAGATAATTTTTGGCTTTTTCAACATCAAGTATAACAGGCATTCGCTGATGATGTTTATTTATTAACTCATTCGCTTCCGTTGTAATAATAAGCGCACCAAATGTATTTTTATCGTTTTTGTTAAAGCGTTCGTAAATTCCTGCATAAAAATAAAGATGATTATCTTTTTTCGTAATCCTATAAGGTTGTTTAGTCTGTTGGTCCCATTCATAAAAACCATCGGCTAAAATTAAACAACGTTTATTCTTAAAAGCGTTTTTGAAAGAAAACAATTGATCGATTGTTTCACTTCTTGCATTAATCACTTGCTTAAACTCACCTTTATAACTTGTTTTGTAATCCCAAGGGATGAATCCAGCACGGTAATGATTTCCATCATAAATCACCGATAATAGGTCTTGACCAGGACCAATATTATATTTAGGTAAATCAATGTCATTTAATTCTTTAATTTGAAAATGATTATTAAGAAATTCAATCACTTCATCTTTTTCTTTTGTGATTGTAAAACGTCCACACATATTATCACCTTATCTTATTATACATTTTTTTAGTTAAAAAAAACATCCTTTTCAGTAAATGAAAAGGATGTAATTTATCAATGAATACTAAAGTATAATGACGAAATAAATGAAATAATTGATAATGAATAAAGCCGCCAAAATATAGATAGTTAAATTCAATTCTTTTTTTCTTCCAGCAATGAACATCATCAATGTATAGAAGATGAAGCCAAAAGCAATTCCATCATGAATTGAATAAGCTAAAAGCATAATCATTACTGTAATAAACGTTACAGGAACAATAACATGATCATTCCAATCAATGTCTTTTAATGCAGAAATCATTAAAGCACCAACATAAACTAAAGCAAGTGCAGTTACAGGAGATAATCCATTCACACCACCAACAAATCCAAAAGCAGGATAAATCAATAATGATAACAAGAATAATACCCCAACAACAGTCGCTGATAAACCAGTTCTAGCGCCTTGTTTAATACCAGTAGAACTTTCGATAAATGATGTGACTGTTGAAGTACCAACGATTGAACCAATGATTGTTCCAGTTGCGTCTGCAATCATCGCTTTTTCAGCGTTCATTAATTCACCATTTTCATCAAATAAATTAGCGTCATGAGCAACTGCCACTAACGTTCCTGATGTATCAAAGAAATCAATAAATAAGAAAGTAAAGATAATCGCATAAGCCATTGGTTGTACTAATAAGTCCGGTATTGTTGTAATGGCTTTACCAAATACATCAGCCATATCCGAAATACTACCAGCATTATCATTAGTAATTGAAGGCATAACATCCGCCAAAGAAGGGAATATTAGTCCTAGTAAAACACCAAGGATACCTGTCACAACAATCGAAATAATGATTGCGAAACTAGTGATTTTCTTGTTATAAGCTAAAAATCCAAAAACAAGTAATATCCCAAACAATGCTAGTAAAACAGTTGGATGAGATAAATCACCTAGTGTCACTAATGTTGTTCCGTGATCAACGATAATCCCTGCATTTTGTAAACCGATAAAGGCAATGAAGAAACCAATACCAGCACCAATCGCAAGTTTTAAGTTCTTAGGAATTGCATTGATGACAATTTTTCTAATTCCAGTTACCGAGATAATTAAAAATAATATCCCACTAATAAACGTAGCTGCTAATGCTTCATAAGCTGTAAAGCCTAAAGTTAATACAACAGTATAAGTGAAAAACGCATTAACACCCATACCTGAAGCTAAAGCAATAGGGAAATTAGCAAGTAACCCCATTAAAATCGAAGCTAATCCAGCTGCGATTGCAGTTGCGGCAAATACTGAACCAAATGTCAAACCAGTACCATCACTTAAGATACCTGCATTGACTGGTAAAATATATACCATTGCTAGAAAGATTGTTAATCCTCCTAATAACTCTTTGGTGATTGTAGAACCGCGTTCTTCAATCTTGAAAAACTTGTTTAAACCTTGTCTTACCTTATCCACGAAACCCTCCTATAATTTTTTATAACTTAGGCCATACAAAAAGCCTTAGAAAAAAAATCTAAGGCTAATCACATCGTTCATGAATAGCCGTAGTCTCGCCATTTACGGAGGCGAGGTAGAAACGTTGAACCATATTATCAACTTATACGACCTAAATTATTAAGATGTTTTTATTATAAAAGAATTCTTTTTAAAATACAAGAGGAAATTTTTATTTTAATAATAGAAAACGCTTGTTTATTTCTGAGTGTGGTTTTGCTTCAGCTTTTGCTTCAATATAACCAAATGGCATTTGAGCTCTTAACTCCCATTTTTCAGGTATATTAAATTCTTTTTTCACATAAGCTTCAATCAATTCGTTATAGTGTTGTAAAGAAGCGCCAATTTCTTTTGTTCTTAATCCAACCCATACATTTGATTGTAACATTGCGTTTTGTTCAATTGACCATTTAGCAAAGTTTTCTTTATATAATGGAAATTGATTTTGTAATTTTTCAGTAACTTCCAAATCATCAAAGAACAAAATAGTACCGTAAGCTGCTTTAAAACCATTTAATTTTGCTTTTGTATTTTCGAATTGTTCACCTTTGACAATACCTCTCATTGTTTCAATGAGTTGATCCCATAAAAAATCATGTTTCTCATTGGTTAAAACAACCATTCTTTGACTTTCAGAATTGAAAGCTGATGGTGTATGTACTAAAATGTCTTTCAAAAATTCCTGTAAATCAGATTCATTCATTGTAATATTTTTTGATAAAACATATTCTGAATGTCTTGTTTTTAGTGCTTGCAAAAATTCCATATTAGTTGTTCTCCTTCACTATTCCCATATTAACCAATTTTGAACCTTGTTTCATTGTATCGCTGACTGGACAATTTTGTTCGATAAAATGAGAAAATTCTTCTAATGCTTCTTCACTAGCATTCGCTTTAAAATGCATTTTATATCTTATTTCACTGAAACCAGTGCGATGTCCATTTTGTTTCATTAATGCTTCCATATCCATATCGCCTTCGATTTCAACAAAGAAATCTTCAAGTTCAATACCTTTTTGTTTCGCAAACATGAAAGCTACTATTGTTTGACAAGCACCCATAACACCTAAACTTGCACTCATAGGATTAATTCCTTTATTAGTTCCGCCCATTTGTTCAGGCTCATCAAATATCATTTTGAATCCAGCTGAATTAACTTCAACTTGCATTCCTTCTTTTAACTTTTTAGCTGTTGCATTAAATGTTTTCATTTTGTCACTCCTTTTATGTTTATATTATCTCATAAATTTATTTCGAATTCAAACTAAATGCTTAAAAATATGACCAGTCATACAAGTGACTGGTCAATTTAATTAAAATTGTTCTGATATTGTCTTTCCTTGCATATGTAACATAATATAGTCTGGCCCACCAGCTTTTGAATCTGTACCACTCATATTGAAACCACCAAACGGTTGATATCCAACAATTGCGCCTGTACATTTACGATTCAAATATAGATTACCAACATGGAAATCTTCTCTAGCTTTTTCTAAATGTTCTCTATTATTAGATATACAAGCTCCAGTTAATCCATATTCAGTATTATTAACAACGTCTAAACCTTCTTCGAATGATTTAACTTTTGTAACTGCTAAAACAGGACCAAAAATTTCTTCTTGCATAATTCTTGCTTGTGGATCAACATCAACAAATACAGTAGGTTCAATAAAATAACCAGTCTCATTATTTGCTTTTCCACCTGTTAACAATCTACCTTCTGATTTACCGATTTCTATATACTCAGAAATCTTATTAAAGGCTAATATATCGTTTACAGGACCCATTTTATTTTCAAATTTTTCAGAATTTCCTAAAACAATTTTTTCAGTTTTTTCTTTAATTAATTGTACAATGTCATCATAAACATCTTCATGAATAATTGCTCTTGAACACGCTGAACATTTTTGACCAGAAAAACCAAATGCCGATGTAACAATTGCTTGAGCTGCCATATCTACATCTGTATCTTTATCAACTAAGATAGCATCTTTCCCGCCCATTTCTGCGATTACTCTTTTTAACCAAATTTGTCCTTCTCTTACTTTAGCTGCGTTTTCATATATTTGAACACCAACATCTCTTGAACCTGTGAATGAGATAAAACGCGTTTTCGGATGTTTAACAATAAAATCTCCGGTTTCAGAACCTTTACCAGGAACAAAATTAATAACGCCTTTAGGTAATCCAGCTTCTTCCATAATTTCAATATATTTATAAGCTATCACTTGTGTTGTTGAAGCAGGTTTTAATAAAACTGTATTTCCAGCCACAACTGCCGCTGATGTCATTCCTGTTAGAATAGCCATTGGGAAATTCCATGGTGTGATAATCGCGCCGACACCTAAAGGAATATAACGATACTCATTTCTTTCAATATCTCTTCGACTCAATATTTTATTATCAATAGTTGTTAACTCTAACATTTGTCGTCCATAGTACTCTAAGAAGTCAATTGCTTCTGCAGTATCCGCATCAGCTTCATTCCAAGGTTTACCCGCTTCTAAAGTCATTAACGCAGATATTTCATGTTTTCTTCTTTTTAAAATATTAGCTGCTTTAAACAAAACATCAGCTCTTACTTTAGGATCAACTTTTTTCCAAGTTTCAAAAGCTTTTAATGCTGAATCCATTGCTTTTTTTGCTTCTTCCATACCTGCTTGAGAAATTTCACCAATCACTTCTTTATGATTTGATGGGTTTAAAGAACGGACAAAACGATCTGTAAAGATTCGTTCTCCATTGATAATAAGTGGATATTTCTTCCCTAAATACCCTCTAACTGTATTAAGCCCCTCTTGATAAGCTTTTCTGTTTGCTTCATTTCCGAAATTTGTTAGTTCTTCTGTAATATAACTATAAATTGCCATAATAAATCTCCTCTCTTTTTTTAAACAACTGAATGTTCTCTATCTATATTTTCCATATGATCAAAACGATCTATATGTAAATCTTTTGCATAAGATTCAACTGGTTCACCCATAATAATTTCTGATAATAGTTCTCCAGTAATTGGCGCAAACATAAATCCATGCCCAGAAAAACCACAAGCGATAAAAAAGTTTTGAACTTTAGAATCAGAAATAATTGGTTGGAAATCTGGCGAAATATTATATGATCCACCCCAAGTTCTAATCACTCTTTGTTTAGCGACCTCAGGTAAAATATGATTAACTGTTTTCGCCATTTCATCTAAAAACTTCCAACTACTAGAAACATCATGATTATGTAAGGCTTCTGGATTATTTCTACCCATTAGAATTGAACCATGAGGTACTTGTTGGCAATAAATATTTTTAGAAAAACTCATCACCATTGGTTCTAACATCGGTTTTGTTCTTTCAGTGACTA
Source organism: uncultured Candidatus Izemoplasmatales bacterium (assembly GCA_964461565.1). Lineage (GTDB taxonomy): Bacteria > Bacillota_I > Bacilli_A > Izemoplasmatales > Hujiaoplasmataceae > Hujiaoplasma. Next base: position 42,839 of record CAYWUZ010000010.1, on the reverse strand, counting down.
AAATTTCATGGTTTTCAGAATAAACAGGAATATCTAAACCAACCATTTCACCAATTTCTTTAGAAAAACCTCCAGCTGCGTCAACCACTTTATTCGTTTCTATTTCAACTTTATCAGTTATTACTTTTTGAATGATACCATCTTCCATAACGATTTCTTTGACTTCATTAAAGAAATAGAATTCAACACCTAATTTTTGAGCAGCTAAATAATATGCTTCGCTCATTAAAAACGGATTCACATGTCCGTCAGTATGACAAAATGTCGCTGTGGAAAAACTATCAGGATTTAAGTGAGGCACAATTTCTAAAGCTTCAGCTTTACTTAAATGTTTTGTAGGAATACCTAGAGAATTTTGTAGTTTAACATTTTTAGAAAACTGTTCATCTTCTTCCTTAGAAGTGGATAAAATTAAATAACCACCTTGCTTAAATTCTATATCCTTATGATAATCTAAAGTTTCATTTGCATGAGAAAAAAACTCAATAGATTTTCTAGCCAATATACAATTTAACTCCGTTGCCCATTGTTGCCTTACGCCAGCCCCACATCGAGCTGTAGCTCCAGCTAAAAAGTGACTTTTATCAATGACTTTAATATTCTTCATACCTTTTAAGGCGAGATTATAAGCAATACTTAATCCGCTTATACCTGCGCCAATGATAACGATATCTGCTTTATTCTTCATCTTGATTCTCCGCAATATCTTTTAAAACAACACCAGAAACTAAAGGTCTTGTTTTATGAATTTCCACTGTTTCAGGATGAACTTTATTATATTTAGCTATTTCATTTTTTATTAGATGAGAACACGTTTGTCCTTGACAAGGTCCCATTCCAACTCTTAATATACGTTTTATAGATTCAAAATCTCGGTAACCCATATCTAACGCTTCATGAATATCTGCCAATGACACGTCTTCACAACGACAAATAATAATATCTTTTTTACTCATGATTCCTCCTGATGGTCACAAAGTCATATAAATACGGTTGTTCTAGAGATACTGTAATAACATTTGTTGTATTCGTTGATTTTCTACCAGGCATGACTTGTTCTATTTTACAATCACTAATGACTTCACCACTACGATTTACTGCTAGCCATTTTTCACCTACAATAGGTAATGGTAATAACTCATAAGGAATTTTAAAATAAGCTTTTCCGTTTTTAATCATTGCGACAATAATTGCTAAACCTGGACATGAATGAACACATATTCCACATCCTGTACATTTATCAAAATCTATTTGTGGAACAGCATTTATATCTTCCCCGATTGTAATCGCATGGAAAGGACAGCTTGTTTCACAAGGATTACACGGTATTTCTGTATAACACTCAATTATTGCTTTAGGTCTAAATAAAACTTTTTTATCTTCAGGAAATCTTGATCTAATCATTTCCTTGGTTGGGACAGCTGTTTTCTCAATCATAGATTTCACCTACTTTTTTTAAACCACATCTGATTTTTTCACCACATGGCCCTTGTCTTAATACACATAATTGATTATTTAAATCATTTTCTAATGTTTCAGCATTTGGATGCTTAAAGCCTAAGTGATTCGCAGCCATTAAACCGCAAATTCTTCCTTCAACCATAGCTGAAGACGCTTCTTCTATCCCTGTTACGTCACCACATGCATAAACATGTTCAATGGTCGTTTCATAATCACAAGTTTTCTTAGGCACTAGTCCACCTAATTCACTAACATCTATCATCTTCGCACCAGCCATAGATAATAGTTGGTGTAAAGGACTCAATCCAACAGATATACATAAAACATCTGTTTCTATTTCTTGTTCAGAACCAGGAATTTCTTGCCACTTTTCATCTAATTTAACAGTAATAACTTTTTCTAGTTGATTATCACCAACAGCTTTCTTAACAGTTGTATTCATCAAAAAATCAACGCCTAAGCGTTTTAGTTTAGATGCGTGAACCAAATAGCCACCGATGGTTGAAGCAGCCTCTATCAAGGCTTTAACCTTCACACCAGCTTGAATTAATTGATATGAAACAATCAATCCAATATTACCGCTACCCACCATAACAACTTCTTTTCCAGGTTGTATACCGTAAATATTCATTAAAGTTTGAATGGCGCCTGCACCATAAATACCTGGCAAATCATTATTTTCAAAAGCCAGTATTTTTTCACTAGCACCCGTTGCGATAATAACTGAATTAGCAGAATATTTCATGTATTTATTATACTGATAAACGGTTAACACTTTATCAGGATAAAAACCAACACAAGTCGCATCCAATAAAATTTCTATTTGATCTCCATAACCAACTAAATCATCGATTAAAATTTTAGCAATATCAAAACCTCTTGTTTTAGCATACTGTAATTTTGAACCGAAAAATTTATGGGTTTGTTTTATCAATTGACCTCCTAATTGATTGAAACGTTCAATCAAAGTTACGGTCATTCCAGCATCTAAAGCTACTTTCGCTGCACTTAATCCTGCAGGTCCACCACCAACGATTACTAAATCACGTTTAATCATGGTTTTCCTCTTTTACTTCTGATGTCACTTGCATATTTTCTTCTAATAAAGTCATACAAGTTTTAACATTATCAACACCATTAACAGTCATATAACAAGATCCGCAATTTCCAATCGCACAATATAATCCACGAGGACGTTCATGGACAACTGAGTCAGAAAAATGTCTTATACCATTATCATATAAAGCAGCGGCTATTGTATCTCCCTGATAACCAATCATAGGTTTTTGGTTATAGGTGAAATGAATTTCATTTTGATAATCAAATTTCAAAATTGGATGTTCTTTTATTCTCATCGATGTATCACCTCTACATTTTTTAATTTTATCATAAAGCGCTTACATAGACCATCACTTTTTTTAAATTTTCACCTAAATTTTACTCCAAGCTTCTTTTAAAAGAAAACATGCTTTTTCAATCTCTTCTATTTTTAAATGAGAATATCCAAATATTAATGTAGGATGAGGATATCTTTTGATTTTACTTATGTAATACTCACCTAATCCGTAAACCCTTATATTCACTTTTTTTGCCATATCAACAAGTTTATCTTCTGATAAATCAGTTTTAAATTCCACTAAAAAATGTAGTCCCGCATCTGAGCCTTTAATTTTAATTTTTTCAGAAAAGTATTGATGTAATCCCTGGATTAATGCATCTCTTTTACCTTTATAGATATTCTTCATTCTGTTTAAATGTTTTTCAAACTCATTTGATTCTATAAATGTTTCTAAAGCCAACTGAGTCATAATAGGGACTGAACAAGAAAAATAATTAAATGATTCTTGATAACGTTTCACTAATAATCTAGGTAACACCATGAAACTTACTCTTAAGCCAGGAGATATTGATTTAGAGAATGAATTCATATAGATTACCTTGTCATACTCATCAAGTACTTTTAAAGCAGGAATAGGATTCCCTGAAAATCTAAATTCACTGTCATAATCATCTTCTACAATGTATCGTGTTTCTTTTTCGTTAGCCCAATCTAGTAATTCGATTCGTCTTGAAATAGGGGTAATGATCCCTGTAGGATATTGATGAGATGGGGTTGTGTGTATGATATCCGCTTCATATTTTCTGACTTCATCTATTGATATACCAAATTCATCTAACTCACAAGCTTCAACATTAGCGCCATATTCTCTATATAACAAGTAATTTTTTAAATATGAAGGATCTTCAGTTAATATTAACTTATCTCTCCCTAGCAACAAAACTAATAGAGAAATTAAATGTTCGGATCCGCTACCCACAACAATTTGTTCTGGTAATGCTTCAATCCCTCTATAGGCGAATAAAATATCTGCGATTTTTTCTCTTAAACTATAGACACCAAAGTAATCAATCTTATTGATTGCTTCAGGCAATCTATCTAAAATAACATCTCTTTCTATTTTAGCGAATTTTTGATAAGGAAAATAATCAGTGTCGACCATGTTTGTTTTAAAATCATAATCATAATGCAACACTTCTTTCTTTTTTATTACAGTTTTATTTTTTCTTTTTTTCGGGAAAATTAAATTACCTAAAACAAAGTATCCCACTTTAGGTACAGATTTAATGTATCCCTCAGCTAATAATTGCATATATGCAGTTTCAATAGTGGTTTGTGATATTTTTAAATGTGTGGCCAACTTTCTCTTAGATGGCAATTTTTCATTAGCATGTAATTCATTTTTTTCGATAGCTTCTTTTAAGTATCTATATAATTGTTCATACATTGGCATATCTTTTGTATCATCAAAATAAAATGTAATCATATCTTCACCATCTGACCTTCTAAAATATATCATAACTGAGTATTTAAACAATACCAGTTTCAGTTATAATATAGATGATTTGATATAAAAAGTCAATAACAAGGAGGAAATTATATGAATAAACGTTATGAATTAAATAAAGAATTAGCACAAATGTTAAAAGGTGGTGTCATTATGGACGTTACCAATGCAGAACAAGCTAAAATCGCTGAAGAAGCTGGCGCATGCGCAGTTATGGCATTAGAGAGAATTCCTGCCGATATTAGAGCTGCAGGTGGTGTATCAAGAATGAGCGATCCTAAACTTATTAAAGAAATCCAAGCCGCAGTAACAATTCCTGTGATGGCAAAAGTTAGAATTGGTCATTTTGTCGAAGCACAAATATTAGAAGCATTAGAAATTGATTATATCGATGAATCTGAGGTTTTATCACCTGCAGATGATACATATCATATAGACAAAACTAAATTCAGTGCACCATTTGTATGTGGAGCCAAAGATTTAGGTGAAGCTTTAAGACGTATTGAAGAAGGCGCATCAATGATTAGAACCAAAGGTGAACCAGGTACTGGTGATGTCATCCAAGCTGTTATTCACATGAGAAAAATTCAATCAGAGATGAAAAGAATGACTTCTTTATCAGATGATGAATTATTTAATGAAGCTAAAAATTTAAGAGTATCTTATGAATTATTAAAATTCGTTAAAGAAAACGGAAAACTTCCAGTCGTCAACTTCGCAGCTGGTGGTGTCGCAACACCTGCAGATGCAGCATTAATGATGCAACTAGGCGCAGAAGGCGTATTTGTTGGATCAGGAATCTTTAAATCAGGAAATCCTGCAAGACGTGCTAACGCAATTGTTAAAGCTGTTACTAACTATAATAACCCTAAAGTATTAGCTGAAATCTCTGAAGATTTAGGCGATGCTATGGTTGGTATAAACGAAGACGAAATCAATTTATTAATGAGACAAAGAGGCGAATAAATGGTCATTGGTGTACTTGCTCTTCAAGGTGCCTTCATCGAACACCAAAAAATGTTTGAACAACTTGACGTAGAGACTTTCCAAATTAGAAACAAAGATCAATTATTTCAGCCAATGGATGGTATCGTTTTACCAGGTGGCGAATCAACTTCAATGTTTAGAATTTTAAGAGATCAAGATATGGTAGACAAACTTAAAGAAATGATTGAATCAGGATTGCCTACTTTTGGAACTTGTGCTGGTCTTTTATTACTCGCAAAACAAGTAGAAAATTATAAAAGTAATTATTTACAAACAATGGATATGGAAGCTAAAAAGAATGCATATGGCAGACAATTAAGTTCATTTAAAGCCATTGCTCAGTTTAATAACGATAAAGAAATACCTTTAGTATTTATTAGAGCACCATACATTGTTGAAGCTAGAAATGGCGTTGAGGTATTAGCTGTTGTTAATGATAAAATTGTTGCTGCAAGACAAGACAATCAATTAGTTACAGCTTTTCATCCTGAGTTAACTGATGATCTAACCGTTCACCAATATTTTATAGAAATGATAAAAAATAGGAAGTAGCGTCGCTACTTCCTTTTCTTTTATAATATATATTCGAATTGAACTCTTCTTTTACTCATGTTTGTTAACAATTCATAGGTGATTGTATTAACTTTTTTTGCCATTTCTTCTAATGACTTATTCATTCCAAAAACTTCTACAAACTCACCTTCATGAATATCAACTTCAGTAACATCGACCATGGTAACACCCATACATACTCTTCCTAAGACAGGTAATATATGATCTTTATAAATAAAATAATCTTGGTTAGAAAATAAACGTTGGTATCCATCCGCATAACCTATCGCTATAGAAGCAACTCTTTTTGCTTCAGTAATTTGATATGTTTGACCATAACTCACACCATCTCCTGGAATTAAATCACGAATCGCAATAACCTTGGCTTTCACTTCCATAACGGGTTTAAAATCTAAATCCGTTTCTATTGGAGGATAGCCATACATGGCTATTCCCGTTCTTACCATATCAAAGTATCTATCTTCATATTTTAATATAGCTGCACTGTTAGAACAATGTTTTAAACCTAGGTATAAACCTTCATTTTCAAGTTCATGAATAAGTGTATTAAATTGATCATACTGTTGAGATGTCAATATTTCATTATCTTCATCAGCAGCTGCAAAATGAGTATAGATACCTAAGTTTTCAATATTATTCAAAGAAATAATACTTCTAATTTCATGTTTAGTATTTTCTAAATCTTTCGGATAATGATTATAAATTCCAAATCGGCTCATTCCTGTATCGACAATAATGTGTGTTTTAATTTTATAACCTGAATGATTGATTAACTTTGCATAACTTAATGAATCAACTGTTTGTATGAGATTATAATCTGATACTTTTTTTATGTTTTCTATTGATGTTTTTCCAAAAATCAATATATCAGATTTAATTCCAGCTTCTCTTAATTCAATGGCTTCTAATAAATCAGTTACTGCAAAAAAATCACATCCTCTTGTTTCTAAAAATTCAGAAACAACAATTGAACCATGACCATAAGCATCTGCTTTAACGACAGCCATCATTCTTTTATCATGATGTATATTTTTTAACAAATTATAATTATGCCATAAATTTTCTAAATGAATTGAAGCTTTCACTCGATCACACATAGTATCACCTAATTTCTTTTAACCCACCCATATAAGGCACCAATACCTCTGGTACTTTGACTGAACCATCTTTTTGTTGGTACTGTTCCAATATCGCCGGAACCAATCTAGATGTTGCTAAACCAGACCCATTGAGAGTGTGGCAATATTCAATCTCTCCAGATTCATTTCTAAAACGGATTAGACCTCTTCTCGCTTGGAAGTCTCTTGAGTTTGATACTGAAGATACCTCTTTATATATATTAATACTTGGCAAATACACTTCAATATCAAAGGTACGACTCATCGCAAATGAAACATCTTGAGCAGCTAATTTTGATACTTGATAATGTAATCCTAATTGATTCATTAGAGATTGAGCTTTACTAAGCATTTCTTCAAAAGCTTTATCAGAATCTTCAGGTTTTGTAAATTGAATCATTTCAACTTTGTTGAATTGATAGCCTCTAATCATTCCTCGTTCTTCTGAACGATAAGATCCTGCTTCTTTTCTATAACATGGTGAATATGAAAAATATTTTCTTGGTAAATCTTTTTCTGAAAGTATTTCATTTCTATGTAAGTTAATTAATGCAGTCTCAGATGTTGGCAATAAGAATTTTTGTCTTTCTTCGCCATCTAACCAAAATACATCATCTTCAAATTTAGGAAACTGTCCAGCAGTTAAACCACTTTGATAGTTTAAAATATGAGGCATTAACATAAATTCATAATTATCCTTATGATGTTGGTCGATAAAGAAGTTTAATAAAGCCCATTCTAATCTCGCACCAACATTTGTATAAATCCAAGTACCTTTCCCACTAATCTTTGCAGCTCTTTCATAATCAATAACATGAAGTTTGGTAGCTAATTCAACATGGTCTAAAACTTTAAAGTCAAATTTAGGTTGTTCTAAATGTGTATAAACAACTTGATTATTCTCTTTATCACCAGCTAATAAATCTTCATCAGGTAAATTTGGAAGTTTTAACAAAAACTCATTAATTAAATCTTCAATTCTTTTTAAAGAATCTTCTTGATCAGTAATAGAACCTTTCAATGTTTCAATTTCATTGAATAATTCAGTTGTATCTTTCTTCTCGCGCTTATAAACACCAATTTCTTTAGACAATTGGTTTCTTTTTGCACGAATAGCTTCTATTTCTTGAATCAACTCAACTCTTTGGTTTCTCATTTCAATGAAACCATCAAAGTTAACATCTACACCTTTTTTCTTTAATGCTTTTTTAACCAACTCAGGTTGATTTAAAATATATTCTTGATTAATCATGATTTTCTCCTTTTTTTAAAAAAAATAGTCCTTTACAAAAGTAAAGGACGAAATAAACCGCGGTACCACCTTAGTTCTAGATGACTAGCTCTTAATCTTTAACGCAGATATACGAGGATCATTATTCCTAGCTCAAAGGTAGACAGAATAATTTGTTTATTAGTTTGCACCAGCCACTAACTCTCTTAAAAACATTTTTACTCATTGTCCTTTTCATTGCCTTATTACATACATTATAGTGTTTTATCGTTTAATTGTCAAGATGTTGTAATTGCTGTTTCAACAATAATTTTTCTGCATTTGAGTTGTTTTCTTGTGCTAAGTTTCTTAGCCAAAATTCTTTTTTATATCGTGAATAGGCAATTAATACTTTTGGTATTTCTAAGACTTGAATAATAAGATATAAATAGATAACTCCAAGATTTGTTAGCCTCGAAAGTAATAAGACAACTGGGACTTGAATAACCCAAATATATCCTGAATCCATAATCATTGTTGAGCGTGTGTCGCCCCCTGATCTTAAAGTAAAATATAAGGAAATGTACATTGATATTATCGGTATCATAATTGCATTGACTCTTATATTAAACCTTGCAATATTCTCTGTTTCAGTGGATATTTCATATAAATTTAATATAAAGAAACTCAATATAAATAAGATAACACCTAATATAATCGCAAATACTATAGCAAAAGCAAAAATTTTCTTAGAATTCTCTTTTGCTTCTTTTAATTTGTTTTCACCCAAAGTATTCCCAATAAATACCGCAACGGCGGTACCAATACCACCAAAAGTAATAAATACTAATTGACTAATTGCATTGGTTATATTAATAGCCGCTAATGCATTATCTCCCCTTGTTGCATAGGATTGCATAAAAACAGTTTGACCGAACGAGAATAGAAACTCATTAATAACCAAAGGAATAGCAGTAATAATAATGACTTTAAGTAAAATCTTATCAATTTTAAATATTTTAAATATATTTGTATTAAAGGCCTTACCTTTAACAACTAATAATATTAACAATAATGAAAACTCAATCACCCTTGATACTAAAGTTGCAATCGCAGCCCCCTCAATACCAAGTCTAGGAAATCCAAAATTACCAAATATTAATAAATAGTTAAGGATGACATTTGAGAAGATAGCTACTACTGCAATATATAATAATGGTTTTGTGATACCGATTTCCCTAAAAGTAGATGAAATAGCTGTCGATATACTCATTGGTATCATAACCCATTTAGCTATATTTAAATATTCAAGTCCCCAACGAATGGTCGTTGGGTTATCTGTAAACATCCGTATAAATGCTTCACCAAAGAGTGTGAAAATGATAATCGCAAACGTTGATAAGAATAAAGCGATTAATAATTTAAATCTAAATGTTTGTTTTAATTGAGTAAACTGTTTGGACCCAAAGTATTGAGCGCTATAAATACCAGCACCACCCATAGCCCCAAAAGTCACAATAATAACAACAAAATAGAGTTGGTTCACAACCGATACAGCTCCAATTGCTAGTTCACCTAAGGTACCAACCATTAGATTATCAACCAATTGAACTGATGAAGTCAATAATTGTTGAAGAATAATAGGGAAAGCTATTATTAAAACTCTTTTATAAAACTTTTTATCAGCAAATATTTTTTTCATAGCTTCACCTACTTTCACCAAAATAAAATTACCGGATTAACCGATAATTTTTTCGTCTAATAATTCTATGTATTTTTCAACTATTTCTCTTGAAAAATCAACTTTACTTTGATTCATTAATTTTCTAATTTTAACTGGAATATCTAATTCTTTAGCAATTTCTTGGTTTTCGTCTAACGTATTAACACCTAAAACAAAACATTCATTTTTAATAATCATCAAACGTTTAATCATTGAATTATCATTGATACCAAGAATCTTTTTAACTTCTTGAAATGTTGGATGTACAGGACTTAATGGATTAATGATTTGGAATGAATTGTGTTTTGAATACTGAATTTCTATCAAATCTTTTTGGAAATCGCCTTTCAAAATAAATTGTGCTTCAAAGAAATTAACAAGATAAATTCCTTTATCCGTAATCAATAACAATTCTAAAGTTAATTCATTACCATCTTCAGTTTTAATCTTTTTTTGATAATACACTTTTACATGATTAAAAGGATGTCTTATATCATTAATATCTCTTTGACGATCAAAATAATCTGATACACGATAACTCACATCTTTAATTTCATTTTTTATTTGTAAAAATTGTTTTTCAAAGAAAACATCTTCTTGATTGACTGTTGTTTCAAAATAAGCTCTTAATCTTAAAGAATAAATCAGATAAATTAATAAAAATACAAATTGCAAAACCGCTGTTAAAGTCACTAGCCATTCTGTTTCATAGTTCAGTAAGAAAATTATAAACTGAACCACAATTGCAGTAATTATTAATGTATCCATTGCATTTAACATTGTATTTTTCTTCATAAATCCCCCTTATAATTGGTGCGGCTGATGAGAGTTGAACTCACACATCCGTTAGGATACTACCCCCTCAAAGTAGCGCGTCTACCATTCCGCCACAGCCGCATTAAAGCTAAGATTATTTAATCTTAGCGAATTGTTGTATACCTAAACGATATCTAGGTTTATTTTCTCCTTGAATTAAAGGTAATGCATAATCAATAAACTCTTGAGTAACTCCATTACCCTCCATATTAATCATCGTATCTGGCATCTTCTTTTCATAATTAGCACACGCTAAAAGATCAAAACAAGTATAAGTAATGGTATATGGATCATTTGAAGTTCTTGTAATTCCTACCATTAAATTGGAATGGTTCTTTAAAGCTAATTGAACGCCATGTTTTCCTACACCAATTGCTTCATTTACATCGATTAATGATTGATAATGTGACGCAGCTCTTTGTGAAGAACTTAATTCTACTGAACGCGTTGATAATTTCAACTCTCGTGAAAGCAACTCTGATAATTTAGCAGCTACCCCACCTAATTGAGAATGTCCAAAATCATCTTTTCCGCTTTTAGCAAAAACAAATTGACCTATTTCATTTACAATACCCTCAGAAACAGCTATCAAACAATGTTTCTTTTTATCGTAGACTTCTTTAACATCTCTTTTAAATTTATCAAAAGAAAACGGTCTTTCAGGCACATAAATTAAATCAGGTCCAAACCCATTAATAGATGCAAGTGCACTCGATGCTGTTAACCAACCAGCGTGGCGTCCCATAATTTCAACGATGGTAACTTTCCCAACTGGATATGCTAACATATCATAATAGATTTCAGCCATGGTATTTGCGATATACTTCGCCGCACTACCAAAGCCAGGTGTATGATCTGTATAAGGCAAATCATTATCAATTGTTTTAGGAATACCTATCACAGAAACTTGATATTGCTCAATCTCCATGAAACGTGCAATTTTTGCACAAGTATCCATTGAATCATTTCCACCATTATATAAAAAATAACGAATATTGTATTTTTTAAATAAAGACAGTAAGGTTTGATAATCAGAATCATCTTCTTCATAATCCTTAAGTTTATATCTGACTGAACCAAAAGCAGATCCTGGGGTATGTTTAAGTAAATCAATATCTTTTTTGTGTTGATCATTAATTAAGAATAATTCTTCTCTCAATGCACCCTGAATCCCATGCTTCATCACATATACTTTTTCAATACGATCTTGATTGTTAAATGCTTCAGTAATCACACCATAAGCACTGGCATTAATAACTGATGTTGGGCCACCAGACTGGCCATATAATAAATTCCCTTTTATTTTTGTCATATCATAAACTCCTCGTATAATATCATATCATATTTTCTAATAAATTAGAAAATATTTTCCTTAAAAACAAAGGATGCTTGTGCATCCTTTGGATTAAATATTTGTGATTAATATCCAAACCTCAATTGCTAATAATACAATAGCAATCACATACCACCTTGTATAGTCACCTTTATTTTTTTCATCATAAAGTTGATAACCCACAAAATAACTCAATAAGCCAAACACAACAACAATAAAAAATTTAGAGAAAACATAAGGATCTGTATCGTTTGTATTAAATTGAAGTGAAATTTCCGGCCCAATATATAATACGGTAAACAAAATAAATAAAGCTGTTAATGAAACAAAAATATAAAAATACTTTCGATTAGATTCCATCTTAGATTATTTCTAATTCTTTTCCAACTAATTTCATTTTTTCAACAGCGAAATCTAAGTCTTCTTTAGTGTGGCCCGCACTAATCATACAGCGTAAACGTCCTTTTCCCTTGGCAACTGTCGGAAAAACAATTGCTGAAACAAAAACGCCCTCGTCTAATAATCTTTTTGAGAACTTCATAGTTAAATCTTCTTTACCAACCATAACTGGTGTGATAGGTGTTTCACTATGACCTATATCAAAACCTAGATCAGCTAATTTATTTTTAAAATATCTAGCATTATCCCAAAGTTTATCTGTATACTCAGTTGAACCCATTAATAACTTAACTGATTGAATTGTTGCGCCTATGGCAGCTGGTGGTAATGCCGTTGAGAATAATAAAGGTCTTCCTCTATGTAATAACCATTCCTTCACTACTTTTTTACTGGCAACATATCCACCAATAACACCTATTGCTTTAGATAAGGTTCCAATAATAAAATCAACCTCTCCATGTAAATGAAAATGATCCACTGTTCCCCTACCATTTTCGCCCAACACACCACTTCCATGTGCATCATCAACATAGGTTAAACAATTATATTCTTTGGCTAAGTTAACAATTTCAGGTAATTTTGCTAAATCTCCATCCATTGAAAAAACACCATCAGTAATAATTAAAACATTATTATAATCATCGCGTTTTTCTTTTAAAATTCTTTCTAAATCTTCGATATCTGAATGTTTAAATACAGCCTTATCAGCACGTGATAAACGCACACCATCAATAATTGATGCGTGATTCAATTCATCAGAAATGATTAAATCGCCCTTATTTACAATGGCTTGAATCGCCCCTATATTACAGTTCAATCCTGATTGAAAGACTGTCACAGCCTCTTCACGCTTAAATTCAGCCAACAATACTTCTAATTCTTCTAATGGTGCTTGGTTTCCAACAATCGTTCTAACACTACCAGTTCCAGCCCCATATTTTCTCACCGCAGCTATAGCTGCTTCTTCAACAAGTGGATGTGTTGCTAATCCTAAGTAATTATTTGAAGACAAGTTAATTACTTCTTGACCGTTTAAAGAAATCACGTTTTCACATGGACCTTCATTAATAGGTAATATTCTGTAAACACCATCTTCTTTTAATTGTTCAACTTGTTTTTCTAAATACTTTAAATTATTCATCAATATCATCTCCTGGAATTAATATAATTTTTCCACAGTTTTTACCATTCATCACTTCAGCTGCTTCACTGATTTGACTAAGTGGAAATTGATGTGTAACAAATTTATCAAAATGGAGTAAATCATTTGATACTAAATAACTTACTTTATCCCACGTTTCATAGATTCTTCTTCCGACAACGCCATAAATATTTAAACCTTTAAATACAACGTCGTTCGCTAAATCGATAGATATATTTTCATTAGGCAATCCTAGAAGTGACATACCTCCGCCTGGCTTAATATATTTAAACGCTAATTCTATAGCACCTTTGTTACCAGAAAAATCACAAACAACATCAACGCCTTTGCCTCCAGTAACTTTCATTATCATTTCATAAACATCTTCTTCAATCGGATTAATAATAACATCAGCTTCTAAATCTTTAGCTAAGTTTCTTCTATACTCATTGACTTCAATACCAATAACTTGTTTGGCACCATATGCTTTTGCAACATCTATACCCATCAACCCAATAGGTCCACACCCTAAAATAACAACTGACTTATCTTTAACCGGAAAATGTGTTACTGTATGAACAGCGTTACCAAGTGGTTCCTGAACAGACAAATATAATTCGTTTTTAGCATTATTATTGACGATACAATTGGCTGCTGGAATCTTAATATACCTTGCAAAACAGCCATCTCTATCAACACCAATAATTTCGGTATTTTCACATATATGGCCTTCTCCCCTTAAACAAAACTCACAGGTATTACAAATTATATGTGTTTCAGCACTCACTATATCACCGATATTTAAGTTTTTAACATCCTCTGCTATTTTAATAATTTCGCCGGTGAATTCATGCCCAACTATTAATGGTAACTTTAATCTTGTTTGAGCCCAGTGATCATAATTATAAATATGTGAATCAGTACCACAAAATGATACACTCTTAATTTTTATTAAAACCTCTTGAGGTTTTAAGTCAGTCGAAATCTTAACTTTCTTATAAGTGAATCCTTTGTTAGGTTCTTCTTTAATAACTGCCATCATTTCTAATTCTTTAATTTGATTGTCTAATGCTTTTTTCATATATGTCTCCTTTAATATCTATTCATTCTCCACCGATATTATAACACACCATTTATAAAGAATTAAAGGCATTTTTCATAAAAAAAAGAAAAAGCTGAAAGCCTTTTCTTTATTCCTCTAATTTGAAAGATAAATACAATTTTTCGTTATTAAAGTGACTTCCACTTTCATCTTGATAATCTTCAACATGAAAGCCTAAATGCACATTTAAATCCTCATTTTCGACATAACGATAGACTTTTTTTATCTCATTTTTAAGATCATTTTTGTTGATTGGAAACATAATATATTTCCCTTTTGGTAATTTTTTAGTTACAAGGTTTTCTTCATCTACTTCAACCAATCCATCTGTTTCAACCATGGCATAATAATCAACTGTTTTAGATTCCATAAAGTCAAAACGATAGATTTCTAAACCTATAAATTTCATAGGTTGTTTTTTCATTGGTATTTCACTCATGTATAGATTTTCTAGTTCTTCCCACAAACCAGGAAGCTTCACATGGTCCGCTGAACCAATTTTAAATCCGCCAATCATTTCAATACCCGCATAAAAACGCGTTTCAAAATCTTTTACAGTATATTCCATAATCTCACCTCTTTATTATTATACCAAAGATTTATGTCATTTCAATATGACTCATTGGATTCTTTTGATAAAAATGAAATATTGTTCCAATTATTCACTATATACTCCGATAATGTAGTTTTGATTGATAATGTCAACTTATATAATTATTAATTTAGACTTGTTTTTTTATCTGTTATAGTTTAATACTTATTGTTATGATATAATATTTTATGTCAAAACTAAGGAGGAAATATGACTAATTCATCTATGTGGACCATGAAGTATCTTTCAAGATATGCATTGATTTCTTTTTTTCTAATGTCAGCAATCTATCTTTTGATTGGTTCTGTTGATCTCAATTATTATAATATCTCTTTAGTTACCTACAGTAAACTAATCTATCAATTCTTAGTCTTTCTTTCTATTTTTACTTTACTAATGATCTTTCATAAGAAGTTATTAATTATTGATATTCATATTTTATTTACATTAACTGTGTTTATTTATCTATTTATTTTCATGATAAAATCTCCTGCTTTTTCTTTGCTTATTGGTGGTTTACTGATATCCCTTCCGTTTATCTTCTTTACAATCATCACACTCATTAAAAATCAATTAAACTTGATTAATAGAATACTGCTTTTCATAAATATCGGTTTATTTTTAGCGATTATTGTCTTCTTTATAACAAGAATAGGATATATTTTCCCTGAATATCTTGGTGATAATATGTCATTAATCAGCCATCAAGATATTATTCCCACCGATAAAACCAAATTCATCTATTATTCATTGGTTTTCTCACTTGTATTTTTTACTTTATTAACTTTCCTTGATCATAATAAAGAAAGTAAATTATTGTCAAAAACTTATCTTTTGCTGGGTCTGATCTTAGTTGTTCTTGAAGTCATTGCTTTAAGTACAATAATGGTATATCGAACAAAAATATTAGGGACTTCTACATATGATTTTGGCATTTTTACCCAAATGTTTTACAACATGAAAAACTTCAATGGTATGTATACAACACTTGAACGAAGTGTATTGTTATCACATAATGCAGTTCATGTATCTCCCATTTATTATCTCATGTTACCTATTTTTATGATCTTTCCTTTCCCTGAAACGTTACAAATTTTACAAGTCGTCATCGTCGCTACTGGCGTTATACCAATATATTTAATAGGAAAACACTATCATCTTAACAGTAAGATAATCCTAATTATCGTTGCTTCATATATTTTTCATCCAGCAATCATTTCTAGTAGTTTTTATGATTTACACGAGAATTGTTTTCTTGGACCACTATTATTATTTGTGATCTATTTTGGTCTAAAACAAAAATGGATTTATTTGTTTATTGCCTTTGTTCTTACATTAATGATCAAAGAGGATTCTGGTCTTTATCTAGTATTTATCGGTTTATTCTTCTTGTTTAGTCACTCTAATAATTTAGAAAACAAGAATAAAAGAAATAATATGATTATGTCTGTTCTAATGATTATACTATCGATATCATATTTTTTAATTATAACCAAACTCATTAATACCCAGGGTGATGGCGCAATGTTCTGGCGTTATGATAATTTAAACGCTTATCCTGATTTAGGTATCATCGGTATTCCTCTAAGTCTATTTCAAGCACCAACTTATTGGTTAGCTACAATGTTTTCACCTAATAAAATTTATCACTTATTAGTTATCTTTGTAGTCCTAGGTTTTATTCCATTACTCACAACAAAACTAAGTCGTTATTGGCTAATCATTCCATTATTAGTTTTAAACTTTTCTTCGACTTATCCTTACCAACATCAATTTGGTTTTCAATATTATTATGGGACAATCACATTACTCACTTTTATGATGATCTTAGTCTTCAGTGATTTTAAAAAAGAAAGCATATCAAACCCAATTAAAATCACATCAATCTTTACTCACGTAATAGTTATCGTTGGATTAAGTATCATCGGTTTCCAAACGATTTCAAGCAAAAATTATTATATTGAATATTATGATATGTCTTCTGAAATGTATGATTCAATGAAAGAAACATTAATCAATATTCCTAAAGACAAAAAAATATTAGCAACAGGATACTTAACCACCTATCTAGGTGATAGAGAAGTTCTATACGATTATAATTACTATAACTTTAGAACTCAAGATGTTGAGTTTGACTTAGTGTTAATAGATAATAGAACAAATGAGGAACGCCGAAATCAAATTAAAATCACCTTAGCTTTAAATGGATATGTTGAAAGCGATTTATCTACTGATTACATAACTATTTATGAACCAACTTAAGATAAATCTATTAATCATATATAGATTATTTTAATAAAAAAACAAAGGGAAGACTAGATCTTCCCTTTATGTATTATATTATTTATCAAAAAACTATCTGATAAACTTATCATTTAATTTAATATATTCAATCATTTTCGCTTGATATTCTTTTGAACCTTTTTCTTTCATTTGATACATTTGAACATCTGCTTTTTGAACAAGATTATAAATACTCTTTTCTCCAGAATAATCATAAGCGAGACCAATAGACACACTGATTTGTTTTTCTATATCTTCATGACTACATTCTTTAATTAAATCTTTTCTTTTTTGATCGAGAACACTCTCTTTTTCATTATATACGATGACAAGGAATTCATCCCCACCAATTCTAGCAATTTCTTTATTAGAAATATCACCAAAAACTTTTTTTAAGTTATCAGCTAATGTTTTTAGCAAGTAATCTCCTCTTTCATGTCCCAAATAATCGTTATTAATTTTTAATCCATTAATATCTAGTGAGAATACAGCTATATCTTTTGTATCTTTAATATTTTCTAAAATATGTTC
Source organism: uncultured Candidatus Izemoplasmatales bacterium (assembly GCA_964461565.1). Lineage (GTDB taxonomy): Bacteria > Bacillota_I > Bacilli_A > Izemoplasmatales > Hujiaoplasmataceae > Hujiaoplasma. The sequence goes on along the minus strand of CAYWUZ010000010.1, from coordinate 24,724 downwards.
GATATAATTACGGTTATTAAGACCAGTCATTGAATCAAAATTACTGAGTCGATTTAATTCTCTTAAAAGATTATATATTTGTGTTTCATCATATAGTAAAATCATATGTCCTGATTCATTCATTCCTTTAAGTTTAAACTCTTTTTCACGTAAATGATAATGGTCTTTCTTTTCAAAAGGATTCTCATCAATGTCATACTCACTATAGAAGGTGACTTTATCCGAAATCATTTTAGCAACCATATCAAATGGTTGTCCAATGACTTCATCTATAGATAAATGATATTTATCTAATAAAGAATTACTAATCTCAATAATTCTTTTGTCCATATCCGTTAGAATATATATCTCTCTCATATTAGATAAAATCTCGCTTCTTCCTGATGCTCGAAGATTAAAAATCATATCTTTTCGATAAATAATATCATATAGAATATAAGCAACAAACACTAATGAAATATAGGTTAAATTAACGTTTGTATCAATCAAGTAAAGTTGAATAGCATTAAATAAAAGTACTGCGGTAATACTAATTGCCATCATTCTTGTAATTTCTTTATATTGTCTAACACC
>CAYWUZ010000010.1:0-24051 GCA_964461565.1 uncultured Candidatus Izemoplasmatales bacterium | reverse complement strand
CTTAGGGAATTTCTTATCAACATATTGAAAAATAGTACATAACATGAGTATTGAGAAACCTAATCTTATAGGATATCCTAACATACCTGAGTAATAGATGATCCATTGACTTGTTGAAACGCGTTCTAATAAGATTAATACTGTCCATGCAAACATTGAAAATATTAATATTTTAAGACATAAGTATTTACTATCTTTTCTATTTCGAGCTATTTTGACAACCGGTACTAAAGACAAAAAAGCTGTGAAAATTAATAATATTTCGAATAACTGTTGCATATTCCCACCTCATAACTATTTAGTATAACTTTATTTAATTGAATTAATCATATATAATTCTACTTATTATATCATATCAAAATCAATGAACATAATTTAAATTTTCAATAAATAACTCAAAATTTAAATAATCACTTCTTTCCAATACGATTTAATCAATTGTGAGTATGCTGTTGATAAATATATTAATTTATTATAAAATGATTTTTTAGACCTCAATTTATTTAATAAGGAGTTATCCATGTATAGATATAGATTCGTAATCTCTTTTTCTTTAATATTTTTACTTATTGGATGTCAAACCGTCATGTCTGAAGATGAATTTCTAAATAACACAAGTTTTGAAAGTCACATCATCGATTTAGAATTCATAGACAATGAAAGTTTTGATACTTTTTCATCATCTTATGACTTTAAGAACCCTGATTTTGATGTTGTCAATTACTCTATGATCAATAATACTATTGAAGATTACGAACACTTTGAACCCACTCAAGAACTCAATTTACCATTTGAATCCAATAGCAACAAATCATACGTATTAATTCCTGTTTTATCTACTTGGATAATTCAAGATATAAACTTAGGTTATTCTTATTCAAATGAAGATTTAACAATAAGTCTTTCAACTCAAATCAGTAATTTTCCAGCGACTTCTATCAAATTAGTTATGATTGAAATTGAATCTGATTATGATTACAATATTGTTGTATCATTAAATGAATAATTACCACTAATGTATTTTTAATAAATGAACTGTCTAACTGTTCTATTTTAAATCGAGGAATCATTCCTTGATTTTTTTTATAAATAAAAAGAGAAGATATTAGTCTTCTCTAAATAGTTTATGAGTTATATTGCTACTATAACGTACCTTCAAGTTTTTGAAGTTAAATTATATTATCGCCACGATAATTTTTTACGATATAAGAATCAAACGTTTAATTTCTTTTCTAGTTCTCTAATCGAATCCATTATCTCAATAAATGATGGTTTATACCCAAACAACATATCTTGCATTGCTTTATAATCTTTTTCAAGTTCATCAATTCGGTATTTATCAGGAACTAGTTTTAGTGTTCCTCTTTTTGCCAAATCATATCTAGCCCATCCTCTCGGATAAAATTTCTTTTTAAATTCAACTACTCTAATAAGAAGTTCAATATCTTCTATTAGACTTTCTATCGGCATACCTAGTGACATCATATACAAATCATAGTAGTGTCTTGAGTATCGCCCTGGAATCTTTGATGTACTGGGACGATATGCCTCATAATGAAGTATTGTAGCCTTCTCCCAAAATGTTCTTGTTGGTTTCACTGTAAGCACTTCTGCAAATGGATGATTCATAACATTAGGGTAATAATCTTTGATGTATGGACTAACTTTGATAACTTCTGATGGTGTCCATGCTGCTAGTGGGCCAAACTCGAGTCTTATAGTATTTAAGATTGAATCATTATTATATAACCTTGGATACTTAAAGACTATTATGTTTTCCTCAGTTATATCGCATTCCATATCCACATCAAATCCTAACAAATTACTTAATCCTGATTTAATTTCATCGAGTAAAGTTTTTTTGATAAATATCGCAGCTTTCTCATTGATTACTTGATTGTATTTGTTTTGTTGAGTATTACTCCTAACCTTATATGGTTCATTTTCAGTAATGCCAAAAACGGTCCAATCTAGTATTAAGTCTATATCTTCTGAAAATCTTCTAATCAGTGAATATCCTTTTGATAAACTGGTCCCACCTTTAAATGTGAATGCTTTCTTAAATTTTGATTTATTGAATAGGTAATCTAGTACTAATACAACCCAAAAGTCCTTTTCAATAATCGCTTCATTCACTTTCATTTTACTAGCAGTGTTTCTAAATATTAGTTCGCGTTCTTTATCACTTAATTTGGCTAATTTATACATGATCACACCTTAAAAATCTTTCTAATTGACTCATAAATCCACGAAGTAGAATGTTTTGACTCCTTTAAGACCCTTTTGACTACAGATTCATCATACATCTCTTTAATTTTATCTTGGTGCATATCTGTAATATTCCCTTTACCAAGAGCTTTGATTGCCTGAATCAATATCGCAGTATCTTTAGATGTGTCATAAATCAATCGATTATTGGTGTGTTTAAATATTAGTTTAGTATTCCCAATTGAATATGTCTTATACGGACCAGAACTAACATATATGTACTGTGCAGGTACTTGTGTTGATAACCCAAGATGGTTAAGTGCGCTTGTACCACTTGGACAAATTTTCCAATTGTGTGCTCTAGCTAACGCCTGAGCAACTCCATTAATAGATGGAGTTCCAAATTCTTTTAAGATTGTACTATACTCAGGAATGTCATACACACCTGATATAATACGCCTTATTTCGTTATTTTTCTCCATTCTTTCAAGAATTTTATTTATTGATTTTATGTTGCCTAGTTCAATGAAGTCTTTCGCTGTGAAAGTATTAAGTGTTTTTTGATCTATCTCATTCTTTATTCTATCAGTAAGTGATTTATCATTGTTCATATCGTCACTCCTTTGTCGTTATTATTATATACTTTTTGCGACATTATTGCAAAGATTTTTTGATAGAAGAGCAAAAAGTCACCACTATACATGGAAACTTAGATTCCCTTAAGAACTTAGAGTGGCTCTATTAATATATAAATAATGCATGACACAATTGCTTTTGAACTAGCTTTAATAAGTTGGAGCAAGAGAAGGGAAACAAACTTAACATCCATAAATAAACATTAAGCACGATTATATAATAATCTTGACCCTTATTTTGACACTTATAATTTTTTGTAAAATATTTTATTATTTATTATATAAAGTAACTTTTGAATAAACTATATTTCAATTATTAGATTATCATTTTCTATGAAAAGGAGCAATTATATTTGCTCCTATTTGCATTTAACAAAGACCTAAAACAAGGGATAATTAGATTTCATAATATTATTTTTTTCCTATTGAGTCCCCACAAAATAATTTAATATTACTTTATTCTTGATATTAATTGTTAGTAAAATAGTGAATTTCAAAAATAAACCAAGTCATATGTACTTTAACCAACTCACTGCACTTCAAATACTCACCAAAAATTTTTCCATAGTCTTTATTTGGACTTAAACTTAGTCGTTTTAAAAATGATAATACTGCTCAAAATCTCGAGCTACTTAATACTGTATTTTAACATATCATAAAAGTGCTTGATTTCTGGTTTTCAAAAAAAATAGTAATATTTTATCATGAACTCTCAATGTTTTATATGTCCGTTAATTATTCTAGCATCATACCCCTATCCTTGACATTCAACCTATAAAACAAAGACGAAAACTGTCAAAAATTAGTTTCGCCATGTTTGTATATACTTATTAAACTACTCTGGTAATAACTCTTCAGGGAACCCGATATCCTCCCATGAATCATTAAATCTTGATTCGTCCCCTAATATTGTGATGCTTGTTAAGTTGTTAAATTCAAATGCCCAATCTCCTATTGTTGTGACACTTTCTGGGATGGTGACACTTGTTAAGTTGTTAGATTTAAACGCCCAATTACCAATTGTTGTGACGCTATTTGGAATGATGATGCTTGTTAAGTTGTTACTTCTAAATGCTTCACTTCCTATTGTTGTGACACTATTCGGAATAGTGATGCTTGTTAAGCTGTTATAATAGAATGCACCTTCTCCTATTATTATAACGCTATCTGGGATGGTGACACTTGTTAAGTTATTTAATACAAATGCTCCATTTCCGATTGTTGTTACGCTATTTGGAATGGCGATGCTTGTTAAGTTATTATTCCCAAACGCCAAATCTCTTATTGTTGTTATGCTATTAGGTAGGCTTATACTTGTTAGGTCATTACTATAAAAAGCAGAATCTCCTATGGTTGTTACGCTATTAGGAATGCTTATACTTGTTAAGTTGTTACTGCTAAATGCAGAATCTCCTATAGTTATTACACCATTTGGAATAGCAACACTGTTAAAACTACCTATACCAGTAATTAATATTTTTCCATCTGCTGTTAATAATAAATGATTTTCATAAATAAAATGATCATTATCACCTAAACTAAAACTTGTTAAGTCTTTCCAATCAAATGCTCCATTTCCTATTGTTGTTACGCTATCTGGGATGGTGACACTTGTTAAATTGTTATATTTAAACGCCCAATTTCCAATTGTTATTACGCTATTTGGGAGGTTTATACTTGTTAAGTTATTATTACAAAACGCAGAATTTCCTATGGTTGTTACGCTATTAGGAATGATGATGCTTGTTAAGTTGTTACTGCTAAATGCAGCACCTCCTATGGTTGTTACGCTATCTGGGATGGTGACACTTGTTAAGTTGTTACTGATAAATGCTCCATGCCCTATTGTTGTTATGCTATCTGGGATGGTGACACTTGTTAAGTAATTATCTCTAAATGCCCAATCACCTATTGTTGTGACGCTATTTGGAATGATGATGCTCGTTAAGTTGTTACTATAAAATGCTCCATTCCCTATTGTTGTTACGCTATCTGGCAGGCCTATACTTGTTAGGTTGTTACTATAAAATGCAGAATCTCCTATTGTTATTACGTTATTTGGTAGGCTTATACTTGTTAAGTCATTATTATAAAAAGCAGAATCTCCTATGGTTGTTACGCTATTTGGTAGGCTTATACTTGTTAAGTTATTATATCTAAATGCAGAATCTCCTATTGTTGTTACACCATCTGGAATATCAACACTGTTTAAACTACCTATACCAGCGATTAATGTTTTTCCATCTGCCGTTAATAATAAATTATTTTCATAAATAAAATGATCATTACCACCTAAACTAAAACCTGTTAAGTCTTTCCAATCAAATGCTCCATTTCCTAATGTTGTTACGCTATTTGGAATGATGATGCTTGTTAAGTTGTTACTTCTAAATGCTTCAATTCCTATTGTTGTGACACTATTTGGAATGATGATGCTTGTTAAGTTGTTTCTATAAAACGCCCAATCTCCTATTGTTGTTACGCTATTTGGAATGGTGACACTTGTTAGGCTTTTCCATAAAAACGCAGAATCTCCTATTGTTGTTACAGTTAATCCTTCAATAGATGTAGGTATAACTAAATCAAAACTATTTCCTATATAATCTACAATTATAACTTCGTCAACATCATCTAAGCTATATTTATAATCCACTGATTCAAATATTTCTAGCCATCTTGCATATACAGTGATATCACTTCTTATAGATCCATCTAATAATGAATTATTTGTGAATGACTGTCTAAATGTTTCATTATCCATATACCATCCTTCAAAATAATAACCTTCTTTGGTTGGTTTTTCTGGTAATAATATTTCCAAATTATTCGCTGTTTCGATGGATTCAACTTCATTTCCTCCATTGGATTCAAAATTAATTTTTATGTCTACAGGAGTAGAATTATCTAGCGAAGTAGAGTTAGAATCACACCCCATTAATAATAGACCCAATAAAATCACAGCAAACACATACAAAAACCTTTTCATATAATCATCCTTTTCTCTTTATTTATCTATAGATTATCTTCATTATATGTTTTAATACGTTTTTATTCAATAGACCTAAAGTTTTTGGCAAATAAAAATAATTGCATTCCAGTGTGGTATGTGATAATAGTAAGATTTACAACAAGATATAGTCATCTTTGATTATGATAGCGCTTATGTATTCCTGAAAATACCCTAAATATTACAAAAAGAAGCAGAAAGCTTCTTTTTCGTTTATACTATTATTTCGTTACAACAGTTTCAAAGACATAAAAGGTAATAGAAATTCTAATTTAAAATACTATATTAGCAGATCTCTTTCACGTCAAACAAGTGTTCTACCCTTTACAATAATCTAAATATTGACTTATACACTAAAAAAAATAATTTCATCCAAATTTTGACCCTTATTTTATTCCAAAAAAGCATTAAAAATAAAAAAAGATAAATACAAAAATGTATTTATCCCTAAATATAGCCAATTATGGAGCAAGCGAAGGGAATCGAACCCTCATTCTCTGCATGGCAAGCAGACGTTTTACCATTAAACTACACCTGCAAGTGCATGGTTTCATGCACTATATATTTTATAATAGTTGCTTAATAAAATCAACTATTATTTACTAGAAATTAGATTTAATTTTTGAATTTAGCTGATTACTTTATTAATCGTCTCCAAGGACTTACGAAGCCACCACTGATCATCGATACATCATTTGTGACAACTAAAGCATCATCATCTGTTTCTTTAATAAGATCGACAATATTATACTTATTCTTTCTATTAGCAAATATCATTAAGACTTCTCTCTCTTTATATTTACCATAAGCATTAATTGATGTAACAGCATACCCAGCATCTCTTAATGCATTGGTGACATTCTTACCTTCTTCTTTCATAATAATGGCTTGAATGAGTATTTTACCTACGCCAATTTTATCTTCAATAATAGATCCTAAATAGACACCAACTGCGAAACCAATACTATAGTAAATACCTTTTAAAGGCGTTTCAGATATTCCAGTAATAACACTAGAAGCTATAAATATCCATAACAAAATCTCAACCAAAGCAAGCATTGCTCCTGGTTTTCTAAGTCCTTTACCTATAAAGATAATTCTTAGAGTACTCACAGATACTTCTATGACTTTAGCACCTAAAATTAATAGCACTTCCCATAAAGGAACTGATGATAAAAAATCCCAAATTGTATCCCACATAACTCACACCTCTTTTTTTAATTTCACTTAATAAATTATACACTTATTTTGTAAATATTCAAGTTAATTCGCTTATTAAAAAAGACGAAACAAAATGCTTCGTCAATCCAACTATTTTCTAGTTATAGTTGCGTCCATCCACATTTCTAACCAGAGGATTCTTTCTGTTAATTGATCCACATTCAATAAAAAATTTTGAGCTTCAAAATCAGTAATTAAATCAATATTTTCCGGATAATATATCGAAATATCACTGTATGTAAAATATTCTTTATCAAAGAAAGCTGTTATTTTATGAGAATAAAAAATCGTATCCATCTCTCTTAATACAGATTCACCTAAGGTATAGTTTTTGTAATAAGGTATCCCTAATAAATGGTAATAGGTTGGTAAAATATCATAAGGTGTCACAAACTTATCAACTGTCGTATCACTTTCTGGATTATTCAATAAATAAGCATTGGTCAAAGTTGGATTATATATTGTAAAAAATGTTTCATACATATAAGGATAATGAACTTCTCCTGATTCTGCATCATTTAATCTTAAGTGCATTTGGTGATAAAACAGATTATGATCTCCATAGATTAAAATAACAGTATCATCAAGAATTCCTTCATCTTCTAATGCATCAAGTAAAATCCCTAACGCAACATCAAAATCCATGATAGCCGCTTGATAAAACCTAATTCTCCCAGGGTCTAAAGGATTAGAACTATCATCCATGATGTTTACCCAATCGCCATTCTCTTCAGCTGTGTCGATTTGGTCAAAATAACCTAAGTTAGTAAATTTTTGTTTATTGTTGATGCCTCTTTCACTCGGATAATTTCGGTCATATGGCCCATGAGATACAAGCGATGTCCAATAATAAAAAAACGGTTCATCATCTTCTTCTTGGAACATAAAATCAAGCATTCTTGTCATGGTTCTAGAATCTAAAGTATAATCTCCACCCCAGCCATAAATTGTTTCATCAGGAAACAAATCCTCATGAAAATAATAATCCTGAAAACCTAATTCAGGTATTAAGTTTTCTCTATCATAAAATCGTCCAATATTCTCATGAAAATACGCTGTGTGATACCCATAATCTTTTAATATATTTGGTAAAGAATAAGAAAAATCATAATCAAATCTTGAAGACATAATACCTTTACTTGGAAAATGCCCAAGAATTCCAATTGTTTCTGACACATTAGTTTTATTTTCAGAATGATGATTAGGAAAGAAAAGGCCTTCAGTTGTCATTTTATATAAATTAGGTGTTAAAACTGGATTCACCGCAAAGCTTTGTCCACTTTCTAACATAATTGAAATCACGTTCTTACCTTCTAATAAACCTTTATATTCGACTGCTAAGTTAGATTCATCATAATCATTAGGGTTTTCTAGAATCAGTTGTTCTTTTAATTCATCAATACTAAGACCATTAGAATCTGTAAAGACTAAAGAATCAATTTCCTTAATATAAAAGCCCATTAATCCGTATTTATTTAAAGTATTTCTTTTAAACAAAGATACATTATATAAATCACTATAAGTATTATAATCAGGCGACGTAAAGTTTATAATCGGCAAAACCAAGAATAAAACAATTAAATAAAACGGTATTGTTTTTAATGTGTAAAGTTTTGATTTAGGAAAGGGTTTAAAGAACAATTTTCGAACATATTTGATGGTCATTAAATAAAACACAAAAATAGCGATCATAGTAACAATAGCATCCCAATGAATAAAATCTGCGACAAATACATTTAAAGCTTCTCCAGCATATAACAAATGCATGATTGAGAATATCTCACCATTGAGTTCATAATTCATTGTAAAATTCACCAAAGCAACTAAAGCAGCTAGAAATAACCAAAATGATAAGTAAATGATTGAAGTTTTATGTGATTTGAATAAGAAAGCAATTGAAGCTAAGACCAATGTCACCACAACATCAACGATCATAATCTTAGGAAACAATCCAAAACTTAACCAATAAAACATTATCATTTCTATTAAAATGTAAAAAACAAAAAATATTGTCAATAACACAAACTTTTCTAAAAAAATTCTTTTCATAAACGTCATCCTCATCTAGTAAAAACAAATATTAATAATAATTATAAAACATTCTTACCTAATTTTATTTAAGTCAGGGGCAATTCTTTTTAATGTTGCTTGTTCATAATGATAGGCAATATTTAAAACAATATCATCCGTGAATTTCTTTCCAGTGAAAAACATACTCTTTGGATTGTCGTCAGTCAATGCTTTTGCGACAACGCCAACGACAGGATTTCCAGCAACAGGCGCATATGATGTTCTTTTCACACTAGCGATAGCGTCTAAATCGTATTGGTCTAATAATCTCGTAAATAACTGAGCTTTTTCTAGATTCTCTATAAATTTTTGATGATACTCTTTTTCTTTTAAATTCCCAGTTGTTTTTTCAGAAGCTTCAAATATAGATTGTCCATATTTCATTCTTACTTCAGGTTCTACTTTATTAAATTCAATAATATCTTTTAATGAATGAACTTTATAGTCTTTCATATGTTCATTTAGAAAATGGTTCAAATCAACTTTGAAATCATAGATTAATGTATCAAAATTAGGAATAGATTCTCCTTTTATTTCAAGTTCTAAAACATCTACGCCTTCATTTCTAAAAATCTTCTTAGCTTCATTTTCTATCTCGATTTCTTCGTCAGTATATGAAATATTAGTAAATTTAACAAAAGCTATTTTTTTATCATTGATTGGTTTTTTTAATGAAGATTCAAAATCAAATTTTTTGTCTTTAATCATATGCGTTGATAAATCTTTTGGATCATAACCATATATATAGTTTAACAAAATTGACAAATCTTCAACAGATCTGGCTAAAGGACCAGCAATATCTTGATGACTTGATATAGGAATAATACCTGTCCTAGAAACCATTCCCATAGAAGGTTTAATTGTTTGAATTGAATTCATTAATGCTGGCGCAGTTAAAGACCCATTGGTCTCAGTACCAATAGCGACTGGTATAAAATTACAAGCAACTGATACAGCTGATCCAGTTGATGAACCGAGCGGATCTATTTTTTTACTATAAGGACTTTTAACTTGTCCGGAGTGGCCTCCATAACCTGAAGGCATATCGTCAAAGCTCATAAAATAGGCAAATTCTGATAAGTTCGCTTTCCCCAAAATAATCGCACCGGCGTTTCTTAACTGAGTGATAATGAATGCATCTTCATCGCCATAATAATCTTCAAGAACAATTGAACCTGCAGTTGTATGCATCTTGTCTTTTGTTAGAATATTATCCTTAACAAGCAAAGGAATTCCATGTAATTTAGAACGTGGACCAGAACTTTTTCTCTCTTCATCTAGATTTTTAGCGATTTGATACAGATCTGGATTTATTTCAGCGATTGAATTAATTTCCGGACCTGATTGATCATAATTAATAATCTGTTCGATATACATTTTAACCAATTCAAGAGAAGTAAATTGACCAGTATTTAAACCGTGTTCCAATTCACTTAAAGAATATTCTTTCATATGATCCTCACTTTGTATATTTTTTTGATAAAGCTATATAATTTATAGAATTTTCGAAATTAGCTTGTATTTCTTTTTCTGAAAGTTCTCTTACTATTCTCATTGGATTACCCATAACCAAAGTTCTAGGTGGAACAACTTTTCCTGGTGGCACTACTGTTCCAGCTGCGACCATTGCATAGTCACCAACGACAGAATGATCCAGTAATACTGAACCCATTCCAATGAGCGCATAATCTCCAACTGTACAAGCATGAATAATCGCAGAGTGTCCTACAGTCACAAACTTACCAATATTCGTTGGTGCTAAAGTATTGGTGTGTACAACAGCGTTATCTTGAATATTGGTGCCTTCTTTAATATAAACTGGTGCCATATCACCTCTGATAGTCGCATGAAACCAGACATTACAATCTTTTTCTATGGTTACATCCCCGATAATTTGACCACCCATATTAATCACTGACGAGTCAAGTTTTGGTTCTGCATCTAAATATCTCATATAATCACCTCAATACTTTATAAATATGTTCAATAATATCACTTGCTAGCATCGAAACTTCACCATAGGTTTCTCTTGCCAAAGCCGCTGCTTGAGAATGTAATAAAACACCTTTAATCGAAGCACTAATTGGTGAGTTATCAACTAAATAACTAGAAATAGTACCTGTTAAAACATCACCACTTCCCGCAGTTGCTAGTCCAGGATTTTTTGATTGATATAAATATATATGTTTCTTATTAGCAATCACATTTGTTTGACCTTTTAAAATAAGCGTAATATTCTTATCTACAAGTTGTTTAATATATTTAAAGGGATGATGTTCGACATCATCAACTTCAACAGAGAACATATCACTAAACTCTTTTTCATGTGGGGTCAAAACTAAGTTAGGATTTTTAATTTGATTGATATCAATATATTTTAATCCACCACCATCAATGACTGCTTTAATCGTTGAGTCATTGATTTTATCAAAGATTTTTTGATATGCTTCTACATTTGGGTAAAGACCAGGTCCAAATACAACGACATCAGCTTTCGAAAAGTCAAAATCATCATTAATGTCTTCGTAAATCACTTCTAAATGCCTAGCCACAGGATTTTCTTGAACAACATGAGCAACGCCTAGTCCTGAACGTAAAGCCGCTAAAACCGATAAATTAATGGCTCCAGGCATTGTTTTACAACCACCAATATAATAACCTAAACCATAATTATATTTATATGAATTATGAAGTCTTTTTTTAGGTTCAATTGTAAAATCTTCTTGAGAAATTAATTTAACCATCACATCATGTTTTTTTACTAAACCAATATCTAATACTTTTGTTTGTCCATGATAGTCTAAAGCATCGTTAATAATATTGCCATACTTATAAAAACCAACAATTCCAGTATAGTGAGCTTTAATAGCTTCATTAAAAGTTAATCCATTATTAGGATGAATTCCTGTTGGGATATCAACTGAATAAATAATTTTTTCTAGGCCATTGATATAAGAAACTAATTCTAAATAGTGTCCATCTAATGGTCTATCTAAGCCTACACCAATGATTGAGTCAATGATGAACTTAGAAGATACCAAAGCTTTTTGAACATCCATTTCTGTTTCTTTATTTAAAAAGAATATTTTGGTCTCCTTATTAACCATCTCAAGAAAATACTTATACTCATGTGATGCGTTTTGAATACTACCAATAACGACCATCTTCGGTTTATATCCGCTTTTCAATAATTCCATAAACATAACCAAACCATCGCCACCGTTATGACCAACACCTGAAACAATTGAAATGGTGTCATGGATTTCTGGCTTAGCTCGTGACAAAAAATCATCGGTTAATTCTATACCAGCTTGTTTCATTAAATCAATTTCGTTAAGTTTCAATTCTTTTAATGTTAATGATTCAATCTCTTTCATTTCTTGAACAGATATAACTGGTTCCATAAGTTTTTTCTCCTTAAAATTCTTTTAACTTAATTTGAACTGGACAATGATCCTTAACTAAATTTTCATTCATTGATTCAACATCAATCACTGTATCCATCAAATCCATTAATTTGTGACTTTAAGTACGTTAATGTTCAACGCAATTAACTTCATATAATTTAAACAAACTCCTTAAATCTTTATATCAATTATAACATAATTGACCTGATTTTTCATTGAAAGCAAGGCATAAAATTTCATCATCATTGATGAAATGAAATTAATCTTTTCTTACTATGATTTCCCCGCTCCTATAAGCACTTAACAATTCAAATAGATCATTAATTCTAGATTTTAACTCTTCGCCTTTATTTGTGTCATAAATATATGTACGTCTTTGGTTAATTTCTTCTGATCGCGTCACTGAAATGATATCTTTTTCTGTTTCAATGAGTTCTTTATAGGTGTTAAATCTTTCATGAGAAACTAAAAAATACGCATACGAGTCAGATATTAAACTATAACCACCGATGCTTGTTTCATTGCTATATTGTTTACTCATACCACCATCAATATTGTAAATTCTTTTATTCGCTAAAACGACTTCATCACCTTTGGTAATATCTAATGGCACATGCCCATTGATGATTTTTGATTTTGATTCGTTCAAAGAAAACTCTTCATAAATTTTAGCCAAAATATCTTCTTTAAGTCTTAATCTGAAATATGAGTTTTTATATTCTTTTTGTAAAGGTTTTTCTTTTAAAAAATATCTTTCAAAAGTCTTCATCGCAGATTTTGCAAATAGGGGAGAATACCTACCTTGCCATAAATACATAAAGTAATCTTTTTCATTTTGATCGGGATCATAGCGGTTATAATATGCACTTCTTATTAAACGTTCTAACTTATCAAACAAGGCTTTACCAGAGTATTCTTGGTCATCTACTTTAAAACTTGCAAAATCACCTTCTTGGGTAAAAGGAATAGCCGCATGGAATAATAGATTATAATTATAAATAAGGTACATACTCCCTTTTTCAATTAAATAACGTGCATGTGATTGTAACATTTCATTATGTAACATCAGTTGTTTTAAATGTCTAATTACATCTTGTTCATCTTCATTTAATTGATAAGGGTTATCTATATCAATTGTTGGGAAAGAACCGTCTAATAAATTGTAATTAACGCCATCTAATTCTATCGTATGATTCTTATAGTCAATTTTATCTAACAATAAACGATCATCCATATCAAATTCAGGATGTCTTCTAATAATATCAGCTTCTAGTTTAAACTGAATAATGGAAATTGCTTTTTGAATTCTCGCTATAAATGACAAATCTTCTAAACGATCAATGGTTGTTGTGTCTTTAGGATAAAATACTTCACAAGGATCTTTTCTATAATACTTATCGGCTAATCTAGCAAGAGGTAATAAATTAATACCATAACCATCTTCAAAGGTATCTAAATTATTATAGCGTGCTGCAATTCTTATCATATTCGCTATCATAACTTCCGATCCACAACTTGCGCCTAAAAAGAGAATATCATGGTTACCCCATTGAATATCAACATTTTTCATTCTTGATAATTTTTCCATAATCATATGAGGTTTTGGCCCACGGTCAAATATATCTCCGACAATATGCCATTGATCAATCGCCATATTTCTAATGAAACGAGATAATTCTAATATAAACTTATTTTCTCTTTTTGTTTTAAATATTGCGGTTATGATTGCATCATAATATTTGTTTTTGTCTTCATTATTTCTTGATTCATATACTAATTCCTGAATAATATAAGAAAATTCTTTCGGTAAAGCTTTTCCTACTTTTGATTTCGTATACTTACTAACAATACTTTTAGCTAATTGAACCATATAATAGAGTTGTTTCTCTATAAGAACTTGAAAATCATCCTTACTTAATAATTTTTGATATTTATTTAACATATCTGTTGGATAATAGATAAAAAAAGCTATCTGGTTTCTTTTGTCCTCAGATAAATCAGGAAATAATTTTTCTATTTTTTCTTTAATAATTCCTGATGCATTTTTTAAATAGTGATTGAACGCATCATATTCTCCGTGTATATCAGTGATAAAGACTTCTGTTCCTTTAGGTAAGTTTAAAATAGCGGATAAGTTGATTAACTCTGTAGAAACTGCCTGCACTGATGGAAAATCTTTACTTAAGAGCTCTAAATATTTGTTTTGATATGGCATAGGATACCTCGCTTTCAATTGTCATCTCTATTCTATCAAAAGTTTATCATATAAACAATCGAATCAAATAATTATAACAAATAATTGATAGCTTATTTAAATATCATTGTCTAATTATCAAGATAAAAAAAGGTGTTCGATATTACATATTTCCTATGTAATACAAACACCCCTTAAATGACTATCTTTAACTTACTATAAATTTAACCAATAAATCTTCATTTAAAACTCTCATAGTAAATGAATTCATGATAAATAATTTAATATTTTCATGATTATGAGATTCATATCCAATAGTGTATTCTTGACCTACTGTAAACTCTAAATCTTCATGTTTAATTGGTAATAATAGTCCACCTTTAATCACTTCAGAAACAATGACTTTTCCACCGATGATTTCTTCAATAATCGTTTTTAATAGTTTAGATCCATGAACTTTATTAAGTGCATTAAATAATGGTTTATCTACCACCATATTAAATGGCCCAACTTCAAAAGAATTCTTTAATTCAAGAATTGCAGAAGATACATTGGTTAATATATCTTGAGAGTCTAATGATATTGTTTTCTTATGCCCTGCTTCATTCATTAATCCCTTAATACCAGCAGAAGTATTGCCATTGTATACGACATCGTCTTCAAATCGAGCTAAAGTCATAGCGGCTTCTTCTAAAGCATCTAAATTAATACCTTTAGCGCCTCTTAAAATATTATCTAATTCCCATTGAGACAACTCAAATGAAATTCTTGTTTCTAGTAAACTTTGATTATTATATAATCCTATTTTAACATCACTTTTTTTATTATCGACTAAATCCAATCTACCTGTTGGAACAGCTGTAAATGATAAGCCAAATGGGCCATTTACATTTAATGATAATCTCGTTGTTAACTGAGAATTAATAACGCCTTGAGCTGTTTCATCAATTTCATTCCAAGCTTCATCAGAAATTGGTGCTAAATTTCTTTTAAAAATATCCATAATTATCTCCCCTTTATTTAATTTTTAAACTTTTAGTTTTAGAAGCAGAATCATCTTCTTCTTCACCATGATGACCCGTAATACTTCCTTCTTTAAATAAATTTTCTTTTAATTCAAAATCTAATTCAGGCAATCTTCTTCTAAGCCACTCTAATGTCATAGCAGCATGTTCCATTTCTTCATCACGATTGTGTTTTAATATTTCTTTTAATTCTGCATCACTCGCAACATCCATGCGTTGATTATACCAATCAACTGCTTCAAATTCTTCAATTAATGATCTGAAAGCTCTTGTTAAATCTTTTGTTTCCTTACTTAATTCTTCATATGGTTCATGATATTGATTCATATTCATTCCTCCTATTTATATCTTATTACTTAGTTTTATTATAACATGCTTTCATTTTATAGTAAAATAAGGCACCTTAAATATAATAAAAATAACAGGCAGAAAACTGCCTGTTATATATACTAAAACATATGACTAAAAATTTCTATTGAATCAGCTAAGACTATCGATAAAATAACTAAGGTCAAACCAGAAAATAATAAAGGTAACCCTAATGATCTATTTTCTTTATCCTCTTTTGTAAGAAGATATTCGTAATACGATAAGCCATCAACTTTTTTTGTGAACATTTTTCTTAAGACATAACCCATGCCTCGAAACATTTTAGTGGCACCTGAAGCAGTAATCAAACCCACACTTAACATAACAACACCAATAATAAATGATGTATCTTGTACAAGGTTTTTTTGATCATTTAATATTTGAACCAATACAAATATAAGTAAACTCGCAACCACTAAATCTATGAAATACTTTTTAATCATTACTTAAGTACTTTTTTATACTCCGCGATTTCTTCATCATTCGCTAAAACCCAATGGTCTTTTTTGATTTCTTGAAGTTTTGCAGGAGAATTTTGATAATCATGCATTTTTGGATCATATACAACTCTTCTTCTTGTTTTTTCATATCTTGGGTCTGGTTGAGGTACCGCAGATAATAAAGATTTTGTATAAGGATGCAAAGGATTTAAGAATAATTCATCTGCATCAGCCAATTCTACAAGATTTCCATAATACATAACACCAATGCGATCACTAAAATATTTAATAACTGAAAGGTCATGAGCAATAAACATAATTGTAATACCCAATCTATCTCTTAAGTCATTTAATAAATTAATTACCTGTGCTTGAATAGATACGTCAAGCGCTGAGATTGGTTCATCAGCAATGATAAACTCTGGATTAACAATTAAAGATCTAGCAATACCAATACGTTGTCTTTGTCCACCTGAGAATTCATGTGGGTAACGACTTGCATGTTCTGGCACTAGTCCAACAGTTTCTAAAACTCTGTTAACCTCATCATTAATGACACGAGGATCCTTGATACCAGCAATTCTAAGACCTTCAGCAATAATTTCTTTTACTGTCATACGAGGATTTAATGAAGCAATAGGATCTTGGAAGATCATTTGCATTTTTTTCATTAATTCATAATTCGCATCAAGATCATTTTTCTTACGTTCAATATCAGCTTGCTCTCTGTCGATGATTTCATCACGCTCAGCGATCACTTGATTAATTTTCTCTTCAGTTTTAACTTTTAAAGTTTCTTTTTCTTCTTCAGGTGCTTCCAATAATTCAGCTTTAAGTGTTTTAACTTTTGCCTTAGCAATTTGTTTAGCACGTTTAATAGCTTCTTTATTTTCTTTGTATCCAGCAGATATTAAATTCCCTAGGAAATATACTTCACCATCAGTAGGCTCATATAATTTGATGATTGAACGGCCAGTTGTTGTTTTACCACAACCAGACTCTCCAACCAAACCAAATACTTCGCCTTTGTAGATATCAAAACTAACTCCATCTACTGCTTTAACAACTAGTTTGTTTTTTCCAAACCCTGAAGTGAAATGTTGTTTAAGATTTTTTACACTTAATACAGGTGTTTCATCTTTTCTACCCATTTACATTCACTCCTTTGTCAAGATTAAGCATTCTAGTAATTCTATTTTGTACTATTTCTGGCATTTCAACTTTTGGTGCATCTTTATGAAGCAACCAAGTTGCTGCTGAATGTGTCTCGCTAATTTTAAACATTGGTGGTTGCTTTTCAAAATCAATCTTCATTGCATATTGATTTCTATCAGCAAATGCATCACCTTGTGGCGGGAACAACATATTTGGCGGTGTACCAGGAATCGCAATTAATCTTTCTTTTGTGTTAATATCAGGCATTGATGATAATAAAGCCCATGTATATGGATGTTTAGGATTATAGAAGATATCTTCTGACGTTCCTAACTCAACAATTTTACCTGCATACATAACACCAATTCTATCAGCCATGTTAGCTACAACACCTAAATCATGTGTAATGAAAATAACTGATAAGTTTCTCAATTTCTTCAAATCATTAATTAATTCAAGAATTTGTGCTTGAATTGTTACATCTAAAGCTGTTGTTGGTTCATCACAAATCAAAACATCTGGGTTAGCTGTTAATGCAATTGCAATAACGATTCTTTGTCTCATACCACCAGAAAATTGGAATGGATATTGTCTGTATCTTTGTTCCGGTTGTGGAATACCAACTTCAGTCATAATCTTAATTGCACGTTCTTTTGCTTCAGATTTAGTAACTTCTTTATATCTTCTTAAATTTTCTTTAATTTCTTTGATTTGATGTTTATAATAGTTTTTCTCGATATCAACATCTTTTTTAGCTTTCTTAATCGCTAATTTAAGTTCATTTAAATCATACTTGTATTTGTTTTTAACTGCGTCTTTTTCACGTTTAGTAATCGCTTTTCCAAGACCTTCAGAAAGTTGAGATTTAAGTTCTTCTTTTTTAGGAAGTAAAGCATTTAATGCTTCTAATCTTTGAGCAACTTCTTTTTCTCTACCTTCAGAATTTTGTTCTTGAACTTTGACTTCTAAAATAGCTTTTTTAGCTCTTGCTTTTTCATCTTTCCACTCTTTATCAACAACTTCTTTAGCATTTTTCTTAGCGCTAACGAAATCTTGTTTTGCTGGTGGAATTTTAGCATTTAACTCAGCCATTTCTTTCTTGAAGTTAAATTGCTTACTGTGGAACAATGATACTTCTGCTAATTTTTCTTTTAAAGCTTCTGGATCAGAATACTGAGCTTTGACTTCAGAAATTTTTTGATTTACTGCAGCGCGTTCAGCTTTCTTTGTTTCCACAAACTCTTTAATTTTTTCTGCTTTTTGTAATTTCAATTGAGCTTTAGATTGAACAAGTTCTTCTTTAAATTTCTTAATATCTACTTTAATATCCTCGATATTTTGAAGATGTTGATCTATTTTAGCTTGAGCAGATGCTTTTTCAGCTTCAGTATTAGCTTCATTCATTGCTTTCTTAGTTGAAGCAATATCTAATTTATTGAACTTGATTTGATTGTTTGCATCAAAGATGTTGAATTCTGTTTGTTTTTTTAAATCATCAATTTGACGACTAAAATCTTTCTTAATATCTCTAACTCCAAAACGAATTTCGTTGTTGTAGTTCTTCTTGAATTCTTTAAAATCTTCGATAAGTGCTTTTTTATCATTTAGTAACTCATGATAAATATTTTTTTGTGTTTTATACATGTTTTTTTCTTTATTTTTTAAGCGTTTACCATTTAAAATCATACCTTCAGTAATTTGCTTACCTATACGCATAATTGGATTTAAACTTGACATTGGATCTTGGAAAATCATACCAATTTTGTTACCACGTAACTCATGGAAATGTTCTTCATCAACCTTTGTTAAATCTTGTCCTTCATAAATAATCTTTCCACTTTTTATAAAACCATTTGAAGCTAAAATACCCATAATTGTACGACTTGATACTGACTTACCAGAACCAGATTCACCTACAATCGCAAGTGTTTCCCCTTCATATAAATCAAAGTCAATACCTCTAACTGCTTGAACAAAGCCTTGATTGGTTCTGAAAGAAACAGCTAAATTTTCAACATGTAATTTTACATTTTTATTTTCCATTATTCAGACCCCCTCAATGCTGGATTAAATGCATCTCTTAATGCATTACCAAACATATTAAATGTAATCATCAAAATTGAGATGATAATGGCAGGGAAAACAGTTAAATGTGGATAGTTTTGAAGCTTATCACGTCCATCATTTAATAATACACCAATTGATACCCCAGATAATGATAATGCGTCAATGCCAAATAATGAGAACTTTTGACCATGACCAATACCAAATCCTAAATAAGACAATGTAGCCTCACTAAAGATAACTGTAGGAATTAGTAAAATACTTGATGTAATAATTGTTCCAATACCATTTGGTAAAATATGTCTGAAAATTAATCTACCGTCTTTAGCACCTAAAGTTCTAGAAGCTAAAACATATTCACGGCCTTTATAACGATAGAATTGAGTACGAGTAACCGAAGCAACACCAATCCATCCTGATACAATTAAGATAAGAATCAACGATGTAAATCCAGCTTCAAAGTAAGCCATAAAAATACTCAACGTTACTAGCCATGGAATACGACCAACGATTTCAGCAAAACGTTCCATGATAATGTCTACTTTACCACCATAATAACCTGATAAGGCACCATAAACAACACCAATAGAAATATTAATAAATGATACGAATAAACCAATAAGTAAAGAAGTTTTTAACCCAATCCAAATCAAGTTAAACATATCATAACCAGCTGCACTTGTACCAAAGAAATAATATGGAAGTTCATCGTAACCTGCGTATACTCGATAATTTAAATAAACATCATAAGTATAAAATGTTCCTTTTCCAGGCACAGTTACTGCATCTTCATCATTTCTTTTGACTAACTCATAAATAGCACATTCGTCATTAAAGCGTCCAGGTGTAGGAGTCCCTTCGATATAAGGTGTTCCATTCAAATACGCCAAATCACCTATATTATTTTCATAAGTACAACCATTAACTTCAGCTAAGAACTCGCTACCAGGATGTCCTTCTCTACTAACTGGACCAAAAGCTCTAGCATATGCATCTACTGTATAAGACGCATTCAATCTTTGTCCATCAATTCTTAATATGTTACCTTCATACTTGAAGTCAGATACACCATTAACATTGACTAAAATATCAGCGGCTAAATTGAATTGTGATAAATTAAATCCATCAGCATAAACTATATAGTTTTCGTCAGGACCTTGGTCACCGTAATAAGATGTTCCAAATTTTGCACTTAATCTAAAATATTCTAGTACACCAGAATCTAATACATCTGATTCATAACTCACAACGATACGATATTTAGTTGCATTGAATACTAAATCAGGATGATTTACTAAGTCAACTGAATAAAGACCAGTTTCTTCATCATAAGAATCAAATGTTGCAGAATCTGATGAATCTAAAACCAAAATCATGTCTAAATCACTTACTGGAACATTTTCTTGTTGAACTTGGAAATACACTTTAAAAGCAGCTGATCCATCAATAATATTTTCATTTAACACTTCATTTTCATCAATGTTAAGTTCTAATAAAACTTGATCAGGCATCCAAATGTTTCCAACAACTTGTCTTACAAAAGATTCAGTAATAACGCCTTCTTCATCTTCTTCTGTTTCTATAATTGTCACATAACCTGCAACAGGCTTTTCAGTTTTTTGCTTAGAGAACTGTACAGTTCCACCTTCACAAGTTTCTTCTCTGTCTGTACAAGATAAATAATAATTCTTTAAAGTACCTGATTCTATAAATTCAGAAATTTCTCCTGTTGGTAAATATAACATTTCTCCATTACGATCTAGAACTGGATTACCCTCTAAATCTAAATATGGATTGTCAAGTGAAGCAGGAATATCTTCGTAACTTGCTGTACCATCAGCAATTCCTAATTTATCAAGTAAAGGAATACGAGGTGGTAAAAACGAAATTTGTGAATCAATTTGGTCAGTGTTAATTGGAACTGCTTTTGGATCAAAAGCTGGAACCAATATAGATAATAAAATTAATAGCATTAGAATAGAAGTGGCCACAACATTTGTTTTATTTTTCATAAAACGAATCATTGCATCCTTAAAATACCCTATAGGTTTAGTTTGGAATTTCTTATCGTAAATTTTATCTTCTTTTTGGACGAATTGAAATTGATCTTTATCAATAGATTCTAAATCTTTATTGATGTTTTTCTCATTTGAATTCATTATTTTTTCGCCCCCATTCTAATTCTAGGGTCAACGATACCGTATGATAAGTCAACCAACAATACTGCAAATAAAGAAATAATAGTATAGAATGCTGTTGTACCAACAGCTAAGTTAAAGTCATATTCTCCTCTAGTAATAGCTCTAATATAAACCCTACCAGTTCCAGGAATACCGTAAATTAACTCAATAACAACAGATCCGCTTAGTAAACTTACAAAAGATCCAATAATACCAGGAACTAATGGTACCATTGAGTTTCTCATCGCATGTCTAATAACAGCTTGATTTTTTGTTAATCCTTTTGTTCTTGCTAGTAATAAAAACTCAGAAGTTAAAACTTCAGTTAATTCCGCTCTTGTAAAACGAGTTAAACTAGCAATAGCACCAAAAGAAAGCCCCATTACAGGTAAAATCATACTTGTTACTTGCTTAGCAAAATCTGCCTGGCCGGATACAAACTGGGTAGGAACCCATTCGAGGGAATACCCAAATATCATCAGTAAGAATGTCATCGTAACAAAACTCGGTATGGAAATAAAAATCATAACCGTTAATGAAATAACATTATCTGTGACACTGTTTTTCTTAAGTGCAGCTAATATACCTAATCCAAAACCGATAGGAATGTAGAAGAATAATGCTGCTAAATTCAATCTTAAGGTTACCGGAATTCTTTGTTTTAAAATATCAAAAACAGGTGTACCAAACTGGTACTTCGTTGAAATACCCCAGTCCCACTCTGTAACAATGTCTTTCACCCATATATAATATTGCTTTGAAACAGGAACAGGTTCATAAACTGTAATAACAGGGTTAATTCTGTCTCTAAGGTAAGCAGTTTTACCCTCCTCTTTCATTTCGTTGTTTTTAATAGCTGTAACGATGTCAGCATTCTCTTCAGTATATTTGGTCATATAGCCACGATTATACTGCTGAGTATAGTAAACTTGTCTTTGGTTCGTATCTTGTGGCGGATATTCTGGTGCGCTTTTGATTAGCACATAGTTTAAAGTTAAGATAATTGATAACACTACGAATATCCATACAGTACGTATGAGTATATATCTTATCATTCGCTAATTTTATGTCCTTGGACATAAACTCCTTTCCGTAATATTATATATAACCTCTATTAACAATAGAAAAAATGATTGGTTGCATTTACTCTATTGTTTATAGAGTTTATAATTTTAAGTAAAAAAATAAATATGTTCCAAAAAAAAATACCTATTCATAAAAAATTTAAAGATACAGCAAACCACCATACCGAAGCATGATGGTTTGCATGCGTATCTTTAATCAAATATTAAGTTAAATGTAATATTTTAATTATTGAATTATTCTACTACAGGTGCTGCTGTTGTTTCGATATCAGCGTACATGTAATATAATACATCTGCATCTGTAAATCCGTCATTTGTATTGAATGTGATATAGTATTCTGTTTCTGCATCTAAACCAGTGATAGTTACAGTAGCGCCATCAATTGTGATAGTAGCTGTTGTAATTTCTGTGTCATCTGCACTTAAGAATAATTGAACTGATTCAGCTAAGAATTCTCTAGCAGCATTGTCACGAACATCTAATGTAACAGTACCAGAATTTTCAGTTGTTTCAACAGTTCTTACTAATTCACCTGAATATTGCCATGTTGAAGTCATAAATGGTGTATCACCGTTTTCACCAGATGCTAAGTCATATTTGATAATGATTTGGTAATCATATGGATATGGTTTAACGCCTGTAATTGTGATTGTTGATGAAGTAGCTTCAATATTTTCTAGTTCATTAAATATACCATATGTGTTTGTTGTTTGATTCCACTCTTCGATTGTATAAGTAATGTTAGTATATGCAGCATTGTTGAATTCATCAATACTGAATGTAAATTCTGTTGGAAGAATTGTTTCAAACTGTGGACTTGGAGCTAATGCTTCTTCGCCATCAAGAATATATTTTTGACCATTTAATACAGAAACCATAGCATTGAATGACCACATTTCATAGAGATATTTTGTTTCTAATATATTGCCTAAACTATCATAAGTATGAGTTACATATTTAACAGGGATGTTAGCTGTTGAAGTATCAATA
>CAYWUZ010000009.1:15635-51889 GCA_964461565.1 uncultured Candidatus Izemoplasmatales bacterium | reverse complement strand
TTGGTAGAGGTATCTGTTATACCATAACTGCAATCGTATTAATGTTTGCATTACGAGTTTCTGATACATTGGCGATTCAAATTATTATTTATACAGCTGTATTCTTTATAGCAATTCAAACTGCCTTCTTCCAACCAGCTGTGAGTGCATTAACACCACAGATTGTGGAAAAAGAAGAATTAGTATCCGCAAGTTCCATTATGCAGATCACTGGTAGCGTTCAAAACTTAGCTGGATTATTTCTTGGCGCTGTTCTTTATTTAAATTTTGGTATTATCATATTAATCTTTATAAATGCAGCTAGCTTTATCTTATCAGGAATTTCAGAAATGTTTATTAAATTGAAAGAAGAAGATTTAGTTGGAACTTATCAAATAAAAATAGATAATAAAAGATTAACTATTAAAGAAACATTTTCTCAAATTGGTAATGATTTAAAAGGTGCTGTTCATTACTTATTTAATCAAGGTAGACCAATTTTGATGGTAACGCTTATTATCTTGATAAGCGCAACTTTAGTAACTCCTTGGTTTTCAATAGGCGTTCCATATATGTTTAAAGAGTATTTCTCATTTACAACGTTTGAACCTGAATATATATTAGCGTCATCTAACTTTATAGAGAGTGTCGCGGTTATATTAATGAGTATTATCGTTGCTCAAGTTGCCTTTCGTTTTAAAATATTTCAAATACTTAGATTTGCGATTGTGGCTTTATTGTTTATCAGTGTTTTCTATTTGGTTATCATCAAGAGTTTTGATACAAAGGTTATATCACAAAATTCATTTATCTATTTGTACTTAGGCTTTACTTTTGTTGCTGGTCTTATTAACGCAACAGTTAACGCACCTTTAAACGCATCGATGTTTAAATGTATAGATAAAAAAGAAATAGGGAAAGTATCAACTTTAGTTAATAGTTTTGGTGGTTTATTTTATCCTGTGACAGCGATTGCGGCTGGATATATGATTGACTTTGTTGATTTCTATATTCCGTTATATGTTAGTATATTTGCGATGATATTAATGTCAGTTGTTATTATGAAGTCAAAAGAATTAAAGAAGTTAGTATAATTAATTGTATATAATTAAAATAATTTTTTAAAGGAAATTCTAGATATTTAGTGATTAAAGTCTAATCTAGAATTTCCTTTAATATTAAAAACTATAGCCCTTACTACCTGTATAAAATTATAATTATTCTATTCAATTCTTTTAAGAATGATTTCTTGACATAGTGCCAAATCGAAAAACCTCTTATAATTAGTAAGTGGTTAAGACATTGAATTTACTTATAGAGATGGATATAGTAAAATAGTCTTATAATTGATAGTAAAAAGAGGTATATGTATGAATGTCATTGATTGGATAATTGAAGGAGACGTATCAATTGAATATCTAGCAAAAAGAGGCTTATTAGATACTGACCATCGTATTTTAGTTGATCTTCAGAAAAGGATATTAACAGAAGGCTTTGGGCTACAATTACTAGACAAGCAAAACAAAGACACTTATTTATGGGGGGATGGAACATACTCACCAAAATATATCTCTACGCATTATACTCTATTAGAGTTGTGTCAATTAGGTGCTTCTTTAGATGATGATAGGTTTCATAAAGCTATTAATCTCTTATTTTCTGATATGTGGATAAACAAGGGTAAAGTTAGAAAATATCGTCACCAAGATTTATGTGTTGTCGCAATGATGGTCAGAATTGCCTGTAACGCAAAATATATTGATGATAGAATTAATGAAATGGTTGATTATATCTTAGAACACCAAATGAATGATGGTGGCTGGAATTGTGCTTGGGAAAGAAAACCCTCTCCAAAACAGTCATCGTTACATACAACATTAAGTGTTTTAGAAGCTTTTAACGATTATATAAGATATGGATATAATTATAACTTAGAAAAAATTAAACGCGTTATCCCTCAAGGCGTTGAATATATTCTTTCAAAGAGAATGTATTTCTCTGTACGAACTGGAGAAATAATACATAAGGATATGTTATCATTTCCTTTTCCATATAATTGGAAGTATGATATTTTAAGAGCTTTAGAACTTATGAGTAGTTTAAAAATACCATATGATCAAAGAATGGAAGAAGCCATTAATAACATTCACAATCGGCTTGATGAATATGGAAGAATTAAAGCTGATAAAAAGCCACCAAGTTTATTAAATATTAGATATACCAAAACGAATCAGTTTTGTCGATATAATACATACCGGGCCTTAAAAGTGATCAAGTATTTCTTGCCTGAAACATATCAAATATTTATAAGTAAAAAAATCAAATAAAATATATATCAGTTACCTAAAAATGATATAATAAATTTAATTAATAATTGTTTATTGAAAGGAAAAAAATATGAAAATCGAAGAATTGTTACCATTATTAATCCCTTTAGTTTTAGTTCAAATCATTTTAGCAGTTTATGCATTACGAATTCTAAAAAACACCGAGAAAATACGTGGAGATTCTAGATTGTTATGGATATTAATCATCATATTTGTTAACCTCTTTGGGCCAATTATATTTTTAGTATATGGGAGGTTAGATAATGAATCTAGCAGTGAAGACGAATGATTTAGTCAAAGATTTTAATGGGCTAAAAGCAGTTAATCATTTAAATCTTAGAGTTCCTGAAGGAGCTATATATGGATTTTTAGGACCTAATGGATCAGGTAAAACCACTACGATTAAGATGCTTACTGGTATGACACAACCTACATCTGGAACTATAGAAGTTCTTGGTGAACCAATGGTTTTCGGCAAACAAAAAATTCAAGATAACATTGGTTTTTTGCCTGATGTACCTGGATTTTATGATTGGATGACTGCTTATGATTTTTTAGTTTTTTGTGGAGAACTATTCCATATTCCTACGGTGGTATTAAAAGAACGCGTTAAGTCTTTATTAAAAACTGTTGGTTTAGCTAAAAGTTCAAAGAAGAAAATTGGTACATTTTCAAGAGGTATGAAACAACGCCTTGGGATTGCTCAAGCACTTATTAATGAGCCTAAAGTCATTTTCCTAGATGAACCTGTATCTGCTTTAGATCCTCAGGGAAGAAAAGAAGTTATCGATATTATTCAAAGTCTTAAAGGAAAAGTTACTGTTTTTTTCTCTACGCATATTTTATCTGATGTTGAACGTATATGTGATCGAGTGGTTATCATTAACGAAGGAACAATTATACTAGAAGATACAATTGAAAATATCAAATCTATGTCAGAGACACGTGATATTGAAATTGAATCGGATACAAATACAATTAATAAACTTAACGAACTGATTGGTAAAGAACAATATATTACTTCTATTGATTTGAATCATCAATCAATGACTTTAACTGTTGATGATTTAGATGTCGCTAGATTACATTTAAATAAAGTCATTCATGAAAATAAAATCATGATTAAAAAAATCATGATTAAAGAACCAACTCTTGAAGATATCTATATGAGGGTGGTGAAACAAGCATGATTAATTTATCTTTTTTAAAAAAAGAATTAATGGAAATGATTCGTACACCTAAACTGATTATCATCACTTCAGTATTTGTGTTTTTTTCCATTATTGGGCCATTATCCGCTAAGTATATGAATGAATTACTTGAGATGTTTGCGACAGATGTTCAGGTTATTTTCCCGGAACCAACTCATTTACAATCTTGGGAACAATTCTATAGTAACATAACTTCCATTTCGATGATTGTGTTTCTTATTCTAATCACTGGAACAGTGGTGTCTGAAAAATCTAAAGGTTCTGTTTATCTTGTTTTGACAAAAAACTTAACACGTTCACAGTTTATATTTAGTAAAATATTTGCTGGATTTATACTGTTCACTGGAATGTTTTTAATTTCACTTTTGATTAGCTGGTATTATACTTGGATTTTATTTGATCAAGTTGTTTATGAAGGATTAATATTATCATTGCTCTCAATCTATGTATTAGGACTATTCTTCACAATGGTGGCGATTATTTTAAGTATAGTTCTTAATTCTACAGCGCACGCAGCTATAGTTGCTTTTGGTGTATATGCTTTTTTAAATATTTTAACAATTTTATCTGACTTAAATCACTTTAATCCTGCGGGATCTACTTCACTTGCAATAGCGGGACTTAAAGGCAGTGATGTTAGTTCTTTAATTGTAACGAATATAATAATAACACTCCTCTTAACTGGCGTACTCGTTTTACTATCTACTCGAATCTTCAACAAACAAGAGCTATAATATTTATGCAAACTATTTAAATTAAAATCAAATGGATGTATAATAATATAAACGGCATATAAGGAGTTTATCTATGGCTTTTCCTTTAGTGATGATTAATATATTTTTATTGGTATCGTTAATTGCGATGGTTTTTATTATTGGATATGCATTTCCAAAAAAGAAATCGTTAATCATTAGACAAATTGGTTTTCTAACTTTTTTGACTTTTATTTATGTATTGGGTTATATCATAGAAATCAATGCCGCAAGCCTAGAAGTTAAAATGTTTTGGAATTTAATCCAATATATAGCCATTCCGATAATTCCTGTCGTATGGGTTGTGATAGCTATGAATTATATTGGACATCGAATCAGTCGTAAATATATTGCCTTATTGCTCATTGTTCCATTGATTACTTATATAATGAGATTTACAAATGATATGCATCACTTGTTCTATGAAAACACAAGATTAGTTGATACAACTATCGGTCCATTAATGGCTATTGAGCATGCTTTGTTTTATTATTTCCAAGTAGCTTATATCATCATTTCTTTTGTAGTTGCAAATACAATCTATATTTTTAGATTTAAGAAAACTTCACCATTAGACCGTAAAAGACTCATTAAAGTTTCATTAGCATCTTTTTTCCCATGGGTAGGTCTCATATTAAATGTGGTTTTTGCTTCTAGTTTTCCTTTAGATTACACGGCAGTTTTATTTCCAATTACAATTGTTTTATTGATATTCAGTTTAAGAGAAGAACACCGATTATCAATTTCACCTTTTGCAAGAAACTTAATGTTTATGTCTTCAAATGAAGCTGTTATTGTCGTTAATCACATGAAAGAGATTATTGATTTTAATGATAAAGCAAATACGATCTTTGGTGACTTGCAAGGTTTATTATTTCATAACATAGATTATTTAAAAAGATTGGTTAAAGAATTTCCTCAGGACATAATTCCAAATGATAAAAAAACGATGAAATTGAATGATGATACTTTCCAAGTCAGTTTGAAAGGAATTTTTGATAATTCAAATATAATCATTGGATATGTCTATAGTTTCTCTGATATCACTGAGAACATGAAAATGATAGAACAGTTAAAGGATAATGAAGAAAAAATTAAACATCTTATCTATAGTGATTTGTTAACAGGATTACCAAATCGTAATTATTTGGAACAATATATAAAAGATAAAAAACATTTGGAAAGTCAATTTGTATTGATGATTGATATGAATCAATTAAAATATGTAAATGATCATTTTGGCCATCAAGAGGGGGATAAGTTAATCCAATCTCTTGCAAATTTGCTTCAAAGTAATTTATCTGAAAACGATGTATGCATTCGTTTAAGTGGTGATGAGTTTTTAATTTTCAGTCATCTTCCTAATGAACAAAAATTAAATGAATGGATTCAATCTCTACTTGATTTAGCACTTTCAATAGAATATTTGTCATTCGCTATTGGTTATGAAAAAATGTCTCAAGAGGATTCATTTGAAATTATCTATAAACATGCTGAAGATGCAATGTATCGACATAAACAAGAAATGAAATCAAAGAAAGATTATTCCTTGTAATGAAATATTTAAATATCGAAAACTGAATTTTAATATACTATATACTGAAAAAGCGTTGATTGACTTACAATCACGCTTTTATTTTTTTGATTGATTTTATAAACAAGAATAAATTCAATTAACTAAAATTAATTAAAGTATGATAGAATATATTCTAGTTATCAATGGAGGGGATTTATATGAAACGCAGTTTTTTATTATTGTCATTATTACTTTTTAGTTTTATAGCTTGTAGTGACAGTGCAACTGAAGAAAAACCAGATTTATCTGAATTACCTTATTATTCTTATTTAAGTGACTCTAATCCGGTTGTTACAATTACAGTCGAAAATTTTGGAACTATGAAATTACAGTTGTTTCCTGACGTTGCGGAAAATACAGTCAATAATTTCATTAAATATATTCAATCAAATTCTTATTCAGGCAGTTCATTCCATCGTATTATTGAAGATTTTATGATTCAAGGTGGTATGGTATCTAATACAAATTGTGCAATTAAAGGTGAGTTTTCATTTAATGGTGTTATGAATGATTTACCTCATTATCGCGGTGTTATATCAATGGCAAGAACCAATATTAAAGATAGTGCAACAAGTCAGTTTTTTATCGTTCATAAAAACAGCTTTGGTTTAAACGATAACTATGCTGGTTTTGGTGGTCTCATCAGTGGTTTTGATGTATTAAATGAAATAGCGACTGTGACCACTAGTAATGGAGAAACACCTATAACTAGAGTTACTATTCAAAGTATTTCTATAGACTTAAATGGATATGTTGTTAAAGATGTTATATGTAGTAATTGATCATTTAAACATCTGAGTTATAATTAAATATTTATATTCTAAATACTTCTTATCATAGAAGTGTTTTCAATTTCTTACTTAGAATCCTATAAAGAATAATTATCCTATCCATGTTATAATAGATATATAAGGAGATAATAAAATGATTGAATCGATAAAAAAATATCCTATCATAGATATCGTGGTAGGTGCAATATTAATATTTTTAGGTGTGTTTTTTGTTTTCATTAATAAAGAGATTGGTGAGAATATAAAAAATATAGCTATAGGAATACTGATTCTTTTAACACTAATAATTCTAATGTATCCAGAGTTAAAAAAACCTAAGTCAAAATTGAAGCTTGGTTTGCTTACTTTAGAATTAGTTATTGGTATTTTGGTTAGTTTAATGTTTATTCTTAACCAAAATGGCAATCCTTCACTATGGATAGGTCTTGTTATTTATGTGCATGGGGTTGTAGGATTAATTGGTGGTTATTTCAGTTCTAAGAAGCAAAAAATGTGGCTATTCTTCTTGTCGTTATTATTTGTGACTATCGGAGTATATATATTTGGATCTGGTTTGATTACAAATGAAATGCTACTGAATGTTTTACTAATTATGTTTCTAGCTCCTGGACTGTTTTTACTTGTCATCGGATTAATTAGCTTAAAAAAACCAAAATCAAAAAAAGATAATTAGAATAAGCAAAAAATAATATAAATAAAACCACAATTCAGTTTCAAGATTTGTGGTTTTTTTTAGGATAATCTATTTATGAATGATTCATATGGTGGTAGGATTATTTTTTTACACAATAAACCATTTAAAATATAGTGATTATTTTGTAGATAATGAATCCAAAATAATATACAATAGTTATATATGATTTACATTTATAAAGATTACACAGAGATATAAAAAAACTTTAAGACAATAGATTGTTTTATGAAGCATGTGATTATGTAACTATTGATTATAAGGAGGGAATGATATGAAAGATCACAAGGGTGTTACGCTTATTCAATTGTTGGCTGTTATAGTGATTATGGGTATAATTGCAGCAGTCTCAGTTATAACTATAGGTAATTTAGTTAAAAACTCAAGAATTAAAGCAGACATAGAAAATGTGAATGTTTTAAACCAAGCAACTTACCTCTATTTTTTAACAGAAGATGAAAATGCCTTTCTTGATTTAGAAAGTGAAGAAGACAAGATTCGATTTTTAGTAGACAAAGGCTATTTAAATAAAGTAGTGTCAGCTTCCTTCGATGATTCTGAGTTTATTTGGGACGATGAGTCTAATTATTGGATATACACATTGTTTGATCAAACAATGGATGGGTTTGATAATATAAATTTTAATGACTTCAATGTAGATAGTTACGAACATATAGGTGATTGGGAAGCGGTTGACGGCAATGTTTATAGTGATTATGGAATGTTATTCATCGATAATCCGCATTTGCAATATACAATTACTGTCTTAGCTAAAATTGAAGATGGAACTTACGGCGGTTTCGGTATATTATTTGATAGTTTTCTAATAGATGGTGAAGATACTGGGTATATATTGCAATTAGATAGAGGTTATGGAAGAGGATCAGTTGTTATAAGACCAAGAGAAAATGGTGATGAAGGTAACGTCATACAAGCATTTAGGTTCGATCATTCAAATAGTTTTATACCCGATAAGAATACTGAAGAGGGTGCTATTTGGTGGAATAGTGCTCACGAAGTAGAACTTTCTGTTATTTTAATAGAAGGTGTGTCATATACAAAAGTTTTATCAGTAAAAATTGACGATCAACTTCTATTTAATGACTTTCAATATGTTACCGGTGTTGGAACTGTAAATAATTTCACGGGACTTAGAACTTGGTCTGGAGTTGAAGTTGAGTTCCAGAGTTTCAATATAAATTAAAAAAAAACGTTTATCAAAACGTTTTTTTATTTGTTGTTTTTAAGAATCTGTATCTAGAACAAATGATTGTTGTTGATGAGTCAGCTTATGATATTGTTCTTCGATTTGTGATACTAAGTTATTGAAATGCAATTGATTAAACATATCATCAACTTTCAAATATAAAATTTTATCTTTTGGAACATTATATTTTTTAAAAACATGATTCAATACTTTAGAATAATTTGCATAATGAAACTTTAGATAATCAAACTGACCTTTTTCTAGTGAGCGAGATCTTTTTCTTACATTATCAAATAAACTTTCTTCATCGCGAACAAGCACTATATGAATATCTAAATCAGGAATTAATTTCATATGTGCATCCGCGATTTTATATGTTAACTCCACTTCCTCATTAGTCATCATATGTTCTTTTTTTAATAATTCTGCAAAAATTAAGTTGGAATACATGGTTGAATCGCATATTAAATATGGTTCATCCTTTGTTTTCCACATAGACAAGAACAATTCACTATAAAAGGCACTTTGACTTACGAGTGCAAATCTTTTTTTATCTGCATAAAAAAGTGGTAAGAATGGACTGCTTTCAACAGGTTCCTTAACCATAGGTACATTATAGTACGAAGATAATAAATGTGCTAAAGTAGATTTTCCACTACCAATGGGTCCGATGATTCCGATTCTCATATGTATTC
Organism: uncultured Candidatus Izemoplasmatales bacterium; assembly: GCA_964461565.1. Taxonomy (GTDB): domain Bacteria; phylum Bacillota_I; class Bacilli_A; order Izemoplasmatales; family Hujiaoplasmataceae; genus Hujiaoplasma. The sequence continues at coordinate 42,660 of CAYWUZ010000009.1, read as the reverse complement.
ACCTCTTGTTATTTATGTAATGATTATACAGTTTATTACTAATTTAGTCAAAATTATTGTTTGATACAAAGAAAAAAAAGACACAACTTTTCTAGATCTTGAGTTGTGTCTTTTCAATTTATTAAGAAAATTTATCGTAATATACGTTACTTGGTTCAATTTTATGTTTGTTTAAGACATTTATACATGCATTAATCATTCCAGGAGAACCGCATAAATAAGCCTCAGACTCTACTAAATCACCGCAATATTTATCAACAACATCAGTAATAAGGCCTACATCACCTTCCCAATTATCTTCAGGAAGAGGATCTGAAAGTGCAGGAATGTATTCGAAATTAGGAAACTCTTTTGCTAATTCAACAAACTCTTCTGTATAGTAAAGATCTTTTTTAGATCTGGCACCGAAGAAGTACTTCACTTTTCTTGGCATACCTTGATCTTTTAAGTAATGTAAAATTGATCTAATAGGTGCTTTTCCTGAACCACCAGCAATGCATACCATATCACGATTTGAATCTTCTTGTAAGAAGAAATCGCCATAAGGTCCAGTCACAATCACTTTATCACCTAACTCTAAAGCTCTATGAACAAAGGTTGTTGCTTTTCCTTTCGGAACCATTCTAATAATCAACTCAATTTGATGAGTGGTTTTAGGATTTGAAGCAATTGAATAAGCTCGAATAACATCAATTCCAGGAACTTTTAATTGTGCATATTGACCTGGTTTAAATTCCATGCTCGTTGGATTAATAAATTTAAATTGAACGAGTTTAATGTCGTATGTTAACTCTTCAATATGAATAACTTCACAAGTATATTCTTGCGCAAAAAGCATTGATTCTGGAATTTCAATTTTAATATCATCTTGTACTTTTACTTGACAAGATAAACGAACATTATCTTGTTTTTCTTGAGCAGATAAGAAAGGTAGCTCCATAGGTTTAACATCTCCGCCACCTTCAAGGACTTTGACTTTACAGAAACCGCATGTTGCTTTTCCACCACAAGCTGAAGGGATAAATATTTTATTGTTCGAAAGAATATTTAATAAAGTATCTTCACCCTTAACAGGTAGTTCTTTTTTTCCGTTAATAGTGATAACTTTTTCTTTATTACCGCCTAAAGCAATATTAGCAAGAATTAATAAACCAGTAATTAACATTAATAGACCAATGATAATAAGAGGGATATAGAAATTAACTTCTAAAATATAGATCATCTTCATACCTCCTAAAATATTGATAAGCCAGTAAAGCCAATAAAAGCAAGTGATAAAATTCCAAGTATAATAAATGCGATAGCTTTACCAGTTAATCCTCTTGGTAGGTTACTGTTTTTAAATATTTTTTGACGAATTCCAGCTAATAATATGATTGCCAGCATCCATCCCACTGAAGAACCAAATGAGAATGCGGCTGTTTCTACAAATGAAAACTCTCTATTAACAAAGAACAATGAAACAGCTAATACAACACAGTTAACTGTTATTAATGGTAAGTAAATTCCAAAACTATTATAAAGTTTAGGTAAGTACTTCGCTAAAAACATTTCTAGAAACTGAACTGTAGCTGCAATTGTAATGATAAAAACTAATAATGATAAGTTTGTAGTACCTGTGCTTTTTAATAAAGCATAGATTGGCCAGTTTATGATACCAGTGATAGTCACAACAAATACAACTGCAATACCCATACCTTTAGCGTTTTTAACGCTGGTTGATATAGCTATTAGTGGACACATCCCTAATATATAAACTAAAGCGATATTTTGATTAGTCATCGTTGAGATGATAATTTCAATAATGTTTGTCATAGGATTATTCCTTTCGTTATTGGATTATTTATAATATTCATCATGATAGTTGTTCCTGATTTTCATAATATTTAATTAACTCTCTCATTCCCCAAATCAGTAATCCTAAAACGAAGAATCCACCAGGAGCCATGGCCATAACAACCCATCTTTCCCAAGTGACTGCCATAATTTGAATATTAAGTATCGTACCGAAAGCTAATATTTCTCTAACAGCAGCTACTACAATTAAAACAAAAGTGTATCCCATTCCACTAGCAAAACCATCAATAATAGAATATTTTACAGGGTTTTTAACTGCATATGCTTCCTGACGACCCATAACAATACAGTTTGTAATAATTAAACCAACATAAGCGCCTAAAGCATCAGCAATAGGCATGAAAAATGCTTGTAATACAGCTTGAACAGAAATAACGAAAGTTGAAATAACAACCATGTAAGTAACCATTCTTACTTTTTGAGGAACGATATTTCTAATCATTGAGATTGTGAAAGAACTTGCCATAATAACAAATGTCACTCCCAATCCCATTGCAATTGCATTTTCAACTTTATTTGTAACTGCTAAAGCAGAACAAATACCTAATACAGCAACAACAATTGGGTTATTTCTTGAAATACCATCTTTTAAGATGTTATACCATTTAGTATATTTTAAACGAATAAGTCTCATCATATACCCCCTTACTCATTTTGGCTAAGCCAAGCAGCTTTAGCGTCTTGATAATCAATATTTATTAACTCTTCAAACCTTTTTGAAGTATTCGTAGCACCAACAATAGCATCAATCTCATAAGGCATGTTAGGTGCTGTGTCTTTATTGATTTCAAATTGAGGAACCATCACTTTACCAACGAAAGTATCTAGATAAGGTTCTTCAGCGATGACGCCACCTAAACCCGGAGTTTCTTCTTGTTGTAAAATCGTAACATTTAAAATTGTTTCAAAATCAGATTCTAAAGTTAAGATACCTTCAATTGGTCCCCAAACACCACCACCTGCAATAGCGAAACTAACTGCTTGCGTATCAGGGTTGACATAGAAGGTCCAATCATCAATGATCAAAATTTCAATTTCTTCATCAAATGTTTCGTTGATTGTTGTCATAGAGTATGGAATATTGTTAGCCTCTAAAATAGCGATTTTAATCTTAGCATCTTGATTGTTTTGAATTCTTTCGGCAGTTAATGCTTCAACACCTAATAAAATAGATGATGTTATCACAGCCATGACTAAAACAAATAATGCCATTTTTAAGTAATCTCTCATTGTTCGACCACCTCAACTTCACTATTATTTTGAATCTCTTTATTAAATAAATCATCAATGAGTGGTGCTATTGCATTCATAAGAATGATTGCGAAAATCACACCTTCTTGGAAAGTTGCGAAGTTACGAATTAAAACTGTGAAGAAGGCTAATCCGATACCAAAGACAATTCTACCATTTGCTTTTATAGGTGCAGTTACAGGATCCGTTGCAACAAAGAATGCTGCGAATAAAATACTACCTACAAATAAAGATAAAATTGGATCTGGAAAATCTGATGGAGCTAACCAATGACCCAATGCAGTCATAATAAGTGTAGCGCCTAAAAATGATACTGGTATTCGCCAATCAGCAACTTTTAATACTAATAGTCCAATACCTAATACAATAATACCAATTCTGAATGTTTCTCCGATATTGCCAGGAACATTACCGAATAATAAGTCTTTAAATAAATAGGTAAATTCACCACCACCATTTAACATAACTAATGGTGTAGTTCCAGTAAAATCAGCAATACTTGGATGAATCCATTCAGCTGCTGTAATCATTGCTGGGAAAGAAATAGTAACAAATAAAACACCGACAACTGCTGGATTAAAAATATTTTTTCCTAATCCACCAAAAATTGATTTTCCGAAAAAGATACCGAATGTAGAGGCAACAGCCACTACCCATAACTTAATCGTTGGTGGTAACATTAATGCTAGTACTAAAGGAGAAACTATCCATGAAATATCAAATTCTAGTTTTCTGACTTTAGCAAAGATAAATTCGACGATTCCGCCTGATATTAATGCGACAGCTGCCACTGCGAAAACATAAAGTCCGTATAAAAAAGCTGAAGCTATCAATAGAATAATCAGACTACCTGAAAAAATAATAAGATTTCTATTGCTTGGTACAATCTGTAAATGCGATTCTTGAGTCATAAAATCCCTGCTTTCTAAGTTATTTTTAACCGTAAAGAAAAATGAAGACTACTATTTATAAATGCAAATTATCAACAGTTTGAGGATTCGATACCATTGATAAGGTCCATTGATAAAGATAAGTAAAGTCAATGTAAAATGTAATAGATAATCAAATAAATTGGTTTGATTTAATTGAGTAATATCACATTAATAATAAAAAGATTTAGATGCCATTACCCATAATTTCCACTCCTTTAAATTATTATAGCATTTTTTTTTTAATTTTGTTTAGCAAGATTAGGAAAAAACCTTAAAATCACTATTATGTATATAAAGATTTTAAGAGAAGTAAAATTGAAAAGAATATTATTCATTTTATCAAATCATATTGCAATAACAAATAAGTAATGATAGAATAACTATAAATATGATAGTTTATCTATCAAAAATGGAGTGTGATATTTTGTGAACTTAAAACAAGTAAAGTTCGAACACATATTGGAAGCGTCTAAAGCCTTTGTCTTAAAAGAGGGACTTAGTCATTTAACTATTTCTAGTCTTGCTAAAGAATTGAATATAGGTGAAGCGACAATATATCGTTATTTTGGCACTAAAACTAAATTGATTATTGAAATTGGCGTTAGCTTATGGGAAGATGCATATCAATTATTAAATAATAAAAAATCTAATAAGACTGGTTATGAGAATATTAAAATTTTTTATTTTACTTTTTATGATATGTTTACATTAAATAAAAATATTTTCAAAGTGATTGATGAACTAGATCAAATGCTTAGTAAAAAATCAGTTAACGATTCATTACTAGATAGTTATAATGAAGTTATTTTGAAAGTTAAAAATATATTTGATAATTATTATCAACAGGGGATAGAAGATAATTCTGTTAATTCTACTGTTGATTCAAATCTTTTTTATTTTAGTTCTACGCATATGCTTTTAGGGTTATGCAAAAAATTGGCGACACAATATCATTTAATTCCTTGTGATGAATGCGTTGAAGATAAGCAACAAATCATCGAAGGTATTCAAATGGTACTAAAATATATTAAAAGTGAGGAAAAATAATTGAAAAAAATAACTAAGAAGAAGATGTGGGTTTTCGCAATTGGACAGTTAGGGTGGTCAATATTGGCAGGTATCATTGTTAACTGGCTAGTTTATTTTTATCAGCCTGATCAAGAAGTTATTGATTTAGGGCACACACTTTATATATCACAAGGGAAAGTGATATTTGGTGTTTTAACTGTTGTTGGAGCTATTGTAGCATTTGGTAGGATTTTTGATGGTGTTACAGATCCTATAATCGCATCAGCATCTGACCGCTGCAAACATAAGAGTGGTAGAAGAATACCATTTATGAAATGGGCAGCTTTTCCATTTGCATTGATGACTGTTTTAGTATTTTTTATGCCAAGTCAGTCTATAGGCGGTATTAATAATTTATGGTTGATTATTTCAGTTCTATTGTTCTATTTGTTTATGACAATATATACAACACCTTATACAGCATTGATTCCTGAGTTAGGAAAGAATCAAAATGATAAGATTAACATTTCAACATTCATTTCTGTGACCTTTATTGTTGGACAAGCGTTAGCTTTCAGTTCTTCATTTATTTGGGGTATTTTTATAGAATCAGGCATGGAAAGAATGGCTGCGATTCGATTAACATTTGGAATTCTTGCATTCATTGCATTTATTTGTATGATGATTCCGGTATTATTTATTAAAGAAAAAGACTATGTTAATGAAGTTAGTTCTGATTCTACTGCATTTGAATCTTTGTTAAAAACTTTAAAAAATAAAGATTTTCGTATATTTTTAGCATCTGATATTTCTTATTGGATTGCGGTTACTATTTTTCAAACAGGTTTATCTTTCTTCATCGTTGGTCTATTAAAATTAGAAGAGTCAATGGTAGGCGTATTATTTATCTTTATGACGCTCGTATCATTCTTGTTCTATTTGCCAGTCAATATACTAGCTAAAAAATTAGGAAAGAAAAATATGGTTATTCTAGCATTTATGATGTTTTCATTTGCTTTCTTAGTAACAAGTTTTGCTGGTTTAATAAATATTTCTAATGTTTTATATGGATATATCATAGCTATTTTAGCAGCTATACCGATGGCTATCCTAGGAATTTTACCTCAAGCTATCGTTGCGGATATTGCTCAATCTGATAGTAGAGATACTTTAGAAAATAGAGAAGGTATGTTTTTTGCCGCAAGAACATTCTTATTTAAACTAGGTCAATCCGTATCTATTTTAATCTTCACATCACTTGCAACAATTGGAAGAAGCACTGGATTAGGATATCGCCTAGCTTTATATGTTGCTATAGGTTTTAGTATCCTTGGCGCAGTCTTATTGTTAAGATATAACGAAAAGAGAGTTTTAAAGTCAATTGACGATATTAAATAGGAGTCTTATTGTGGATAAATCAAAAGTGATTTTTAATAATAATATTCCTGAGAAAATAGTAAAAAAGGCAAATAAAAGCAAGAATAAATTTATTAAGAAATTTGGCGATGACTCAAAAGAAATATATCATTTAAGACCAGTTAAGAATGAGACATTAGACCATCTCAATGTTTCTATTCTAGAACTATCTAATGAGCCATTAGTGATTGAAGAGAAACCAATTATCATCGGTAATATAAGAATGGGATTTGGACATTACAGAATTGCTATGGCAATTGCTAGTTGTGCAAATGCAATGGGGTATAAACCTTATTGGTTTGACTTAAATAGTTTTAACAAAACAACCGGTGGAAAGATGATAGAACACCAAAATAAATTATATTCTTTAGGTTCAAGATTGTCTCAAAAAAGCAAGTTATTTAATCATTTTGTATGGGAACCAATGAATAGTGAAACATTTAGAAAGATTAATTACAATGCTATTGACCAAAAGAATAGCGAGTTGTTAACGCCTATATACAGGGATTTTCCAAAAGATACACCATTTATAGGAACACATGTTTGGCCAACACAAGGTGCTATTCATCAAGGGATGACTCAAGTTGTAAATGTCATACCGGATAATTGGCCAATGGGTTTACATTTGGCAGAAGGTTCTATTCACACAGTTCAAACGCCTTTTGCCTATTTAGGCTATAAAACATTAAATGGTATGGCTAAAGAACAGTTAAGTGGAATGCCTAGTCACAGCATTTATCAAGTTGGTAACTACATTGATCATGAACTGGTTGAAAATATTGAAGCAGATACAAAGTCAAGATTAGAAAGAATTAAAAACAATAAACCTTTAAGAATATTACTGCCTGTAGGTGGTGCTGGGGCAGGACAAAAAATCTTTAAGAATCTCATCGAATTTCTTATACCATATATTGAAAGTAAAAGAGTTCAATTAATTATTAATTTTGGCGATCATTTAAATGTTTATGAGTACCTAAATAGTAATATTGAAAAGTTTAGTTCATTGGCTGAAAAGGTTTTTGATAAGTATTCTAGTATTCAACAAATGTCAAATGACTTTAACAATAATGAAGCAGGCATCTATGCAATTTATCATAAAGATATTTATCAAGCTGTTTATTCTTCAAATATACTTATGAGGATATGTGATTTATTAGTTACTAAACCGAGTGAATTATCATTTTATCCAATTCCTAAATTGTTTATTAAACGTGTAGGTGGTCATGAAGCTTATGGAGCGATTCACTCGAGCGAAATGGGTGATGGGACATTTGAATGTCATACTAACAAGCAAATGATTCAGATAATGAAGTCTATTTTGGATGATCCAGATTTATTAATATCGCTCAATAACCAAGTTTTGTCTTTAAATAAGATTAAAAGATATCATGGTGGGTATGAAGTGGTAAGATTAGCAACACAAAAGAGTCGTTAAATAGTGTACCCCTTTCAAGAAGTCACTAATTTAATAGAAGAAGATGTTAGTTCAATTTGAACTGACATCTTTTTCTTTAAGGTGAATAAAAAAACAACTTGTTTGAACAAGTTGTTTTATGTGAATAAACAGCTATTTTAGTTGAATGTTTGATAATGTTACTGAAATTAATTATTCTGTAATAGTGAGATTAATTGTTAATTCATTATAGTGTTGAGATGCTATTTTTATAGTTGCTTTTCCAGGCTTTATTGATTTTACCCAAAAACTTTCTATACCGCCTTGTAATGTCCGTGAAGCTGGACCGATTAAAGCTATATTATCTGAGACTGTAATCTTCAATACTTCATTACTATAAAAAGCGCGTTCATTGACTTCATTAGCAAGTTCTACAGTGCATCGTGTAACATCATAGGTATCTTGATGTTTAAGTAGAAGATTGTCACAAATTGCTGATAACTGATAATCATCATTAGATCCTTTTTTCATAGTTAATACACACTCGTTATTTATATATCCCTTAAATGTATATTTTCTATCTGCATCTCCCCAACCACCTACATATTTAGTGTAAAGTTTGATGGCATCACTATAAGTTAATTTATATTTATAGAGGATATAACTGAAGTATATTTTATCGAGAATTCTCATTTTAAGATTATGATTTAACATATAAAGCATAATAGATTTGATTCTATCTGCTTCTTTTTTTGTGAATATTTCATTTTCAGCAATTGAATTACCAATAAAATCATTAATGATCACTGGAGGATGAGGTAAATATTTATATTCTTTAGAAGGGTAATGCGTTCCGATTAAAGAATCTCCTTTGTAGAGTTCAACTTTTTCACAGTTTGTTGCTACAATAATTGATTTAATCTCTCCAGCAGGGAGTTCACCAATATGCATCATTGATAAAACATTCATATATGGTTTACTACCTTGTGAAGCATATACAGAAGCCGCGTATTTTGCATTTCTGTTTATATCCAACACACCGTGATAACAAATATGGTCATTGCTTCCAAAAGCAATATGCGTATTGTAATCATTCATACACCAGCCAATGGCGCCCATGAGTCCCTTCATCTTATATGCATCATTTAAAACATTAAAATGACGCAAACTATGATTAACCCGTTTTAGTTCATCATCAAATGACTTTGTAGGATACATATGACCGTTAAATTCAGTCACTAGATATGGATTGTGTTCTTTTGTTTTACTTTTTTTCTTTGATAAACCTTGGTTGTTCCCACGATGAATAAAATCGTTAATCGTATAAATATCTTCAAGTAAGTTGCTATATGCGAAGTCTCGAACACCACCTGTTGGTCTTGATTGATCAATTGATTTGACTAAGTCACGTGTTTTTCGATAAAATTCATCATCATCTTTTGATTCATTGATTCGAGTACCAATTATGATGACGCTAGGATGATTATAATCTTCTATGACAAGATCTTTTAAATCATTCAAAGCATGTTCTTTCCAGGTTTCATCACCAATGTGTTGCCATCCAGGGAGTTCAGTGAATACCAATAATCCTATTTCATCACAACGATCTAAGAAATGTTTGCTCGGAGGATAATGTGAGCTTCTTACAATATTGACTTGTAATTCATCTTTCAATATATCAGCGTCTTTGATTTGAGCTGAAGCAGGCATTGCATAACCTACATATGGGTATGACTGATGTCTGTTTAGACCGCGTAAAAAGATTAATTCATTATTTAAATATAAGCCCTGATCATTAACCTTGATGGTTCTTAAACCAAATCGTGTTTGATAAACAAAATTCTCATTGATGTAGGCTTTAAGTGTATATAATTTTGGTTCATTAATTGTCCATAATTTTAAATTGTGTTGATGAGTTAATGATAAGTGAATATCATTACTTACAATTACTATTTGATCAACTAGCAATGTATCATCATAAATATCAAAACGATAGTTATTTTCGGTTGTTTTACTATTTATCTTTGCTTGAATATTAAGTTTAGAATCATCGCCATCGATTAAAACATAATCAAAAGCGTTAGGCCCTGTTTCTAAAAGTTCTACTTCACGATATATTCCCCCATAAGTTAAGTAATCTACAACATTTCCATAAGGTGGGTTTTCACCAGTCTCTCTCGAATCAACGCAAATGGTTAACAGATTATTAGGTTTTAGATAATCTGTCAGTTCAACATTAAACTTAGTATATCCACCAATATGTGTCGTTAATTCATGTCCATTTAAGTACAAAGTAGCTTTGTTCATTATACCGTAACATATCAGAAATAATCTATTACCATTTTTTAAAGAGTATTCAAAGTGTTTTTGATAAGTAAATAGACCTTGAGTTAATTGCTCGTCAAAGTAATTTTTTGATATATAATTTACTGAGTGTGGCAAATGAACTAATTCGCCTTGAATTTCTTCAATAGTTGTATTATTATCAAATCCTCGTTTAAATGTCCAATCAAAATTCAATCCTTTAATAATCATATGATATCAGCTCCTTTTAACTTGTTAATATATCCGCTTGTAATTTATTGCTAGAATGATAATATTCGTGATTAACTTCTTCAATAATATATAGTCTAGAACTGAAATCAGGCATTAATCTCATCGATTCATGATGGCCAGTTCCACCAAATCGAGGTGGTAATACTAAACCACTATACATTAACTCTTCACCACTTAAAACACTATCAAAACGTTCAACTTCAAAACGATACCAATTACTTATCCAGTTAAAAACGGCACCGTGAGTTTTAAATTTAAAAGGTAATGCATGCTTTGTTAAATCACCAAAACGTTTAATATTTTCGTATTGCTTACGATTATATACGTGATACATCTTATTAGGATCTAGTCCTTTTAAACGGATGATTTGATTACCTGGGTTAGGCAAGGTCAATCCTTGAAAAACGCCTAGAATAGAAGAATTCTTCTTTTTATCAACTACAAGAAATTGATAATCTATGTTGTTACTTAAATCATAAAAATCTCCATCTTGTAAAAGAGGTCTATATTTTTTATAAAATTCAATTTGTTCTTTAATGACACTATAATCAAATCTTTTTCTTTTGCGTAAATCTAGTTCGTAACCTAAAACACCAAAACAAGCGACATTAAATCTTGTTTCAAGTGGCGTGTGTCTTAACACTTGATGTGAAACATCATCACTCACATGATTTGATATGCTTGATAATGGATATGCTAAACTAGTGCCTTGTTGAATTTTTAAACGTTCAAAACTATCGGTATTATCACTTGTCCAAGTTTGGGGCATATAATAAAGCATTCCTAAATCAAATCGATTACCACCGCTACTACACGATTCAAATAGTATATTTGGGAAATTAATTTTTAGTTGATCTAGTAATCTATATAGTCCGATAACATATTGATGTGCTAGTTTCCCTTGAAACTCTTTTGGTCTACCTTGAGAATACAAATCAGACATATTTCGATTCATATCCCATTTAACATAATCAATATTGGCTCTTGTAAAAAGATCTGTCATCGTTTCAATTAAGTAATCAACAACCTCATCTTTGCTTAAATCAAGAATGAGTTGATTTCTTCCCAAAGAAGGCTTAGCAATAGGATGTTGAATAATCCAATCAGGGTGTTTTTGGTAAAGTTCGCTGATCGGATTCACCATTTCTGGTTCAACCCATATTCCAAATTTCAAACCTAGTTTTTTTATTTTTTTACTTAATCGTTCTAATCCACCGGGTAGTTTATTTTTGTTCTCATGCCAGTCACCAAGCGAAGTCATATCATTATGACGTTCTCCAAACCACCCATCATCGAGACAAAAACATTCAATCCCGAGCTTTTTTGCTTTCTTGGCGATGGCTAATAACTTTTTTTCATTAAAATCAAAATATGTTGCTTCCCAGTTATTAATTTTTATCGGTCTTTCAGGACTATCTCCAATGATATATTTTTTTATAAAATCATGCATTTTTTGACGCATACCATTTAAACCTTGATCAGAATAAGTCAAAATAACTTCAGGAGTTACAAATGTTTCACTAGGATTTAAGTTCCATTTAAAATCAAAACTGTTTATACCTAAATTAACTCTTAAGAAATCATGAGGACTGACTTCTATGTTTGCTTCGAAATTTCCAGAATAAATCAAGTTAAAACCATAAACAGACCCAAAGTTATTTCCAGCTTCTTTTTCTAATAAAGCAAAGAATGGATTATGGTCGCTACTTGAAACGCCTTTTTTACTATCAATTTTATGAACGCCATAACGTAGCGGATGTCTATCTATATGTCTTTCACGAATCCAAGCACCATCAAGCGTCATTAAGTCATAATTAGAATTTAGAAAATCAATATTAGCACTTAACATTCTATCTAGAGTCAATATGTCGTTTGTCGTATTTTCAATGTCACAATTACGAACTATGGTGTCATTGTCTTCAAAAACAGTATAGTAGAGGTTAAGAACAATCTTAGATGTTTTTTCTATTAATATTAATTTTAAAGTTTCTTTTTTAGGTGTTTGAGGTAAGTCTTTGAATTTTAAATCTTTGACTATATCGTAACTATCAAATATAAAATCCATACTACGGTATCCTGAAGCATCTTCAATGTGAATCATAGGTTCTCTATAGTCACCTTTACCATAAGTAGGCGCTTCAAGACCGATGTGATTTAGAGAAAAGTTGTTTGAATCTTCGTAGTTTGTTGCGTTACCTATAGAAGCCTTGTTTTCTACAGTAAAATCATTTTGACTACCAATATCCTTGATTTTTTTTCCATAATAAAGATGACATACATGTTTACTTGGTGTGATACCAATTAAATAACTTGTATGGTCACTCTCCAAAATGAATATTTGTTTGTCCTTGTTGAATTTAATCATAATTTATCCTCTTTATTCATATATATTTCTATAGAAGTGAAATTAAAAATTTTATCCATTTATAAATGCCTCAACAAAAGCAATGAATCTTTTTCTACCCTCTTCAGTTTGTTTAAAAACACCACAATCCTCAAGGCCTTTAACAAAGGTTTTACCAACAGCGTTATCAATATGTTCTTTAATGGTAAATGATGGGTTTAAATCGATTGATTGAATCCATGATTTGTATGGAAGAAGATCTTCAGGAAGACTTGTCTTTGTACTTATTGCATCTTCAATTTTTTTAAGGTCTTCTAAAAGTCTTCCTGGTAGAATTGCAAGACCCATGACTTCAATTAATCCTATATTTTCTTTTTTTATAGCATGAACATCTGGATGGGGATGAAAAATACCATCAGGATACTGGCTATTTGTTCGATTGTTACGTAAGGCTATGTCTAGAATATACTTGCCTTTTTGGTAACGAGCAATAGGTGTGATTGCATTATGATTTTCTGTTGTTTTGCAAATTAAATCCACTGATTCATCAGAGTATACTTCGTAAAAAGACCTTAGATCATCAGCTAAATCTATTAATTTATTAAGGTTTTTTGTGCTCAATCGGATGACGCTAAGAGGCCAATTTAGTAGTTCCATTTTTATACCTTGATGTGTATATGTTTTAAAGACGCCTGCAGATTCAATTGGAAATTGAGCAGATCCGCCTTGGTAGTGTTCGTGATCAAGGATACTACCACCAACAATAGGTAATCCAGCATTAGAACCTAAGAAGTAATGTGGGAATTTTTTTACAAAATCAAAGAGTCTTAAAAAAGTCTTTTTAGATATAGCCATAGGTATATGGTCTCTATGAAAGACAATTGCGTGTTCATTATAATAGACGTAAGGTGAATATTGAAAATAGAACGGTTCGTTATTGAGTGTCATGTGAATGATGCGATGATTACTTCTACCAGGATGACCTAAATGACCATAAAAACCAACATTCTCTTTACAAAGCAAACAAGCAGGATAAGATGTGCTCTTTAATTCTTTGAGCTTAGCGATTGTTTTTGGATCTTTTTCAGGTTTGCTTAAATTTATAGTGATACTAATTTCACCATATTTTGATAGATATGTATAATGTATATTTTTATTAATTCTTTCAGTTTTGATATAGTGATTATCCTGACAAAGCTTATAAAAGTATTGTGTTGCTTCTTTATGAGAAAGTTTATCAAAATGTTTTTGTAATGAACTTGGTCTCATAGTTAAGGTATCCATCAAATAACTTTCGAAATTATCGCTTGCTTCAATACCATCATCAATGATGCCTTGAGATTGTGCATATGATAGAAGTGGTTCTAATAATTCCACAATCGATTTATTTTCAATGTTTTGATGAATAAAAGTAGTTGGATTAATGTTAAGTTTATATGATAGTTGATTAACCACATAAGCACAATCATCATGTTCAATTAATCCCTTTAATAGTCCATACTCAACTAGGGAATGAATATTAGAAATCATTCTATATCTCCTTTTGAAAAAAATGATAAGCAGATTCAATAATGGTTTCTAAATCACGTTTCGGGTTCCAGTTGAGTATATTTTTTGCTTTTTGATGAGAAGCGATTAATACACTAGGATCACCAGGACGTTTATCAGTCGTATGAACATTAATTGTTTTTCCAGTGATTCGTTCTGTCATAGTCAATATTTCTTTAACAGAATTTCCTTTTTCAGTTCCTAAGTTAAAAAAATTAGATTCATTGAATTCAACAAGATATTTTAAGGCTAATGCATGAGCTTCAACCAAATCTTCAACATGGATGTAATCACGAATGGCAGTTCCATCATTGGTTGAATGATCTGTTCCAAATAAAGTAAATACATTTTGGGTTTCTAGGGTTGATTTAATCAAGTTAGGAATAAGATGAGTTTCAGGATTATGTCTTTCACCTATTGAACCATCGTGATAAGCACCTGCAACATTAAAGTATCTTAATGAAATATAACGAAGAGGTGTTACTTTTGATAGAGAAGCTAACATTGTTTCAATAACTCTTTTAGTTTCACCATAAGGATTACTCGGATTTAAACTAGCATTTTCATCAATCGGTTGTTTTAATTGTTCGCCATATACAGCAGCAGTAGAAGAAAAAATAATACGATAAACACCAACTTCTAACATGGCTTTAAGTAATGAACGCGTTCCTTCAACATTGTTATGATAATATTTAAGTGGATTTTCCACACTCTCACCAACTAAACTAAAGGCTGCGAAATGAACGACTGCTTCAATTTTTTCTTTTTTTAATACTTTAATCATTTGGTCAACATCATGAATTGAAATCTGATAAAAAGGAATGTGTTTGTCAACACTATCTCGATACCCAGTAGATAAATTATCTACAACAACAACATGATGATTCAATGATTCTAGATGTTTTACAGCATGAGAGCCTATATATCCTGCACCGCCTGTTACTAATATATTCATTAAAAATTACCTCCTAAGCGTTTAGCGCCATCTTCACCAACGACAGTATATATATCTATTTTAAGATTGAATAGAGTCGAATACGCGACCTTTATTGAATCAAATGATGGTATAGAGTTAGAATTATAAAGAGCTAACATTGTTCCTCCAAAACCTGCGCCAGTCATTCTTGCGCCTAAAGCGCCAATGTTCAAGTTTTGATTAACAAGAAAGTCAAGTTCTTCACAAGAGACTTCAAAATCATCTTTAAGTGATTGATGAGAATCAACCATTAAAGAACCCAGTAAATCATAATTGTTTTCTAACAGAGCTTTTTTAGCGACTAAAGTACGTTCATTTTCAGTAACCACGTGTTTAAGTCTCTTCCAAGTTGTGTTGTCCATACTGGTTTCTTTAGTTTCTAAAGTAGAATAATCAATCTTTCCAAGAGGTTTTTTAAAAAAGATTTTGGCTTGTTCGACAGAATTGAATCGATCATTATATGAACTATCCACTAGATCTCTTGATTTATTTGTATTCATTAAAATTAAGGTATAGTTTTCTAAGTCTATTGGAATTAATTGAAAGGCGAGAGTTTCAGTATCTAATAATAATGCATGATTCTTTTTTCCAAATGTAATCGAAAATTGATCCATGATCCCTGATGAAACGCCGATATATTCGTTTTCTGCTTTTTTTGTATAATGGACAATATCAAACTTACTGAGTCCAAGTTCACATAAATCATTAAGTAAAGTTAATATAAGCACTTCAAGTGCAGCACTCGAAGATAAACCAGAACTTTTTGGAAGTGTGCTGACTAAGGTAATATTAAAACCGTGATTGATATTTATATTGGCTGTTTCTAGCACTGATAAAATACCTTCGACATAATTCATGAATGAACGACTTTTTTCATAATAATATGGTTTATTAGCTTTGCAAATACCTAATTTCATAAAATCACTACTATACACATATATTTCATTGTCATCACGAATTGTGACTGCGGCGTAGATACCTAAATTAATTGATAAGGGTAATACATATCCTCCGCTATAGTCGGTATGTTCTCCGATTAAATTCACTCGACCGGGAGAAAAATAATAATAAGTTGGTAATTCATTGAATTGTTTTTGATGATGTTCTATTAAGTTAGTTTTCATAAGACTCTCTTTCACGCAGACTGACGTTTGATTAACGTCGTTGGTATTATTTTTTTAATTGCAATTTTTTTATTATTTTCAATACGATCAAGTAAAGATAAAAGTGCTTCTTCACCCATCGTGGTTGTTTCTACTTTCAGTGTTGTTAAAGAAGGGTATATATATTTTGCTTGAGCTATATCATTGAAACCAATAACAGCTACTTTATTAGGTATATCAATATTTGCTTCATGAAGTGCTTTTATAGCGCCCATCGCTATTGAATCATTTGCACAAAAATAGACTTCAGCAAGCAATCCTTGTTGAATTGCTTTTTGTATTAAACTGTAACCACTTTTACTAGTAAACTCACCTATATGAACATGTTCTGGCATATATAAGTTTCTTTTATATAGGTAGTTTTTAAAGAATCGCTCTCTGCTTTCATCAGGCAAGACAATATCACCGATTTTTTCATGAGCACCAATATATCCGATTTTTGAATATCCAGATTCTATAATGTATTCAAGCACCTGACTTACAGCTTCTTCGTAATCAATGACTACACTATCATACTTTAGTGGTTTAGGACTGCTATCGACAAATACGATAGATGTCGATTTTTTTTCAAAAGATCTGATTTCAGCTTCGGTAAATTTTCCGACCGCAATGATCCCATCAATATCAGTTAATTGAGACAAATTAAACTTCCCATCTTCTCGATAAATTGTCATTATATAGAGTCCTTTTTCTTTGGATTGACGTTCGATTCCATGCCGAATTTCCATAAAATATGGATCATCAAATTCTTGTTTTGTGTCATACCAAAGAATAACACCTATATGGAGGGTGTCACGATATATATTTTGTTTTTTTGTGTAACCTAATACATTGGCGGTGTGTTGGATTAAGTCTCTAGTATCTTTAGAAACGCTTAAAGATTGGTCATTGCTTAAAACCCTAGAGACAGTTGTGATTGATACATTACAACGACTCGCTATTTGTTTGAGTGTTACCATTTAATCACCTCAGTAAAACATATAGTATAATTTTACCATTGTTTTACTATGCAAACAAGATGATGTTAAAAAATAGTTGTATTTTTTGAGTTATATAAACAATTTTTTTATATAATAATTAAATAAAAAAAGTCATACTCTACTTTAAAAAGCGAATATGACTTTATGATATAAATAATTATTTTTGTCTTTTCTTAAAATATTCAATTAAATAATAAACCGGTAAACCTAATAAGACAAACCCAGTTCCTATCATAGCCGCAGTCATATCTTCAGCGAATGTGGCTACCAATAGTAAGAGTGTTATGAAAACTGTTATGACTGGTAAGACTGGATAACCCCATGCTTTATATGGACGATTAGCATTAGGCATTTTTTTTCTAAATATAAATAAAGAAATAAAGATGAGTGCATTGAAAACTAAAGCGCCGAAAGCAACCATTGATATTAAGTCTTGAAGGCTAAAAATAAGTAATATAATAGCCATGACACCAGAACCAATAATAGCGTATACTGGCGTCTTATATTTAGGATGTACATACTTGAACTTGTCAATAAATATATCATCCTTACTCATTGCGTAATAAACACGTGGAAATGTCATAATTGTGCCATTTAAGGCGCCGAAAACTGAGATTAACATAGTTATCATTGCGAGGTATAATCCAAAGGTTCCCAATAAATTCATTGCGGCTGGAATACCTATGAAATAAGCCTCGTAATCAACAATCATTACGCGTAATTCTTCTAGAGAAAGAACTCTAAAAATAGACATATTAAATAACACATAAAGTCCAGTGACTGATAGAATAGTGATAATTAATGATAAAGGAATTGTTTTTCCTGGATTTCGAACTTCACTAGCGACATTGTTTAGATTAGTCCATCCCTCATAGGCCCAAAAGGTTGCGATAACCGCAAAGCCTATCATTGAAAAGACTGTCCAAATCGATACACCACCAAGTGATATAGACCAATCAATACTTTCTGTTCCAATCAATAAACCTAGAATCATGATTAAGAAAATAGGAATAATCTTTATAACCATAAAAACTTTCTGCATAAAAGTTCCTATTTTTATACCAAAGAAATTAAGTATACTTAATCCAATAATTAGGAAAGCTGCCAGTAAAATTTGCATAAAATTTGATAAATTGAACTCAAATAAATTATATAATAAGTTATCAGTTATCTGAGAAAAAGCAAGTGCTAATACAGCAATACTTCCGCTTGATAACAATGTAAAGTTAGTGAATCCACTCATAAAAGCTACAGGTTTTCCATAAGCTTTTTTTAGATATATATAATATCCTCCAGCTTCAGGCATCATCGCTCCAAGTTCCCCATAAATAAGACCATATAGCAAAGTAATTATTCCACCAATAAGCCATATAAGTAAGGCTAATCCTATAGAAAAATCAACGCGCATTAAGACATGAGCGCCTATAAAAAAGATACCAGATCCAACCATAATACCAGTTAATATTGAAACACCACCAAATACACCTATTTCTTGTTTTAAATTAGTTTGTTTTTCCATTGAATAAATCCTTTCTTATGAATATAATTATTATAACATAGAGTCATAAACAGCCATCAATGATATGCCCATAACATATATTTCAATTAATTCTATAGATAAAGTAGATGATTAATTAAATAAATGATAAAATATATGAGTTATAAGGATTGATGTTTTTTTTGGAAAGGATTAATGATGTTTAAACAAATGCGTAGAATTGATAAGCAAATGTCTTTAAGTGAGACTTATAAACTATTAGAAAATGGTATAGAAGGCGTTTTAGGAACGATATCTGATAATGGCTATCCATATACTGTTGTATTAAACTATGTGTATTTTAATGGGAAAGTATATTTTCATTGTGCAAAAGAAGGTCATAAATTAGAAAATATTAAACACCATGATAAAGTATCATTTACAGTCTATGATAATGTTGAAGTCTTAGGTAACCAATTAAACACTCTATATAATAGTTTAACTTTGTTTGGAAGAGCAAAAAGAATTGACACATCACATGAAGTATTAATGGAATTTATCAAAAAATATTCAAATATTGATTCTGATTTAGCAAGTCATATGATCAATAAAGAAATTAATGACACTGCCATTATTGAAGTGGAAATTGATCATATTTCAGGTAAAGCTGGTAAATAATATTTAATAGACTTTGTAATGAGATATGGATTGTTTTCATATGTCTTATTAGATTAAATCTTTTCTAACATTAGTTATATTACCAAAGATATTATCTTTAAATTGCCTTTAGATAATTTTTGATTTAAGAAGAATAAATAGAAAAAGATGCTAGTATATTATTTTTCAAATACTAACATCTTTTTATTATATATTTTTTTATTCGTTTAGAAACTGTACTTCCACGTCACCATTTGATGATTTTAATTCAATGGTATTTGTTTTTGAAGAATTAACAATGCCTGAACTAATTTTTAAGTCATCCAAAATTTTATCGCCGTTTGAAGTTGAAAGAATAATTTTGTAATCATCTTTATTGCCTATAATAGATAAATAAACTTGTCCATTTGAAGAATGAAGTTCGATATCTTGAGCAGATATATTATTTGCTTCAATACGACCGTTTGAAGTTCCAAGATCAATGGTTTTTGCGACGACATGATTCAAGATAATTTTACCGTTTGAAGTGTTTCCTGATATTGTGTTTGTCACATTAACGTTATTTAATGTCATATCTCCGTTCGATGTATAAATCTTAAGTGAATCAGAAAACAAGTTTTTAAGTACTAAATCACCATTCGAACTTATTATTTTGATCGATTCATATTGAATAGTCGTATCTATTGTGATTTTTCCATTAGAAGATTTTATATCGATTTGACTATCGATGATTGTTGATGGCAAATATAAATAAACAGTAAAGTGTTCACGACTGATTCCTAAATTAAATAAAAAGAAATTATCATACCATTTTCTAGATATAGATAATGATAACTCAGTAGATTCGTCATTATATTCAACGATATCTTTTTCATGTAAATAATAATTTAGATGTACAAACTCATCGTCACTTTCATAGACAACAACATTTCTATTTTGGAAATCGAAATCGAATGCATTAAAATCATCGATCTCATATGATTTTTCGACTAATGTATAATTGTCTTCTGAATCTAAACTCACTAATTGACTGCCTGTTACGAGTGGGACTCCGATAACAGTGACTGTACCGATAAGGATTAATAATAATCCAATTTTAAATAATTTACTCATATTGATTGACCTCTTTTTTTCTGAAAACCTGTTTGGTTTTTCTAATAATATATAACTTTATTGACTGACTAGCTCTCAGTGTTGAATTAATCATTGCGAAGCCAATGAGTATAATCCCAACACCAATAGCACATAAACCTGCTATAGCAATATAATCCGTTGATATAAGCGTATTAGCAAAGATATAGACCAGAGACTGGAACGCAACTGCGAATCCTGATAAGATGATTGAAATAGCAATGACAAAAGCAATAAATATCGCTAAGCCATAGAAGAAGAATGATATAAGTTTTACTGTCCCGCCTATCAATATTGATAATGAATTATTGTTAGAACGTTTAACTTCATCTATAAACTGGTCATCGCCAACCATATTTTGAATGATTTTTCGAATAGAACCAAGACCAGCAATAAATTCTTCTTCATTATTGCCTTCATCGATAGCATCTTGAATCATTTCCTCATAATAATATATGATTTCTTGAGTGTCTATTTTTTTATAAAATTTTAATTCTCTTTTAAGTTTGTATATAAATTCTTTTCTTTTCATCTTCTTTACCTCTTTATAAACGTATACATACGTTTGAGTTCTTCATAATCTTCAGTTGCTTTATCTAGCTTTTCTTTGCCTAAAGTATTGATTTTATAATATTTTCTGATTCTTGAGTTATAAGTCGTGTTGTAAGATTTAACAAGTTTTTGCTTTTCTAATCTTTTTAATATCGGATAAAGCGTTGATTCACTAACTTCAATAATACTTGAGATATCTTGAATAATCTTATAACCATAGGAATCTTCATATTTAATAGTAGCTAAAACCATTAATTCTAGTAAGCCTTTTTTTAGTTGAATATCCATCGGATACCTCCTTATGCATATTACTATACAATACATAGTATAATCTGTCAACTATTTTTTTAAAAAATATTTTTTTATTTAAAAGACTACTAGAAATATCATAGAATCAAAGCAAATGATCAATTATAAAATAGATAATGATTAATGAACAATCAAAATAGACTTATTATATAAAAAAAGCCAGCGATTTCGCTGGCTTATTCTATCGATTGAAGTATTGATAAATAATCCTCTATTGTGTCAGACGGATTTCCTCTAAATAATTGATTGTAGAATAATAATTATTGTTTATCTTTTTGTTTATGTTTAATTAAATACATTGATTCTTCTGCTAAGTCAACTAATTGATGAATATCCTCTTTTTCTGTTTGTTTATAAGCTGAACCAACTGCATAGATTATTTCTATATTATCAATTAAATTATTTTCACCATATTGGATGATTTTATCCCTGTAAAGATTAGTTTCTTGAATGGTTGTATTATAAAATATAACGATAAATTCATCACCACCGAAGCGACAAACATAACCTCGATCATCAATTAAATTTTTTAACATTTCAACAACTTGTACTAATACCATATCGCCTTTTCGGTGGCCAAAATCATCGTTAACCTGTTTAAAATTATTTAAGTCAATAAATAATAACCCTACATTAACGATACCTTCATTATCTATTTTATTAAATTCATCGTTAATGAAGGAACGATTATATGCATCTGTTAGTGAATCATGGTTAATCAAATACAACATTCTTTTTTGCATGATTTCAAAATCGTGTTTTTGTGATTGAAAATGTATTTGAACTAATAACATTCCCATTAATAATCCCAACATACCAAAAACCATATATCCCCAAGGTAAAAACCATGGAAGAGTTCCAATAAATGGGTAAGTAAATGAAACTAAAGAAAATATCAATATAACATATCCAATAAAGCGAGTGAATAATACTTTTTGCTTTACAAAATTAAATCCAAGTATAAAGAAAAAGACTGCATTGGTTACATAAGCAATAAATATTGACCAACCAACAAAATCAGTAAAGATAGTCGACAATATAATAAGGGTATAAATTGAAATCATAATATATTTTAAACTTTTGCTTAAAGTCAGTTTAATAAAAATAGATCCAGCTATTAAAAACAAATAACCTGCGCTGACCATTAATAAAGAGTAAATACCAAATAAATAATCAATTTCATTGAAAAAAGCATGGAATAAAATCATATAAGCAAAAGCCATGGTTAGCCAAGATTGTACCCATCTTTTTAAATATAATTTTTTTTGAAGAAAATAAAGATTATAGTTAAATATTGCTATTATGGAAGCCCCTGAAAAATAGGCCATTGTAACCCATGTGAGTGTTTCGATATTATCAACTATCATTGGCTAGGTCTCCTTATATATATTTATAAGTTATTTACACTTATTATATCATAATCTACTATTCTATGAGATTTTTAAAGTTTTTACATAGAAGTATAAATTGTTTAATTGAAAATTCGAGTAAATAATTGATAAATATTAAGTACCAATTAAGTTAATGCTCTTTGAGTCTATGATAGAATAGATATGAGGTGAATAAAATGCATAAATTAGTTAATTACAAGATTAAAGATAATCTAGTCTTAAAAAATCGATTGGTTCTAGCACCAATGACAACATATTCAGGAAACTCAGATTTAACATTAAGTATTGAAGAGGAAAATTATTATCGTCAAAGAGGTAAAGAATTCGGAATGGTGATTACTGCAGCGACAGCTGTCAGTAAACACGCCCAAGCATTTTTAAACCAAATTTCAATAATGAGCGATGATTATTTACCTTCTATGAACAGATTAGCCAAAGCCATTCAATCTGGTGGCGCGAAGGCTATATTACAATTACATCATGGCGGAAGAATGAATCAAGTGGGTTTATATGAAAACCAAGATATTGTTAGTGCATCAAGTGTAAAAGCCGATAGAGACAGTGCTGCTATTCCTAGAGCGCTTTTAACTGAAGAAGTCTATCAAGTGATAGAAGATTTTAAAAACGCGATGATACGGGCAATTAAAGCAGGTTTTGATGGTATTGAATTACATGGTGCCAACACATATTTAATCCAACAGTTCTTTAGTCCTCATTCTAATCGAAGAAATGATGAGTTTGGTGGATCTTTAGAAAAACGTTTATCATTTCCAATGAAATTAGTGGACATGGCTATTGAAACTAAAAAACTATATGCTAAAGATAACTTTATCATTGGATATAGATTAAGTCCTGAAGAGTATGAAAACCCAGGAATAACTTTAGAAGATACTCAAACACTAATTAAAGAACTATCTCAAAAAGATATTGATTACATTCACTTATCTTTGGGTTCTATTAAACAAAGTTCTATTCGCGAGGATAAGAATCAAGAACCAATCATAAAACGATTAAAAGAATTCAATATAGGAAATAAAAAACTGATTGGTGTTGGCGGTGTAGAATCTTTATCAGATGTTTTTGGAGCTTTAGATTTAGGATTTGATTTAGTCGCCATTGGTTTAGCTGCTTTAGCAGATGAACACGTGGTTACACACATACTGAATAATGAAACTATTAAAAAAACATTTGATGAACAATCAATATTACCATCAAACTTAAAAACAAGAATTAAACAATGGAGAAATTTATCTTCTAGAGGATTTGAAGTTAAGTAAATATAATAATACTAGGAGTTGATTATTTTGAATGAATATATAAAAAACATCAATGGTGGAACTTTACATATAAAAAACAAAGAAGAAGAGTTTTTTATATGTAAAGGATATAGAGATCATGAAAATGAAATACCAATAGATAAAGACACACGTTTTCCTACAGCTTCTGCAGGTAAGTTTTTTGTTTCCATTGGCATTATGAAGTTAATAGAAAATAATCAGTTATCTCTTCAATCAAGCATTGGTGATATTTTATCTTTTAACTTACATTCCATTGATCAATCAGTTACTATTGAAGAGTTATTAACACATACGTCAGGTATTCCTAATTATTTTGATGAGGAATCTATGAATGATTACGCTGAGTTATGGAAAGACTATCCAAATTATAAAATCAGAAGCTCAAAAGACCTATTACCTTTGTTTATTGATAGACCAATGCAGTTTCCTAGAGGCCAACGATTCGCTTATAATGATAGTGGCTTTGTCATTTTAGGGATGATTATAGAAGAGCTAACGAAAAAGCCTTTTGATCAATATTTAGACGAAGTTCTATTTAAACCTTTGAATATGATTAATACTGGATATTATGAACTAGATCGTTTACCTAAAAATTGTGCTAATGCATATATATATGATCATGAATCAAACTCATATTATATGAATATATATAGTGTAGATGTTAAAGGGACCGGAGCTGGAGGTGCCTTTACCAATGCATATGATGTTCAAAAATTATGGAATGGACTATTTACGGAGAAAATATTAAAAAAAGAAACACTTTCAGTGATGCTAAAAAAACATGTTGATTTAGGTGGATATGGATATGGTTATGGTATTTGGATTGATGAATCCGATATTCCTTATTTCACTGGAGAAGATCCTGGGGTAACGTTTATCAGTTGGTGTAACCCAACTGAGAATCAAATAATTACACTTATTAGTAATTATCAAGATGATATTTTTTCTATTTTTCATCAAATAAAAAATGATTTATAAGTAAAATAAGGCATTAGGGAACAATAGATTCCTTAATGCCTTAATTTTTTTAGTGAAAAAGACTCATTATTAGTGTTGTATATGTGATGTTTGTGTAAATATCGTTACTTTCATCGTTATTTGTGTTATGATTGATGGGTATGAAGAATTGTATATTCAGAGATTAAAATTAATTTGATTGAATGTATGACATCTTTTCAAGAAGGAGAAATCAAATTAATGAAATTTCAAGAGTTACAAATCATTGAACCAATTTTAAGAGCATTAAAAACAAAAGAGTACGAAGAACCAACACCGATCCAAGTAGAATCAATACCTTTATTACTAAAAGGAAAAGATATATTAGGTAGTGCACAAACTGGAACAGGAAAAACAGCTGCATTCGCTATTCCTATTCTACAAAATCAATACTTAGAGAAACAAAGAGTTAAATCACCAAGAGAAATCAAAACATTAGTTTTGGCACCAACAAGAGAGCTCGCTTTACAGATTCATGATAATTTTAAAGAATATGGGAAATACGTGAATTTAAATACTACAGTTATCTATGGTGGCGTCAACCAATCAAAACAAATAAAGATTTTAAATCAAGGTATTGATATTCTAATAGCAACACCTGGAAGATTATTGGATTTAATCCAACAAAAAAAATTAACACTTTCAAAAGTATCGATTTTAGTCCTTGATGAAGCTGATAGAATGTTAGATATGGGATTTGTTAAAGATGTAAAAAAAATCATTAAAATGATTCCAACTGAAAGACAAACAATGTTGTTTTCAGCAACAATGCCAAAATCAATATTAAGTTTAGCCAATGAAATTCTAAATAATCCAGAAAGAGTTCAAGTATCACCAGAAGAAGAAACGATTGATAAAATTAAACAATCAATCTATTTTGTTGATAGAAAAAAGAAAACGAATTTACTCATTGAACTTTTGAAAAATAGAGATTTAAAATCTGCATTAGTGTTTTCTAGAACAAAACATGGTGCAAATCGCATAGTAAAAAATTTAATTCAAGCCGGGATTCGTTCAGAAGCAATTCATGGGAATAAATCACAAGGCGCAAGACAAGAAGCGTTAAAACAATTCAAAGCTAAAAGCATTCGAGTATTAGTTGCGACTGATATAGCCGCAAGAGGCATTGATATCGATGAATTATCACATGTTTTCAATTTTGATTTGCCTGAAGTTCCTGAAACATATATCCATCGTATTGGAAGAACAGGACGTGCTGGATTAGGTGGTTATGCAATATCTTTTTGTTCAGAAGAAGAGACAAATTTATTACAAGATATTCAAAAACATATTAAAATGACAATTCCTGTAGAAACAAACGCACTTTATTCTATTGTTCTTGGGAATGTGACATATCAACCAAAGAATCAAAACGTTATAAAAAGTAGTAAATCTACTAATAATTATCATAAAAAACCAGGTTCTAATAGAAGAAAAAAATCAGATAAGCTAAATCCTAAGAATTTTTCTAAACATGATTATAGAAATCAAAATAATCAGTCAGCAAAATAAAACTAAGGAAATATAGTTATAAAACTAAATACAATAGATAAATGTAAATAAACACATGAAACTAATGTGATTTATTTACATTTTTTTTATGATTTTACCTTAATAATAATAATATTCTTCAAAAAAATAGTGAAATAAAGTATGATAGAGATATGCATCAAGAAAATGGAGCGATTATTTATGAGAAAAACACTATCTATACTGAGTTTATTTATAATAATGTTTTTAGTTAGTTGCGATGGTTTTATAATCAATACTTCCTTAACATCTGATGAAGT
>CAYWUZ010000009.1:0-15535 GCA_964461565.1 uncultured Candidatus Izemoplasmatales bacterium | reverse complement strand
ACAGAAGAAATATCAACAGAGATTCAAACGATAGAAGTCACTGATGAATTGGTTACTTCTACTGATGAACCTACAACAATAGAAGTAACGACAGAAGAATCTACTTTTTCTACTGATGAACCTACAACAATAGAACCAACGACAGAAGAAGCAACAACCAATATGATTACAACTAATAACAATGATCAAATCATCAATGATCTATATGAGCAATTACAATCTCACTTTCCAGTAGAAATCAGTTCAGACCATTTATTACCCTTAGTTGATTTAGAAGGTCTGACTGTTCAATATTATCATAAGGATAAGTTGATTACTGATGGAATCATTCGTTATACGGCTCAAAGTTTTTCTGAGACTTTAGAAATAACCGTTTTAATTACAAGTCAAGATTTAAGTAAGTCTTTTAATTTTAATATTGTTCAAGTGAGAGATGAATCTCTCTACCAAGAAGAACTAATTAACACGAGATTTAATGATGCATATAATTTTATTAGAAGTAATATTCCAAATGTTATCTATTCAGATATCACTTTACCAACTTACATAGGATTTGGAATTGAAGTTACTTATGAAGTTAATAAATCCTATATTTTAGATCAAAGATTTATATTTACTTTTCCAGAAAATGACGATATTGTGCAATTATCCGTGAATATTAAATATAATCAAGAAGTTAGAACAATGAATCTAGAATTTACAATGAGTGCATATAATAACTTACCTAAAATTCCTGAAATTCATATTAACACAATTAATCAACAATCAATAGATAGTAAAGAAGAGTATGTTACAGGTTATTTGAGCCTTTATGAATTTGATGAAAATAATCAAGCCACCTTAATATTAGATGGCGTTAGCATGAATATTAAACTTCGAGGTAATTCAACATTCTTTATGGCAAAGAAACCATATAAAATTAAGTTTGATGAAAAACAATATATGTTTGGAGATTACCAAGAAAAAGATTGGGTTTTATTAGCAAATTTCGCTGATCAAACATTAATAAGGAATGCACTGGCTTTTCAAATGGCTGATGACTTAAATATGGAGTTTGCGCCTATGGGCGTCTTTGTGGATGTTTATGTTAACGGGGTTTTTCAAGGAAATTATTTATTAACTGATCAAATAGAAGTTACAAATGATCGCGTTGATATCGAGGAAAATGTGCCAGCAATTGATACTGGATATCTTATAGAGTTTGATAAAAGAATTTATGATGAAGGATTAGAAACAACTGATGAAAATTACTTCATTATTGATGGTATTCCTTTTGTAATTAAATCACCAGATATAAAGGATGCTCATTATTCGCACAATCAATATATTTACATTAACAATTATATGCAAGAAGTCTTTAATACATTAAAAAACAAAGAAGACTATTCAGGATTGATTGATGAAGCAACTTTTATAGATTGGTTTATTGTAAATGAAGTCTTTAAAAATGTTGATTCAGGATATTCAAGTGTATATTACTATAAAGACACAAGCGGGCTTTTAAAAATGGGACCTATCTGGGACTTTGATTTGTCTAGTGGAAATTACGGTCACCTTCAAGAAGATTTAAGAGGATATGAAGGGTGGTATACTTCACGGAGTGATAAAAATATTTTATTCACATATTTAATGGAATATGATAGCTTTAGATTAGCATTAAAGAACCGATGGAATGAAGTATATGATTCTGTTATTATATCAATGGTTAATAGTATTTATCCTATGGCTGATTCTATGGCAAAATCTAGATATGACAATTTTAATCAATGGAATATTATTGGTTCTTACCAAGACTGGTTTACTTCACCAGAAATATTAGCTTTAAGCACTTATGAAGAACAATTAGAGTTTTTAAGAGAATTTTTATTTAACAGAGTGCAGTGGCTCAATACAGAAATTAACAAATTTAACAGTTAACGAATTTCGGAGGATTCATTAAATGATAAAGAAGACTTATCAGATTAAACCATCTAGAGAGCAAATTAATCAGATTATTGATTTTCTTAAAACGCATCATTTTATGTATGATGAAGATTATTTGTTTGGTAATCGATATTATTTTATTAATGAAAACTATAGAATTCATAACTCTAGTGTAACTTACATTATAAAATTTGTAATGAATGTTCAATACAATGAAATTGTTTTTGAAGTAGATGTAGATAATCAGCAGGATTTGAAGCCTTCTATAGATAAATATATTCATTTATTATTTGAAACTTGTTATTCGATTATTAAGAATAATGACTATAAAGTAAAAAAATGGAAGAGTTTCAATAACAAGCAAAACAATATGAACAATCTTGGAAAAACAATTAAAGGTGTATTGAATGTCTTAGAAGTTATCAGTGAAGTAATAGATTGAGTAAATAAATTTATTGCACATCGTATCAAAATACAAATTCCGTTTCTTTAATTTAATAATTAAGGGTATAATATCATTAAAGCACTTTTTATTTATGTGATTGAGGAGTTAAAACCTATGGGGAAAATTACAGAAAATGAACAATCAAATTTAAACTGGGTAGAATCTTTACTAGAAAGAGCTAGCGAAGCTGAACAAAGGGATACTGAAGAAGCATTAAAACTTTCTTCAGAAGCACTTTCTTTAGCTCAAAAATTTCATTTTAAAAAACAGGAAGCTAGATCGCTTGTTCGAATTGGTCGTTGTCATTGGATTAACGGCAATTTTAAAGATGCTATCGAATATTTAAGTACTGCTCTTGAGATAACTGATAAGATTAGTGAAACATATACAAAAGTTGATGCCTTAATCGGATTAGGAAATGTCTATGTAACAATTGAAATATTAGATCAAGCTATTAATCATTATACCAATGCTTTAAGTATTGCTAGAGATCATGGTTTTGGTGAACTCGAATCAAAGATATTAAATAATATTGGAACCATGCATGAAGACTTAAAGAATTTACCAATAGCTTTGGATTATTATCAAAAAAGTTTAGATAAAACCATTGAAATTGAAGATGAATATGGAACTGCAATTGCTAATTTAAATATTGGAAATGTATACTTAAGTTTAAACGATATTGAAAAATCAAAAGAAAATATTTTAAGTGCTATTGTTATTGGAAAGAAGCGTGGTAAAAGCTTGCTTTTAGCCCATTGCTATTATTCTTTAGGTAGATTATATCAAGGTTTATCAGAGTATGAACAAAGTATCACACATCTTATGCAAGCAATTGAGAAAGCAAACGAAAGTAAAGATATGTACATCTTGTTCCGTATTTTAACTGAGTTAGCACTCACTTATGATTTGGTTCATCAATATGATGATGCATGTGAGTTCTATAAAAAAGCACTTGATTTATCAAAACAAATAGGAATGGATGAATTAATGCCTCGAATCCATGAACAAATGGCAACTTTCTATGAAAAAAACGGTAAAGAAGAACTTGCTTATAAGCATTATAAAGCTTATACAGAATCAAGTAAGATTGTTGAAGAAAACCGTCGAATAGAAAGAATTAATAGTATTCAATATCAAGAAAAACTATCAAATTCGTTAGAAGAAACTAGAATATATCGTCAATTATCAAGTGAGTTAAGAAAAAGTTATCAACAAATGCATGTGCTTAGTAATATAGGTCAAGCTATGACGTCGACGCATGTTTTGTCACAAATATTTGAACAACTATATGAAAACGTTAATTTATTAATGCATGCGGAAAGTTTAGGCGTTGGTTTATATGATGAAGAAACTAATTCATTAAGATTTGATCTTTTTATAGAAAGAGGAACCTTATTAGAAAGTTTTTCTTTATCTTTAGAAAATAAGAAAAGTTGGAGTGTTTGGAGTTTCTTAAATCAAAAAGTCATTAAAGTTAATGATGTTGAAAAAGAATATAAAAAATATATTAGTGGTCTTTCATCAACAAGAGGCTCATTAATGCATTCAGCCATGTATGCACCACTAATGGTTGAAGGTGAAGTTATTGGAGTCTTTAGTATCCAAGCTCAAGAAAAAAATGCTTATACAGATACGCATCAAGATTTGCTACAAACCTTATCTTCTTATTTAGCAATTGCTATTAAGAATGCGACTAAAACAAAACAATTAGCTCAACTGAATCTAATACTTAAAAAATTATCAGAAAACGATGGGTTAACGGGTATACCTAACCGAAGATTATATGATGATACTTTTAATAAACTTTGGATTGATTCGATAGATAACAATAAAACTTTATCAATAATGATGATTGATATTGATGATTTTAAAGATTTTAATGATCATTATGGTCATTTAATTGGAGATGAAGTGATTAAGAAAGTTGCTTTATTACTTGATAATCAAAGAAGAAATCCAAATGATTTTGTTGCTCGTTATGGTGGAGATGAATTTGTTATACTCTTACCTGAATGTGAAATTGAGGATGCAAATCAATTTGCAGAAAACCTAAAAATTAAGTTAACTGATGTGAATAATGAGTTTGATTTTAAAGAAGCTGTAACCATATCTATCGGTATAGCAACAACAAAACCAAATGCTCATAAATCTAAAGAAGTGTTTATGAGTATCGCAGATAGCAGATTATATATATGTAAGGAAAATGGTAAAAATAAAATTTCTTCTACAATTTATTAATTTAACTCATTGATAAATAAATCAATTTGTTTTCGTAATAGACCTGATAAAAACTGTCTGATTATGAATAAAATTGATTTATTTTTTTATATTTTTAGCAATTTAACTTTTGTTGTAGGAATGGCCATTATGAACCAAAATTGAATAAAGCCCTAAATCATGCTATAATTATATAGAAAATATTGTGTAAACAAGATAAATGAAAAAGAAATTGGTGATATGATGCATAAGATTGAATATATTAAAGATAATGATTTTAAATATAATAAAGATATCATAAATGGTTTAAAATCATATAATAAATCTCAAACTGGATACAGAGAAAAAGACTATCAAAATTTTTATGTCTTTGAAGATAAAGAATTATTAGGCGTATGTCATACAAAGATGGCATCTGACTGGTGTCATATCAAACACATATATTACAAGGATATAAATGTTTTAAAAGCATTGATGAATGATTTAAAAACATATTATAAAGATAAAGTTGTTGGTTTACAATTCAATTCTGTTGTACCAGAAAGAATTAATGATTTTATAAGCATTGGCTTTGAGGAACAAGGGAAGTTAGAAGATATGCCTAGTGGTGGTGAAAATGTATTTTTAATCATGAAAGATATGCTTGTTCAAGATCTAGATAACAATTATGATATTGAGTCATCAGATGAAAGAATAAAATCTTATGACAAAGTTATGAAAAAAGAAAATAAAAAAATAAGAGAAAACCTTAATTTTACTTCTGAAGTCGTTGATATACAATATGTTGTTCTAGATGATGGTAAGTTTATTGGAGGCATATACGGTAATTTTCAATATGATTATTTATTTATCAATGTTTTATTTGTGAATAAAAGTTATCGTGGATTAAGTATAGCTACAAAACTGATGGAATTAATCGAAGAAGAAGCTTATCAACGAGGCGTTTATAATCTTTATTTAACAACTTTTGAATTTCAAGCTTTAGGTTTTTATAAAAAAAGAGGGTATAAAGAAGTTATGGTTATTGAAGATTATCCGAAAGGATTTAAAGAATTTACTGTTTATAAAAATATAGAATAAATATGTTTAACTACATAAAAAAAACTCAACTTTTTTAAGTTGAGTTTTTTGTTAATTATCTTTTTCCTTTATCAAATGGTTCCCCAGCTGCTTTAGGTCCAGCTTCTTGAGAACTGAATATAACAAGTGCTACAACAGTCAAGAAGTAAGGAATAGCATTAAAGAATTCTTGAGGGAAAGTTGATAAGAATGAAATATCTGAAACATAAAGTCCAAGAATTTGTGAGAATCCAAAGAATAGACCAGCTAATAATAATCCAACTGGTTTCCATCGTCCGAATATTAAAGCAGCTAATGCAATAAATCCTGTACCATGGATACTTGATGCGCTGAATTGATTATCCTGAGTTAATACCATGATTGCACCAGCAAGACCAGCAAGAGCACCTGATAATATAACCCCTATATAACGCATTTTAGCGACATTTATACCCATACTATCTGATGCATGAGGGTTTTCACCAGTTGATCTTAATCTAAGACCAAATCTTGTTTTATAAACGACAAAAGACGTAAGTGCAACTAAAATAAATGATAAGAAAACAGCAATATATATATTGGTGAAGAATATATCACCTATGACTGGTATTTTACTTAAGTTTTCAAAAGTGGTTTTAACAAAGCCTCTATCAAATGTATCTGTTCTTTGTTGACCAAAGAAAATTTGAGCAAAGAAGACTGTTAAACCAATTGCGAGTAAGTTAATAGCTGTTCCGGATATAACTTGGTCAGCGTTAAGATTGATACTTAAGTAGGCATGTATAAGTGAGAATAACGCACCAATTGTCATACCGACGAATAAACCTATCCAAGGTGCCCAGTTGAATCCTCCAGCAAAGGAAGGTTCTAACTTAACGGTGATTGCAGCACCTGCAAAAGCACCCATCATCATTAATCCTTCAAGAGCGATATTAACAATACCACTACGTTCTGAGAAAAGGCCTCCTAATCCAGCAATAATAATTGGAGCGGAGTAAATAAGAGCTAAAGTTAACATTGAATATAACGTTTGCATTATTTTTTCTCCTTTACTTTAAACTTTTGAAGGAGTGTCTTGATTCCTGCTTGCATTGCGACAAACATTACGATAGATGCCATAATAATATTAGCAATGTCTTTCGGAATACCTCTTGCTTGCATTAAAGGTTGAGCTGCTTTTAAAGCACCAAATAGTAATCCAGCAAAGACTGATCCAATAGCGGTGGTTCCACCTACTAAAGCAACAGCGATACCATCAAAACCGTAACCTTCAGCTGCAGGTAATACACGTCCATAATCAAATGTTCCTATAGATAACATAACACCAGCAAGTCCGGCAAAAGCACCAGCAATAACCATAGACAAGACAATATTACGTTCAACTTTCATTCCGGCATACTGAGAAGCATGTTTATTAAATCCGGCACTTTTTAATTCAAATCCGAATGTTGTTTTATTAATGATTAACCAAAAAATAAAAACGGCGATAATCACAACAATGAATCCCCAGTGCAAACGAGAATTGTTAGTCAAATCTGATAAAAATTCACTTTTTAGTGTAGCGCTGAGTGCAACGTCAACAGTACGGATATTGTTACTACCTGGTAATTGTTTGTATAAATAGTTGGTTCCATATAATGCAGCGTAGTTCATCATAATGGTAACAACAACTTCATGAACATTAAATCTAGCCTTTAAAAAACCTGGAACAAATCCCCATAGCCCTCCAAAAACTGCACCAGTTATAATAGCTAATGGTAAATGAATGATAAAAGGTAGGTCTAATACAACACCAATCATAATAGCCCCAAATGAACCAGCCATTAATTGACCTTCGGCACCAATATTGAATAAACCAGTTCTAAATGCAAAAGCAACAGATAGACCAGTTAAAATAATTGGCATAGAATAAACAAAAAACTCTCCTAAATACCGTGCATTGAAAACATCTTTATCAGTCCCAATCTTTGTGACATCAATACCTGATGTTCCTCTTAAAAGAGAAGTGAAGATGTCTGCAGGATCTCGACCAGTAATAATCATAATAAATATACCAAGAAGGAATCCTAATAAAATAGCTGTAACTGGAACAAGAACTGTCGAATATTTTTCGTTAGAAAGGAATCGTCTTAAACCAATCCAAACTTTTTTAATAAAAACAACTATTTTGTCAGTTATCTCTTTAATTTTATTCTTCATTGTTCTTGCCTCGCTTAGATCCACTCATCATTAATCCGAGTTCATTAGCATTTGTTTCTATAGGGTCGACAATTCCAACAATCTCACCTTCATAAATAACTGCGATTTTATCAGATAAATTAAGAACTTCCTCTAATTCAAGGGACATTAGTAACACTGCTTTTCCCTTGTCTCTTTCTTCAACTAAACGTTTATGGATATATTCAATAGCACCAACATCTAAACCTCGAGTTGGTTGTGCAGCAATTAATAATTCAGATGAACGATCAATTTCACGAGCGATGATAGCTTTTTGTTGGTTCCCACCAGACATACTTCTTACAGAAGTTTTTCCACCTTCTCCGCTTCGAACATCAAATTCATTAATTAATCTTTCTGAATTTTTAAATATTTCATCTTTTTTGATTAATCCATGACTTTGATACTTATCTTTATAATAATCAATTAATACAAAGTTTTCATCTAAACGGAAATCTAAAACTAGTCCGAATTTTTGTCTGTCTTCAGGAATATGTCCAATCCCAGCTTCAACGCGATTACGAATAGACTCATGAGTTATATCTTGACCATTCAATATGATTTCTCCACTATCTACATGTCGTAAACCGTATATTGCTTCAATAAGTTCTGTTTGACCATTACCATCAATACCTGCAATACATGTGATTTCGCCAGCACGAATTTTTAATGATAAGTCCTTAACTGCTCGTAATTTACGGTTATCTAAAACATTTAAATGTTTGATTTCTGCGACTATTTTCCCAGGTTTTTTAGGAGATTTTTCAATTTCAAAACTAACCGGTCTACCAACCATCATCTCAGCTAGCTTATCCTCAGAAGTTGTTTTTACATCAACTGTATCAATATATTTCCCTCGTCTCAA
Organism: uncultured Candidatus Izemoplasmatales bacterium; assembly: GCA_964461565.1. Taxonomy (GTDB): domain Bacteria; phylum Bacillota_I; class Bacilli_A; order Izemoplasmatales; family Hujiaoplasmataceae; genus Hujiaoplasma. Next base: position 6,806 of record CAYWUZ010000009.1, on the reverse strand, counting down.
AACAGTACATCTATCTGCGACCGCTTTAATTTCTTTAAGTTTATGAGTAATTAAGACAATCGTTTTACCCTCTTTGACTAAACCTCTCATAATATTCATTAACTCTTCAATTTCTTGCGGTGTTAAGACTGCAGTTGGTTCATCAAAGATTAAAATATCTGCGTGTCGATATAACATTTTCAAGATTTCAACACGTTGTTGCATACCTACAGTAATATCTTGAATTTTTGCATTTGGATCGACTTTTAAACCATATTGTTCAGATATTTTTTTGATTGATTCTGTAGCTTCTTTCATATTTATTCTACCAACAGATTTCATTGGTTCAGATCCTAAAATAATATTTTCAGTAACAGTAAAGGTATCGACCAATTTAAAATGTTGGTGAACCATACCAATACCTAAACGACTAGCAACATTAGGATTGTTGATGTTGACTTCTTTTTCTCTAACGATGATTTTGCCTTCTTCAGCTTGATATAAACCAAAAAGAACACTCATCAATGTGCTCTTTCCAGCGCCATTTTCACCTAACAAAGCATGAATTTCACCGTCTAATACTTTTAAATCAACAGAATCATTAGCGATGATGCCCGGGAATTCTTTAGTAATTCCAATCATCTCAAAAGCATATTTCATTGCTGACCCCTTTCAATATTTTTATATAGTATATCATAAATTATTCACCTGTATTATATCAAAATTGTCTCGATTATCTAACAAATATTTTTCTAATCGAGTAATATTCTCTTGCTTTGGAACATTAAACAAACTTTGATATTCTTTTCTCACACCATGAGTGTGATAAGGTATGATTTTATAATGGATATCTTTAGGTAAAAATTGATTAATTTTTACTATATCATTAAAACTTTCTTGAGAATCATATAAAACAGTTCTAACTTCTTGTAGTTTATTTAGTTTATGAAGTTTTAAGATATTGTTTATAATTGTTTGATTATGAACACCTGTGTAGAAGAAGTGTAGGTCATCATCATAAAACTTTAAATCAATCATGAATTGATCAACGAGGTTAATAAAGGTATTAATCATAGGGCTATCATTAAAATAACCATTTGAATCAATAAAAACCGAAAGACCTAATTTTTTGATTTCTTTAATCAGTGGAATCAATTGAACATGATGTATTGTAGCTTCTCCACCAGAGAAAGTAACTCCACGAATAAATTGTCGATACTTCTTCAAATCATTAATAATGTCTTCGTTAGATAAACTCAAAAGTCTTGGTGATGAAGATTTCATACAGGTCTTGATACACTCATCACAGCCAACACATTTGGATAAATCGTAAGAAACTTTATTATTTTTTATTTGAATTGCATCATAATGACAGGCACTGATACATAGTTCACATGAATCACATAAGTTGATTGATTCAGGGTTATGACAACTTTTACAATTCAAGTTACAGCCGGCTAAATAAATAGCATACCTGTTACCTAGACCATCAGTTGATGAGGTAGGATATATTTTTAATATAGGTAAATTATTTTCTGACCATTCTTTCAAAGACATGGGTTCCTTCATTCGCTCCTTTTCCTAAAGCTGTTGTATCACGTAAAACAGCTTCACCTTTGGCAAGTTTTTCAACTTCACTTTTCTTAACTAAATAACCGGTCACTTTAATTAAGTCAGAATCAGATGAATGAAAGGTTAAATAGCGTATTCCAGATTTGAAAGCACCTTGCATCATATCAACTAAAGCTGGAATATTATTTTTGTATGTTTTATCAAAAACAAAGATATCGCCAATACCAGTTGGGAAATATGGGTGATACATACCAGCTTGCATGATATGATCATAAATTTGAATTTCATCACCAATTGGAATACGACATCCTGCAGAACAGTCATAATCTGTATCAATACCAACTTGTGCGTGTAACAAATAACGGTTATTAAAATATGAAGTATATCGTCCTACGTGGTTATCAAGTCTTTTCTTTAAAAACTCAAGAATATCTACACCAAGTTGGTTTGCTTTATCAGAATAACCAAAACGTTCTTCTGACAATGCATTAACACACTCAGCTAATCCGACGATACCAAACATACCTATAAATTTTTCGCGTTCGATTAAGCCTTCTTTAGCAAGAAAATTAGTATCGAAAAAATGAGATTCTTCAACGATGTAATTAATGCGTCTATCCATTTGAATTAAGTTTTCTTGAACAACGTCACTTAATAATTCATAAAAAGATTCTAAAGAATCAGATTTATTAGCGATTCGATTGAGTCGTAATCTTGTTAAAGTAAAACCACCACCACCAATTTTTAAACCATTATAACAACTGGCAATAGCATATTCACCGTTAAACTCTTTTCTGAAAACAGCATCATTTGCTAGGGCAGGTTTAACAACTTCTAAAGAAGCTTGAATTGCTTTTTCGATGAAATCTATTGGCGTATCATCACTCACTTTTAAAGTAAAATTAGGTGTTGGATTTTCTAACTCTTTGATCACATCTAGAATAATATACCCTGCTTTATTTGCCATTGGGCCAAGATTCGCATGGCAAAAAGAATCAGTTATAGTACGATCAATATTTACTAAAAACAATTTAATTAACTTCTTAGCCAGTATTTCATCGTCTATGAAAGGATTTAAAAGTTCATCTAAATTGCCTAAATAAACAGGGAAGTTTGTGATAGAAGGGACATGTTTATAAATGATTAATAAAGCATTAATTGCTTCAAATATATCTGTAGGAGGTTCTATACCAAGAAAAACGGAACCTTGTTCCATGTATTTTTTATAATCAGGTGTAATATATCGAGGTTTAAAAGGTGCGTTTCCCTCAAATAATTCGCAATAAATTCCTTCTTGATAGTATGCTTCTAATTGATCACTTCTTTTTAATGGTTCAATGGTATTTTCTGCAAGTTTAGCCAAGGCATTAACCTTTTGTTCAATAGTTAATTCTTTGGCTTTTATAATTTTATCTGCACTCATAAGTAACTCCTTAAAACTATTGACTTTAATATAAAAATTATATCATAAATTATCATTAAAAAAAATCAAGGATTTTAGAAAATCCTTGATTTTGTTTTAAAAATGAATTATTCAGCTAAACGTTCAGGAACTTCAGGTACAGTGATTTCTCCATCCAAAATATCTTGACGATATTGAGCGACAGTGTCAATCATAGCTTGAGTTAAGTTTGGATTTTCTTCAGGAAGTCCAACACCATTGTTTTCAAGGTTGAAAACGAGTACTTCTCCACCAGGGAAGTTTCCTTCTAATGTAGCAACAGCAACATCATAAGCAGCAACATCAACACGTTTAACCATAGAAGTTAAAATAGCTGAGTCGTTGTCGTCATTGTAGATTCCATCTTCGTATTGGTCTTTATCAACACCAATAACCCAAACATCTTCACCGCTTGTTCTACGGCTTTTAGCTTCACTAATAACACCGTTTCCAGCACCACCAGCAGCATGATAAATAACGTATGCACCAGCATCGTATTGTTTAACAGCTAAAGCTTGTCCCTTACCAGCATCTGTAAAGTCACCAACATAGTCAACTAAAACTGTCATAGTTGCATCAACAGCATGAACACCAGCAGCGAAACCAGCTTCGAATTTATGGATTAATGGGAAATCTCCCCCACCAATAAATCCAACTGTATCTTCACCAGCAGCTTGTGCTTTTAAAGCAGCTGCAACACCAACTAAGAATGAACCTTGCTCTTCAGCGAAAACTGCAGATGCAACATTGTCCCCAGCAACAACCATATCGATGATAAGGAATTTTTGGTTTGGATAATTTTCAGAACTATCGATTAATGCTTCTTCAAATAAGAATCCAGGCATAATGATTAAATCTAATTCTTCATCAGCGAATGCACTAATGTTTGGAATGTAATCTGCGTCAGAGCTTGATTGAAGATAACGATATTGATCTTCTGTTAAATTGTATTCATCAGCAAAACGAAGAACACCTTCCCAAGTACCTTGGTTGAATGATTTGTCATCGATACCACCTGTATCTGTAACTAAACCTATTTCAAAATCTACTTGGTTTTCTACTGTAGTGTCATCACCACCACAAGATACAACACCAAATGTAACAAATAGTGCTGCTAAAACTAATAAAAACTTTTTCATTTAATTCCCTCCTATTAATAATATACATTCATTCTATCACTTGAACACCATTTCTTCAAGCAAATATTTTTTATAATAATCATTAAATTTATATATTTATGAATAATAAAATATTCTTATATAATAATATATATTTAATAATGTTATATTATGTTACAAATGTTTGTTGTGATACTAAAAAAGCTGAATATTTGATATAATGATATTGGTTAATTATTTTTTTGATATTTTTATTAAATTTTTTCAAGAATCTGATTATAATTAATTAAATCATATAATAATCGGCAAATAAATATTTATTAAAAGGTGGTATTTTATGAAAGTTTTGATTATTGGAGGTACTGGAACAATCAGTACTTATGTTGTTAAAAAATGTTTAGATATGGGCATGAATTTAACTATATTTAATAGGGGAAGAAATAAAGAATTAATTCCTGATAATGTTCAATTAATTATTGGTGACATTAACAATGAGGAAGAGGCTCATATTTTATTGAAAGACAGTTATTATGATGCTGTTATCCAATTTGTAGCGTTTACAGAAGAACAAGTTAAACGTGATGTCAGACTATTCAAAGATATAACCAAACAATATATATTTATCAGTAGTGCAAGCGCCTATCAAAAACCAGTTGAAGATTATCCGATGACAGAAGAAACACCTTTAGTGAATCCTTATTGGGATTACAGCAGGAGTAAAATAGCCTGTGAAACTTACTTAAATAGTGTAGAAGACATGAATATAACAATTGTTAGACCTTCTCATACTTATGATAATAAAATGATTATGGCTGTTATGACAAGATGGCAATATGAGTATGCGCACATTCAAAGACTTATTGATGGAAAACCAATTATTATACCTGGAGACGGAACAAGTGTATGGACAATAACGCATGCATCTGATTTTGCTAATAGTTTTGTTTATTTAATTGGAAATAAACGAGCTTATAATGATGTTTTTCATATTACTGGAAGTCAATTATATACTTGGGATCAATTAACTCATATAATAGCTGATGCATTGAATGTGAAAGCCAACATAGTTCATATACCAACTGATTTTATTGTTAAATATATGCCAGAAATGGTAGGTCCATTACTAGGAGATAAATCATGGAGTGCCGTTTTTGATAATTCAAAAATAAAATCTATAAGTCAAGAATACACATCGATTATAAAGTATGAAGATGTTATTAAAGATGTGATTCAATATTATAGAGATAATAAAAAAGCACAAAGAATAAGCGATGAATATGAAATGTTATATGATAATGTTATTAAGTTATATCAACGATAAAAATATAATTCAATTTAAAGTGGAGATGAGTATATGAAAAATTTTATGACAAAAGAGCGTTTAATAAGGACACTTATGATTGTTTCTATCTTAACTGTTTCTGTGATAGGACTTAATCAATTTGGAGTATTAGCTCCGGGATTTTTTGCGAACCTCGCAAATGCTGCAAAGAGCGTTATTATACCGTTTTCTATTGCTTTTTTATTAAGTTTTATTATTAATCCTTTAGCTAACTTTATAGAAGAAAAAACCGGTATTAACAGAAACATTAGTATCATTATTTCGATGACTATAGGAATTATATTTGTTTTAGGTATTTTATCTATTACAGTGACTTTCATTATTTCTCAGTTAATCACAGTTACGATTAGATTAATAGATTACCTAGATAATGAAGCACTTAAAGGCTTTATAGATAATGTGATTCAGGCACTTCAAAATAGAATGGATTTAACAAATTATGAAGAGGTAATCGCTAATTTCGAAAGTTATGGCTTGACACCTGAAGTCTTTGTTGGATGGTTAGGATCAATTGTAAGTATTGCTAGAGGAATCACATCAAGTATTGCTCAAATCGGCGTTATTATTATATTAACACCTGTGTTTATGTATTATTTAATAAAAGATAAAGACCAAGTTTTTAACGGTATCTTACATGTATTTCCTGATAAATCACAGAAACACGTTAAAGCTTTGGCAATAGGTTCTGATGAAGTGATAAAAGGTTATTTCACTGGTTATGGAATCGTCATGTTATTTATTACAATATTCTTCGCTATTACCTATAGCATTTTATCTTTCTTTGTTCCAGGATTTAATTTAGGATACGCTATTTTATTCGCTCTTGTCATGGGTGTATTCAGTATCATACCTTATATTGGTGTATGGATTGCTATGGCGATGCCTGTGGTATTATTCTTAAGTTTACATTTTGAAGCAAGTGATCCTGGTTATATATACATAATTGCAATAGCCGCAGTCTTTATATTGAATATTATTGAAGAGGCAATTGAATCAACACTAGTTCAACCTAAAGTATATAGCAAACAAGTAAGAATCCATCCGCTCGCTGTTCTATCAAGTTTTATTTTCTTTGGAGCGGTTTTTGGATTAGTTGGGCTTATTTTAGCGGTTCCTATAGCGGGTACAATAAAAGTAGCCTTTAAATATTATAAAGAATTAAATCAACCTAAAAAAGAAGATACTGTTCAAAAGGATAAAAACGAATTAAAGAATGTTAAAAAAATTAAAGAAGATAACGTATCTGAAAACAAAGGATTAAATAAAAAAGAAGTGAAGGATAAAGATTAGTTGCTAGTAAAAAAATGGTTGAATTTTCAACCATTTTTTTCTTGCTTATCTTAAAGAGAATATT
>CAYWUZ010000008.1:0-53004 GCA_964461565.1 uncultured Candidatus Izemoplasmatales bacterium | reverse complement strand
AAAGTTGCATTTGGTAATAGAATTATGAACCAAGTTCATAAATTCGTTCCTGTTTATGTAGCTTGTGGCGGTACTGAAGACGATGGTATGGATTATATTTTCGCTAATAAAGTATTGCGTAAATTCGAAAGTTTAAATCTTGCCTTTTTACAAGATGAATTAAAAGATTTGAAAGAACAAATCAGAAAAACATTTGGTAAAAATAGTTTTGAAGAATCTCTTAAATTTATAGATAACCTTCAAAAAATGTTGTAGGTGATTAAATGAAAGAAGGCACTGCTAAGCGTTATTATAAAAAACTGAATACAACAATTGAAGGTTTGAATAAAGTTGATGAATTTGCTAAGCAGTTTAAAAAACTTCTCAATAGTTCAGATATGGAATTATATCAAAAAGAACGTAGAGAAAAACGTATTTTTGATGATTCATGGATGAATGAGGTTGAAGATATTATCCCTGTGATTGATAAACTAACTAGAAATCCCCGGGAGTCATTAAAAAAAGTATCGGAAGTTGTGGCTGTTGAAAGAGCTAAAAAAATAGATTCTGATACAATTCGGCATTTAGCTGCGAATACACAAAATATTAAAGAACAAGATCGATATGGAAATATCATTCCTTCTAAGGTCTTAACATCATATTATGATCAAGATTTAGGAACCTATGAAAATAGGTTTTTAATGTCTCTTGTGAATAAATTATTTACATTTATTGAATTAAGATACAACTTAATCGTTGAAAAAATGAGTACTGAATATGTCAATTTATTAAATGTACATTCGAAGTTGGAATGGGAAAAAACATATATTGATTACGATGTCACATTAAGAGTTCACCATAACATCGACGATGATGATATGGGCACAAAGAACCAATTATTATTAGAGAGAATGACTGAAGTAAGAAAAGCAATTACAAATTATAAAATGTCTCACTATATGCAGGAGATGAAGGGTTTTCCACCTGTTAGATCTCCGATTATGATGACCAATATTATTCGTAAAAATGTTGATTTTAATAAATGTTATAATCTCTGGGTCACTTTAGATAGGGTTGACCGTATTGGTTATGAAGCTGATATATTTGATCGAGATGTTTTATTAGAAAAGCAACATGAAGATGCTTTAAAGAATGCTTTAATGATTCTATATGCGACTGTATCTAATTCTCAAATTGAAGATTTAGATTTTGCTAAACCACTTGATTACTTAAGAGAGAAAAAAGCAAAGATTATTAAAAGAATTAATAAAGATGAGTATTTACAACCAGGTGAGTATTTAATTGATGACCATACATTGAATCAATATTTTTTAGATAAGATAAGAGAATCTAATAATGAAAGATATAAGACATTAAGAGATGCTGGTATTTTAGAAGAAGATTCAATAAGGATTGTTTATCAAAAACTACAAGAAGTTGTTGATAATGCATTTAGTGATTTTATTGAACAAAATTATCGACCTGATGATGAAAAAGATGTTCATGAACGAATTAGATTACAAAGACAAGTTATGGATATCTATAGAGACATTGAAAAAATCAAGGTTGAGAATAATCGTAATTTTAAAACAAGTAAAGCTTTGGCTTTATTAAACTTAAAAAATTATCGTGATGAATTAAAAGCAATTGAAGATTTGAAGAAACAAGAACAAAAAGAAATTGAAGAAGAAGAAAGAAGACAAAAACTTGCGGATTTAGATCAAATCGCAAGGGAAAAATTATTAAAACAAGAAAAAATTGAAGAAGCTAAGAGAATCTTAGAAGACGCAAAAAAAGAAAGACAGAAAAAGAAAAATAAATAGAAAACGTGAGGTGATAATATGAAAAAAAGACTACATCTTTCACTAATAGCATTGGTGGGATCAGTCATTTTATTTGTTGTCACCTCTTTGGCTTGGTTTACGGTCTCTGAATGGGTAAATATTGATTTCTTCAGCGGTAGTGTTGCGGGATATAATCTTGATTATACCTTGTATGAATCAACGGATGGTGTGACATATACTGAAACAACATCAATTGAAATGACAATGCAAGTGCCTGGGGATACCATGTATTATAGAATTGTTGTCAATAATCCTTCGACATCAAATTACGCAACTATTATCTATTTTTCAGGTATAACTGATACGGTTGTTAATGGTGATATTTCTTTATTGGAAGTGATCCAATTAACTTCTGAGGTAGATGGTATTGTTATGATTAATGATACGTTAGAAAACCAATTATCTGGTGGAATGATTCCTGTGACTAATAGTTTTGATCTATTGGGTTCAGGTTCTGAAACCATTGATTTTACTTTATCGATATTAGGAAGTGCGGGAAATGAATATCAAGGCTTAGGAATTGAAATAGATTTTATTAAAATTTATTTCAATGTAGAGTAGGTGATATGATGAAAAAGATTACTTTAATTAAATCTTTAATTTTTGTTGTTTTGATATTTGTTTTATCCATAACGGTTACTTATGCTTGGATCTCTTATTCTGAGGATATCGATGGTGGTCCAATTACAGCGGGCGATATTGATTATACCTATGTGGGTGGTTTTATTGATGATACTGAAGTTATATTCCCTAATAAAGAGTTGTTAGGTACTGCAGTATCTGTGAATAATCAATCGGATATTGATACATCTTTACGGTTATCAATTTCTTATACTTTAGTTGAAGAAACTGTATCCACGAAAGTCTATAAAGCTGAAACAATTGATGATTTAGTGGTTGTTTTTGACTCGACTTTCGTTTTAGATGGTGATTACTGGTATTATCAAGCGACTGATTATGCAATCAATACAGTTGGTTCAATTGATTTGATTTCATCTATTTATTATGATGGATTTAAGGCAAGTAATGAGTATTCTACTCAAAATGTTACTTTGACTTTAACGATTCAAGTTAAACAAGCAGAAAATGTAGATTGGATAGATTTAACAACGATTGATTTTAATGGATAGAGGGGGAAAGAATGAAAACTAAACTTAAGAAAATACTCTCATTTCTACCTTTTATTATATTAGGCTTAACGATATTATTAATATTTCAATTAGGTTATGCTTTGGCTAATAATGAAGTTCCAACAATATTTGGTAAAGCAATTTCATATGTTCCTACAAAATCCATGGAAGATGAAATTATGGCTAAAGATATGATTATTGTGGATACTGATTTTGATGAAGTGAATTCAGGAGATGTGATTTCATTTTATGCGAATATTAGTGGTAATCGAGTCAGTGTGACACATAGAATCATTTCAACTGATGGGGTCGTATTCACAACAAGAGGTGATAATAATGATCTTACCTATTCTTGGGAGACAGATATACCGGTAGAGAATATCATTGGTGTTTATCATGGACAAAGGTCTGCCTTTATTGGACACATCTATGGAAGTTTATTTGCTGGTGACTTTAATATATTATTTATCTTAATTATTCTTATTTTTGTAATAATAATGGGTCTTGAAGTTGTTAATATTGTTAAGAATATTCAAGATGCAAAACAAAAAGAAGAAAAAGAGAAGATGATTGAAGAAGCCAAACAAAAGCTACTAGAAAATGAGGATAAGTCATGAAAGTAACTGTACTCGCGAGCGGATCAAAAGGGAATGCAACATTGGTTGAAATAGGTAGAGACCAATATTTAATAGATTGTGGTTTAACTTACAGACAATTAAAACAAAGATTAGAAAATCAAAATAAAGTCTTAGATAATTTAAAAGGATTATTTATTACACATGAACATAGAGATCATGTTTCAGGCTTAAGAGTATTATTAAATAATCACTCAATGCCTATTTATTTAAGTGAAGGTACTTATAAGGGTTTGGATAAGCGTTATACTGGAGATATAGATAATCATTTAATTCGCTTTTTAAGAGAAGAAGAAATCATTGAATTTGAAAATTTTAAATTATTACCTTTCTCTGTTTATCATGATGCCATTGAACCCATGGGATTTAGATTTATTGAGAATGATGAATCATTTGTTTATATGACAGATACGGGATATTTTCCCTTAAGAAAATATGATTTAATAAGAAATGCCACAGCTTATATGGTCGAAAGTAATTATGAATCTGAGATGCTTTTAGAGAGTTCAAGACCTTGGATGTTAAAACGAAGGATCTTGGATGATCAAGGACATTTATCTAATGAAGATAGTGCTAATTTATTATTAGATATAATTGGAGAAAAAACGCAGGTTATTATCTTAGCTCATATCTCAGAAGATTGTAATCTACCCATGGTAGCACAGGAAACATATGAAGTTTGTTTTAGATTAAAACAACACGATTTAACCAAATATCAACTGTATATTGCTAGACAACATGAATCACTTAATGAAATCATCATTGGGTGATTTTTTTTATATTTAAATATAACAAGCGTTTTGTTTTGTATTGGATAATATCACAAAATTGCGTTGTTTTTATTAAGTGAATGCGTTATAATATCAATGTGTGAAATTTAGATTTTATAATAATTTATATAGGAGGGCAATATGTCTAAAAAGAAAGTATTCCAGTCTATGGATGGTAACCAAGCAGCGGCTTACACATCTTATGCTTTTACTGAAGTAGCTGGTATCTACCCAATTACACCATCTTCACCAATTCCTGAGCATGTAGATAATTGGGCGGCACAAGGAAAGAAAAATCTTTTCGGAATGCCAGTTAAAGTTGTTGAAATGCAATCTGAAGCAGGCGCAGCAGCGACTGTTCATGGATCATTAATGGCCGGAGCATTAACGACTACTTATACAGCATCTCAAGGGTTGTTGTTAAAAATTCCAAATATGTATAAAATAGCTGGTGAATTATTACCAGGTGTTATGCATGTTGCAGCACGTTCATTAGCTGCACACGCATTAAGTATCTTCGGTGATCATCAAGATATCTATGCGACAAGACAAACTGGTTTCTGTATGATAGCTTCAGGCTCTGTACAAGAAACTATGGATTTAGGTGGGGTTGCGCATTTAGCAGCAATTAAATCTAGTATTCCATTTATGCATTTCTTTGATGGTTTTAGAACATCTCATGAAGTCAATAAAATTGAAGTCATGGATTATTCTGTTTATGATCGTTTATTAGATCGTGAAGCAGTTAAGAAATTCCGTCAAAGAGGATTGAATTCAGCTAACCCTAAAACAATGGGTACTGCTCAAAATGATGATGTATATTTCCAAGCTAAAGAAATTCAAGAAAAATATTATACACCAATTCCTGATATCGTTAACGATTATATGGCAGAAATCTCAAAAGAAACTGGTAGAGAATACAAACCATTTGTTTATTACGGAGATCCTAAAGCAACTAAGATTATTATTGCGATGGGTTCAGTCACTGAAACGATTAAAGAAGTTGTTGATAATATGATGGAAAATGGAGAAAAAGTTGGATTAATATCTGTTCATCTATATCGTCCTTTCTCTAGTAAATATTTCTTTAATGTATTACCTAGTACAGTTGAAAAAATCGCTGTTTTAGATAGAACAAAAGAACCAGGTTCAGCTGGTGAACCATTGTATGTAGATATTAAATCAATTTTCTACAACAGAGAAAAACAACCAGCAATCGTTGGTGGACGTTATGGTTTATCAAGTAAAGATACAACACCTGATCAAATCTTAGCTGTTTACAAAAACTTAGACAATGAAATGAAAGATAATTTCACCATCGGTATCGTTGATGACGTTAATTTCTCTTCATTAGATTTAGATGATCATATTGATACAGTTGATAAAGATACAACTGAATTATTATTCTTTGGTTTAGGTAGTGATGGTACTGTTGGTGCTGTTAAAAATATATCTAAAATTATTGGTGATTATTCAGATCTATATGGACAAGCTTATGCATCATATGATTCTAAAAAATCTGGTGGTGTTACAAGAATGCATTTACGTTTTGGGAAAAACCCAATTCGTTCAACATATTTAGTTAATCATCCTCATTTCGTTTCTTGTTCACAAGAAGCTTATGTGAGTCGTTTTGATTTAATTAAAGGTATTCGTAAAGGTGGAACATTCTTATTAGCAACACATAAAGGCGCTAATGAGATTGAAGAATTATTACCAAATAAAGTATTGAAAATTTTAGCTGAAAGAGATGTTAAATTATACATCATTGATGCTTATAAATTAGCAAGAGAAATTGGTAGTGAAAAATTAGTTTCAACGATTATGCAATCTGCTTTCTTCAAACTTAATGAACAAATCATGAAATTCGAAACTGCTCAAGATGCAATGAAATCATTTGCTAAAAAATCATTCTCAAGAAAAGGTGAAGATATTGTTGAGATGAATTATAAAGCTGTTGATTTAGGTGCTAATGAATTAGTTAAAGTTGACGTTAAAGCAGAATGGAAAGACTTAGCAATTGAAAAAGTAGAAGTTGAAGATAGACCTGACTTTGTTAAAAATTTAGCAGATCCTGTTAATGCTATTAATGGTTATGATTTACCAGTTTCAGCATTCTTAGGTATTGAAGATGGTCAAATTCCAAGTGGTACTGCACGTTATGAAAAACGTGGTATCGCAGATGTTGTTTCGACATGGATTAGTGATAATTGTATTCAATGTAACCAATGTGCTTATGCATGTCCACATGCATGTATTAGAGCTATTCTTGCGACAGATGAAGAAGTTGAAAATGCTCCAGTTGAAAAAGAATGGTTAAATGCAAGAGGTAAAGGCTTAGAAGGTATGAAATACCGTATTCAAGTATCTGTTTTAGACTGTACTGGATGTATGGTTTGTGTTAATACTTGTCCTGCACCTACAAAAGCATTACATATGACTAAATTAGAAGATAACGTCGAAGAAAAACAACATTTATTAGCTGATTATTTATACAACGAAGTACCTTATAAAGGTGACTTAGTTGGAAGAGATACTTATAAAAACGCAGTATTCAATCAACCATTATTTGAATTCTCTGGCGCTTGTGCTGGATGTGGAGAAACACCTTATATTCGTATGTTAACTCAATTATTCGGTGAAAGAATGGTTATTGCGAACGCTACTGGATGTTCTTCAATTTATGGTGCTTCATTCCCTGCATCTCCTTACACGACCAATAGTGAAGGTAGAGGACCTGCTTGGGCAAACTCATTATTTGAAGATAACGCTGAATACGGATTTGGTATGAAAATCGCTCTTGATACAATTAGAGATAGAATTCAAACACTTGTTTTTGATCATTTAGATTCATTCGAAGTTGAATTACAAGATTTATTCAAAGAATGGGCTGAAAACCGTGAAGACGGAGATAAAACATTAGAATTATCAAGAAAAATAGTTCCATTATTGGAAAACACAAAATCTGAATTCAAAGAAGATTTATTAGAAGTTAAAGAACACTTCGTAAGACAAAGTAACTGGATTATCGGTGGAGACGGATGGGCTTATGACATCGGTTATGGCGGATTAGACCATGTTATGGCAAATAGCGAAGATGTTAACATATTAGTTTTAGATACTGAAGTTTACTCAAATACTGGTGGACAATCATCTAAATCTGCTCGTTCTGGATCAATTGCTAAATTTACCGCTGCTGGTAAACCAGGTAAGAAAAAAGACTTAGCTGCTTTAGCAATGACTTATGAGTCAGTTTATGTAGCGACAATTAGCCATGGTGCTAACCCTACACAAGTCACTAAAGCAATGAAAGAAGCTGAAAGTTATCCAGGACCATCATTAATTATCGCTTATTCTCCATGTATTGCTCACGGTATTGATGGTGGATTAGGAAACTCTCACCAACAAGCTAAATTAGCGACAGAATGTGGATATTGGCCAACATTTAGATATGACCCACGTAAGATTGCTAAAGGGGAAAACCCATTACAAATCGATTCTCGTGAACCTAAATGGGAAAAATATCATGACTTCTTAATTAGTGAAAATCGTTACCAACAATTATTGAAACAAGATCCTAAAGCTGCGGAATTCTTATTACATCAAAATATTACAGATGCTAAACGCAGATGGGCTTCATACAAACGTATGGCAGCTATGGATTTCTCAGAAGTTATTGAATAGTATTTAGTTAAAACGCATGAATGAAACCTCTAAAGTGTGGTTAAGAAAATCTTAATAACTTTAGAGGTTTTTCTTTACGAAAAATATTTCTATTATTAACAATAATGTTGTATAATATATAGATAAGACATAAAAAGGAGTTAAGTACAAATATGGTTAAAATATCAAAAAAATTAATAATGTTATCATTGGTGGTATTAACATCAATGGTTATTATTTCATGCTCAGACACAGAAACTACAACATCAGAGGAAACAACGACAGAAACACAAATCAATCATACATTTGATATGGACGCTGTTTATTACAGCGGAGATGGTTATGAAGTGACTTTTAAGGAACTTTTTGATTCTATCAAAACAAATGATGGTGCTGATCAATTAATCGAAATGGTAGATAGAGAAATTCTATCTGATTATTTTAATTTAATTTCAACAGAGGATATTGAAAATAAACGCATTCAATTAATCTATGGAACAAATGACCAAGAAATCATTGATGATATTGATGAAGATAAAGTAACCGATATGATTAAATCTTATAATGATGGTATGGTTGTTTTAGGTTTTTCTGAAGATGATACACCTTATTTAGAATTATTAGTCGCAAGAGACTTATACGTTAAAGAATTACTTACAAATCCTGATATCGAAGATAATAATTTATATATCAATGCTTTAGATATCGCAGAGGAATATACAAAAAGACGTACTGGTGAAGTTAATGCTATATTAGTTCGTTATGAATCAAGTGAAACAGTGACTTCTTTATTAAGGGAAAACAACTTAGTTGAATATAATGGAGAATTAAGATTATATACTGATGAATCAGTACCTTTATCAAGCGTTCCAAGTCACAGATTAAATGATGAAAATACTAGAAGCTTAACAGAAGCAGAATTATTACAATATTTTATCGAATTTTATAATGAAGCGTATGATGGACAACGTGATCCAATATTAGAAACGTCAAGCCTAGAAGATTTGTTAGTAAATGATGCTTTAGTTTTTGATTATGAAGCTTTATCTGATATTAATGTAAAACTTGGTAATTTATTATTTACTGGCTTATCAACGATGGTTGATCAAGAAAATATTTATTACACTTATAAACCTTTCGAAGTAAAAATTACGAATCGTAATAATTACTATTTGATTTTAAACTTAGATAGAGATTACGTTGATTTAAGTGATTTTGATGGCGATCAAGCTGAGTTAATTAATATTATTGGTGAAGATGTATATACTGATATCCAAAATGATTTAGTTAACACACTATTAAAAGAATCTAGTTTTGTTGGAAGACAACTAAAAACATTGAGAGAAGAACATGACTTTGAAATCTTTGATTATTACTTAAAATTAGATTACGAAAGTGTTGTTCCAAGAGATATGGAAAAAACTAATTTTAATCAATCTGATTTTGTAATTGCAACTTTAGATGGTGAAGACATTTTAGTTAAAGATTTAATGGCTTTTGCTTTAGAAAGAAAAGCACCATTATATTTATTACACGCAGCTCAATTAGATATATTAAGATTAACTCATTATGAAGATGTTTATTGTGACGATGAAGGTAACTGTGAGTTAGATTATACACAAAATAATTCTGGCGCAATGAATACCCATATAGCAAGTTACGCTGAATTAGAAAAAAGTTTTAATGAAAGTCAATATGCGAATTACTATACCTTCGCTGATTACTTGTATTTAGCTTATGGTGTTAAAAATGATGTAGAGATGATCAATAGTTATGTAAAAAGAACGTTAGAACCTCTATTTATTTATAACTATGTTTTAGATAATAAAGATCAAATGATATCAGAAATGATGCCAATTATTAATGAATATTATGACAACTATTTTTCTTTAGATGTTAGACATATATTAATTTATATTGATGACAATGGTGATGGAAATCCTGATGATTATGAAGAATATTATGAAGGATTAGAAGATGGCCAAGCTGAATTTGATACATTGGTTAGTAATTTCAGAACGGATATCATCACTTATTTATCTGAAAATGATGATGATCTTGCATTAGTGGTATCTACGTATGAAAAAGCATCTTCAACTGATGAACTATGGGGTGCATATAAACGTGCTGGATTAAGAATTTTAACAGAAAACTTATCAGCTCAAAAATCATTAACATATACCAATACTTATAAAGCTTATGAAGATGGTTTCGTGGATGGCCTTGTAAGTACTTATCAACAATATCAATTAACAGAAAACATCGATAAAGATTTTATTTATAGTGATGTATTAATTGAAACTTCTTATGGTCTTCATATAGTCAAAGCAGAAAAAGGTGATGATTTTGAATTGCCTTCAGCTGAATTTACTGTTTCAGAAGATACAACATTTAATTATCCTGATGGATTAAATAATACAGAGTTTAGATTAAGTGCTTCTCAAATTGAAGTATACTTTTCTTATAGAGTATTTGATATTGCTAGTACAGTTGTTAATTTAGAAACTATTTTTGATTTTGAAAAACCAGATTTACCTTCTCGTATTGAAGATTTAATGGCTTTATTTGTAAGAGACTTATATGATGCATATTATATTACTGCTTACTTAAATATGGGCATGATGGATATATTATCTGAAGGAAGTATTATTGATAATTCAGAATATTCATTCTTTACAGAAGCTGAATTGGCTGCTTATTTTGCAGATTTAGAAGAAGCTTATAGCGGACAAATGTTAGGACAATTCAAATAAAAAAAAGAGCGCTTATGGCGCTTTTTTAACGGGGTAGATTTATGAAAAAACAAGAAGAAATGATCATTAAAAAAAATACTTTTCTAACCATTATCATGAATACATTACTTGCCATCGCCAAGTTAATTGGTGGGATTTTTGGTGGGTCTGCAGTATTAGTGGCTGATGCGGTTAATTCTATTGGGGATATTGCGACAAATATTGTTGTTTTTGTTTCCGCTAAGTTTTCTAAGAAAGAAAAAGATGAAACGCATCCTTATGGTCATGAAAAATTCGATAGTATGATTTCAATCTTCTTAGGTTTTGCTTTATTAATTACTGCCTATCAATTAGGTAAAGACGCAGTGATAAGATTTATTGAAATTGTTTTTGAAAGCCAAGCGTTCTCATCACCTTTATGGTATACATGGGTGATTGCTTTGATCACGATAGTTGTTAAAGAGTTATTGTTTAGAGTGACTATTAAAGATGCTAAAAGAGCAAGATCACAAGCATTGATGGCTCAAGCATGGGACCATCGTTCGGATACGATTGTTAGTTTTGGGGCTATTATTGGTATCGTTGGAGCCATTTATGGTGTTGGATATTTAGATCCGATTGCCTCATTCGTGATAGCTTTATTTATCTTTAAATTAGGCGTTAAGATTATAAGAGCAGGTGTATCTCAAGTGGTTGATGCTTCTGCGGATGACGAACAAATCAAGAAAATTAAAGACATTGTTTATCAAAATAAAAACGTTAGATGTATCGATGAAGTAAAAACAAGAATGTTTGGGTTAAGTTTTTATGTTGACTTAGAGATTGCTTTAGATGCTCATCTTTCCTTAGAAAAAGCTCATGAAATATCTGATAGCATTCATGATCAGATAGAAAACGAAATGCCTGATGTGATTCATTGTATGATTCATATCAACCCATATGACGATTTAACACCAAAAAAATAACATTTTTTATTAAAAATCCATATTACACTTTAAATAAAATAATTAATGGCTGGATATCTACTTATTCTCTTGAATTAAGTGTTTGATGATGATATAATATCTAACTAAACTATATCCAAAGTTTTATTATGAAAAGAAGAGGTGTAAACTATGGATTTTTTAAATAATTTTTTATCAGAAGGACCGGGTATACTAGAAATATTGCTAAGAATGGGTCTAACTGCTTTTTTTGTAGGTATTATCGGACTTGAAAGACAAATGCGTCATAAGATTGCTGGTATTACAACTCACTTAATGGTTGCTTTTGCGGCTTCTGCAATTGCTATTTTACAAGATGCATTATATTATGATGCGATTGCGGCAAGTATCGAATTGTACCAAGAAACCGGAATTAATTTAGGGATACAAATCCAACGTCAAAGAGTCATTGCACAAGTATTGACCGGTGTAGGTTTCTTAGGTGCAGGGACAATTTTAAAAACACGTAATGGTATTTACGGATTAACGACAGCTTCGACTTTATTCTTATCTGCGATGATCGGTCTAATATTTGGTATGGGCCATTATGTTCTTGGAATAATATTGTCAATGTTTGCCTTTTTATTCTTAACAGTCTTTAGAAGATTACTTGGTATTACTTCACTAAAACATCAAGAGAGCCCATCAATCATTGGTTCTGAAAAAGTAGACGATTAAGAGATTCTAAATGAATCTCTTTTTTTCTTGGTTTTAAGGGAAATTATTCATTCATATACTTTGCAATAATGGCTAAAATAAGATAGAATATTTATGGAAATCTGGAGGTGCGAATATGTTGCTAGAATTTAAAGATTTGGTTGTTTCTGTTGAAGGAAACATCATATTGAACGGCATCAATTTAAGTGTTAATGGTGGAGAGACGCATGCAATTATGGGTCCAAATGGTACTGGTAAATCAACCTTAGCTTCTGTATGTATGGGCCACCCAAAATATAAAGTAGAGTCAGGCGATATTTTATTAGATGGAGAAAGTATTTTAGATAAATCTGTCGATGAAAGAGCAAGACTAGGTATTTTCTTAGGAATGCAAAACCCAATTGAAGTTCCTGGAGTAACCAACTTTGATTTTATCAAAGCTGCATTACAAACGAGAATGGGTAAAGATGAGCATTTACGTGTTGGTAAGTTTATATTAAAATATGAGGAAACTGCTCAAGATTTAAATATGGGCAAAGGCCTAGCACATCGTTTTCTAAACCAAGGATTTTCTGGTGGAGAAAAGAAACGGAATGAAATATTGCAAATGAAAATGCTTAAACCTAAATTTGCGTTTTTAGATGAAATTGATTCAGGTTTAGACGTGGATGCTTTAAAACTTGTTGGAGAACAAGTGACAAAACAAAAATCGAATGAGTTAGGGTTAGTCTTAATTACCCATTATCAAAGACTATTAGATTATATCGAACCTGATTTTGTACATATTATGATTCAAGGAAAAATTGTAAAGACTGGATCAATTGAACTTATTTCAAAAATTGATCAAGATGGCTATGATTGGATTAAAAAAGAACTAGGTATTACTGATGAAGACCAAAAACCATATTCTTTAGGTACTTGTGCTACAAAATTAATGGTTTAATGATGAACGTTCCTAAATATATTATTGACAATGATTCTTACATTGTCTTAACCAATCAAGAAACCATAAATCATTCCAAAGTCTTACAAGAAAATCAACATTTCATCTTTAAAAATAAAGATGATGTTTATTTGTATCTAAATAACTATCAAGCTGAATTAAATCTTATTATTGAAGAGAATGCAAATATTAAAATATATTTAATCATCAATAATTCTCGTCGTATTGATTTTAAATTAAATGTATCAATACATGAAAAAGGATTATTAAAACTATATACAAACTTTAAATCAACAAGAGAAACTCAGTTGTTTATTAAACGCGATTTTAATCTTGCTAGAAATTCATCACTGATTATGATGAATCAAATATCATATCATGGTGATATTCAACTTGATGATAATGTGTATTTGAATGGTGAATTAGCTAATTTAGATATTGATTTATTAAATGTAGGTTCTAATCAAGATCAATCATTTATTAATCAAAATGTGTATCATCGGGCTAAGAAAACCTATTCACAAATACATAACTGGTTGATTAGTCAAGATAATGCCAAACTTAATTATAAGGTTAATGGTAAGATTGAAAAAGGCAATGAAAAATCAAGTTGCCAACAAATCAATAAAGGAATTATTTTAGCTGAAAAAGGTGAAATTAGAGTCGTTCCTACACTGTATATTGATGAATACGATGTTGAAGCATCACATGGCGCAGCCATTGGTCAAATTGATGAAAACCAACTCTTTTATTTATTGAGTCGTGGATTGAACGAACTAGAAGCTAAAAATTTAATCATATCTGGATATATTAATCCATTTATTTCAAGAATTAAAAATAAAACTATTGAGTCACAGATAAGACGCGTTATTCAACGTAAAATATAGAAGGTGAGATTTTGAAAAAAAATCTATGGGTAGAAGATTTTCCGCAAATAAGAAATGGTTATCGATATTTTGACAGTGCAGCGACAAGTTTAAAACCATTATCTGTGATTGCGGCTATGAATGATTATAATGAAAGATTGAGTGCTAATATACATCGTGGGATGTATAATCAAAGTCAAGAATCAACAGAACTATATGAAGAAGCTAGATTGACTATTGCTCAGTTTATTCATGCTAGAGAAGAAGAAGTTGTCTTCACAAGAGGAACAACGGCTTCTTTAAATTTAGTTGCCAGAGCTTACGGGTTAGTTCATTTAACAAAAGAAGATGAAATATTAACCACTGTAGCGGAACATCATTCATCAATTTTACCTTGGTTGAATGTATCAAGTCAAACAGGAGCTAAATTAAAATTTATTGAGTTAACAAAAGATGCAAAAGTGACGATAGAAGCATTTAAAGCCTCGTTATCAAAACAAACAAAAGTTCTTGTGATTCATCACGTTTCAAATGTATTGGGATTTGAAACGCCATTAAAAGAAATGATTCGTTTAGCACATGAATCAGGCGCTATTGTGGTTGTGGATGGGGCACAAGCTATTCAACATATGAAAGTAGATGTTAAAGACTTAGACGCTGATTTTTATGCTTTTTCAGGGCATAAAATGCTAGGACCGACTGGTATTGGTGTTCTTTATGGGAAACATCAGTTATTAGAAAACATGAATCCAATAGAGTTTGGTGGAGATATGGCACTAGACGTTATGAAAGATCAGTTTTCTTGGAAAGAATCACCTGCTAAATTTGAAGCAGGAACAATGCCGATAGCTGAAGTGATTGGTTTAAAAGCCGCAGTTGATTATATTCAAAACATAGGTATTCAAGAAATTCATAACTATTGTAAACAACTCTATGAATATTTAATGGATAAATTAAATAAGATAGATGAACTTGAAATATATAATCATCACTCAGATACCTTTATATTTACTTTTAATTTAAAAAACGTTCCTTCTCATGATGCAATTTCTTTCTTTTCTGAAGAAAATATTGCCTTAAGGGCAGGCCAACACTGTGCAAAGTTAATCCATGATTATTTAGGCATTAACAGTTCTTTAAGAGGAACAGTGTATTTCTATAACACGTATGAAGATATCGATACTTTAGTAGAGACAATAAAAGAAGCAATTAACTACTTTAAAGAACTTGGTTTTTAAAGGAGGAAGCAATGAGTAACTTAGATCATTTATATAGAGAAATTATTATGGAACATTATAAAAACCCACGCAATCACGGACTTGTTCAAGATGAACGTTATCATTCAAGCAGAATTAAAAACCCTTCTTGTGGTGATGATATCACCATTCAAGTTTTAGTTGAAGACGGGATTGTTAAGGATGTAAAGCAAATCGCGACAGGTTGTTCAATATCAGTTGCTTCAGCGTCTGTTCTGACTGAAATTGTTATAGGCAAAACAGTCGAAGAAGCTAAGAAGATTGTAGATACTTATATTAATATGGTGACTAACAAAGAAGTTGATGAATCAATCGACTTAGAAGAAGCTGCCGTTTTTAGTGGCGTTAAAAAGTTCCCAGCAAGAATTAAGTGCGCTTCCATCGCTTGGGTTGCCTTTAAAGACAGCGTAGAATAGAGGGGGATTATGAGCGAAAAACATGATTTTGATTATAATAAAGATTATAAATATGGTTTCAAAACAGATACTAAATCAGTTAGAGAAACTAAAAGAGGTTTATCAGAAGCTGTTGTTAGAGAAATATCAGAAATTAAAAAAGAACCAGAATGGATGCTTAATACTAGACTTGATGCTTTAAAAACTTTTTATGAAATGCCTGATCCTAACTGGGGTCCCAGTTTATCTGATATTGATTTTAATGATATTATTTACTATATAAAACCATCTGATAAAGTTGAAAAAGACTGGAAAGATGTGCCTGAAGAAATTAAAGAAACATTTAGTAAATTAGGTATCCCTGAAGCAGAACAAAAATATCTTTCCGGAGTCACTACACAATTTGAATCAGAAGCGGTTTATCATTCTACGATTCAAGAATTAAGTGATTTAGGTGTTATCTTCCTAGACACTGATAGTGCTTTAAAAGAATATCCAGATTTATTTAAAGAATATTTCACAAAAGCAGTTCCCTATAAAGACAATCGCTATGCAGCTTTAAATACAGCTGTTTGGAGTGGGGGATCATTTATATATATACCTAAAGGTGTTCAAATAGAAAAACCACTTCAATCATACTTTAGAATTAACTCAGAACGCATGGGTCAATTTGAGAGAACATTAATTATTGTTGATGATGAAGCTAGTTTAAACTATGTTGAAGGATGTACTGCACCTATTTACTCTAACTCTTCTTTACATGCGGCAGTTGTTGAAATCTATGTTAAGAAACACGGTAAATGCCGTTATTCAACCGTTCAAAACTGGTCAACAAATATATATAACTTAGTAACTAAACGCGCTGTAATCGAAGATTATGGACATATGGAGTGGATTGATGGTAACATTGGTTCTGGTTTAAATATGAAATATCCTAGTTGTATACTAAAGGGTGATTATTCAAAAGGAACAACCATTACCATCGCATTTGCAGGAAAAGGACAATACCAAGATACTGGCGCTAAAATGATTCATATAGGAAAAAACACAACATCAAAAATTGTGTCTAAATCGATTGCAACAAGAGGTGGTAAAGTCAACTATCGCGGTACTGTATCTCAAGAAGGCAATGCTGAAAATGCAAGAGCAACGATTGAGTGTGATACGATTTTAGTCGATAGAGATTCTTCATCAGATACAATCCCTACAAATATTGTTAAAAACTTTAAAGGTCAGATAGAACATGAAGCAACCGTTTCAAAAGTGAGCGATGATGAATTATTTTATTTAATGAGTCGAGGCTTAACTGAAGATGAAGCAAAAGAAATGATTGTTATGGGATTTATCGAACCTTTCGCTAGAGAACTACCAATGGAGTACGCAGTTGAGTTAAATCAATTAATTAAATTAGAAATGACCGATTCAATCGGATAAAACACACAATTTGTGTGTTTTTTTGTTTTACACAAAAAGTTATTGCGTTTTACACAATTATATGTTATCTTATAATTAGAGGTGATAAAATTGAATACGCAAATGAAAAAAGGCATTGTAGAATTGTGTATTATGAAGTTGATTGAAAATAAAAAGTCATCTACTTACGAAATACTGAGAAAAATGAAAAGTTTAGAAGTGAGTGAGAACACAATATATCCTATATTAAGAAGGTTATATAGTGAATCATACTTAAAACAAGAAAAAGCCAACAATGAAGTAGGTGCACCAAGAAAGTATTATGATCTTACTGAGAAGGGTAAAGATCAATTAGGTTTATTGATTGAGGAATGGGAATCATTTACTGAATCTGTCAACCTAATATTGAAAGGGGAAAATCATGAATAAAGAAAAGTATTTAGAGAAGTTAGAGTATTATTTAAAAGAAAATTATTTTGATCAAGAGGAAATGGACGATATTCTTGAAGAATATACCATGATGATTGATGAAGCAATGGACAATGGAATTCTGGAAGATGAATTAGAAGAACATCTTGGAAATCCAAGAGAAATTGTAAAGCAAATGAGAAAAACAGTGGTTTTTAAAAGAGTCAGAAAGAATAAATTTGTTGCTTTGTCACCATTTATCGCAATGATAGTATTTTTTGGTTTAGGTTTTAGTTATGGGTTATGGCATTTAGCATGGTTAGCATTTTTATTAATTCCTATTTCTGCAATTATCTCTAGCAAGAGAAGAACGCCAGTTAAAATAATTATAGAAATAGCGCCATTAATATCTTTAGGTATATTTTTAACAATAGGTCTTATTTTTAAAGAATGGCATCCTACATGGGTAGTATTCTTTCTAATACCAGCATTTTCTATTTTAGAAAATAGAGATAAGTATAAAGTTCTTTCATTTATTGTATTCTTAACTTTACCAATTTTATATGTTTTATCTTTTTACTTCTTTCCTTTTACGTTAAATTGGCTCATATTGGTTTTTATGGTTGTACCTGCTGTATATTCAGGAGCTATCTCTTTTAGAATAAATGGAGTTAGAAGTAAAGACTTAGAATTACAGTTTTCAATCATTGTATTTAGTCTTGTGATAACTTATGTTGTATTGGGGTATATTTTTGAGATTTGGCATCCTTTATGGTTGATTTTCTTATTAATTCCAGTGGCTTCAATCATATTATCTGCTAAAAAAATTAACCAGAAAATACCATATGTTGCTTTAACACCATTTGTAGCAATCACATTATTCTTTATATTTGGTCATTACTTTGATGGTTATCAATGGTCTTGGATGTTTTTCTTTTTAATACCAATGACGGCGATTATTAAAAATTCTTAAATTTTATTAATTATTAGTACAAAACCAGTTTTTTATGTTAAAATATGTAAAAGGAGGCTGTTATGAAATTAGTCATGGCGGTTGTATCAAATGATGACGCTAACTTAGTCATTAAAACCTTGATTCAATCAGATTTCTTTGTAACAAAACTCGCAACGACTGGTGGATTCTTAAAAAGCGGAAACACCACTGTGATTATTGGTGTACAAGATGATCGATTAGATGAATGCATTGAACTTATATCTGAACATTCAAAACAACGAACTAAATTAGTTCCTAACGCTATATCTAGTGAGTTTGGTATATTCTCATCAACGCCTGTTGAAGTGCAAGTGGGTGGGGCTACAATTTTCGTTTTAGATGTAGAACAATTTATAAAAACTTAAAAAAGAAGGATTTCCTTCTTTTTTTTTCGAAAAATTTATGATTATTGAACTGGAGAATGTAGATGGATTATATTAAAGTCGTTGACTTCCAAATTCAAGTTGTAGGGGATTATAAGATTCTATATTATGATGAGCCTATGAGTAAATATTTAAATCGATTGCTTAAACCATATTATGTAGATTTAAAATCAAGAGAAAAAGTTATAAAAAAAACATTTGGTTTTAAACATAAAATTCCCATTATTATTAATGATGAGATAGTACTTATTTGTATTCACTCGTATCGTCTAAATCAAGCTTTTTACATTAATTACTTTCAAATATTAGATTGGAAGAAAGATGGATTATCTGTGGTAATTCAGTTCAAAAATTATCATTGTATAAGACTGTCTTCATATGCATCTTTTATTAAACAAATAGATAAAGTTAGACATATTTTATAAATATGAACATAGTTTATGATTATTGAATAATTATCAGGATAAAATGTAGAAAAAAATTAAGAAATTTAGTATAATATAGATTGTGATGAAGGAGGATGAAATGAAAAAGAAAACCTTAGAAGATATAAATGTATTTGAAAAGAAAGTATTGGTTAGAGTCGATTTTAATGTTCCTATTCAAGATGGTGTTATTACAGATGATAATCGTATTATTCAAGCTTTACCTACCATTCAATATTTACTGGATGAAAATGCTAAAGTAATATTATTTTCACATTTAGGACGTATTAAAAAAGAAGAAGATTTAGCTAAAAATTCATTGAAAGTTGTATCAGAAAGACTGAGTGAATTACTAGAAAAAGAAGTTAATTTTGTTCCTGAAACTAGAGGGGAAAAATTAGAAAAAGCAATTAATGAAATGAAACCTCAAGATATCGTTATGGTTGAAAACACGAGATTTGAAGATCTAGAAGGAAAAAAAGAATCAAAAAATGATGATGAACTTGGAGCGTATTGGGCAAGTTTAGGAGAAGTGTTTGTTAATGATGCATTCGGAACTGCACATAGAGCACATGCTTCAAATGTTGGTATTGCAAGTCGATTAGAAACCGCAGCTGGATTTTTAATGGAAAAAGAAATTCGTTATATCGGTACGACTGTTGAAAACCCAGAAAGACCTTTTGTGGCTATCTTGGGTGGAGCGAAAGTATCTGATAAAATTGGAGTTATTGAAAATCTATTAAAAATTGCAGATAAAGTTTTAATCGGTGGAGGTATGGCTTATACCTTTATGAAAGCACAAGGTTTTAATATTGGTAATTCAATTGTTGAAGATGATAAATTAGAATTAGCGACTCGATTACTAGAAGAAGCCAATGGTAAAATTATTTTGCCTGTAGACTTAGTGGTTGCGGAAGAGTTTTCTGCAGATGCAGCCTATAGAGTGACTGGTTATAAAGATATTAAAGATACTGAAGAAGGTTTAGATGTTGGACCAAAAACAATTAAACTATTTAAAAAACATTTAAAAAATGCAAAAACAGTTGTTTGGAATGGACCACTTGGCGTTTTTGAATTTGAAAACTTTGCTAAAGGAACTAAAGAAATATGCGAAATTCTTGCTCATTTAAAAGGTGCAAGAACAATTATTGGTGGTGGCGATTCAGCTGCTGCAGCTATTCAAATGGGATATAAAGATGATTTTACACACATATCTACAGGTGGAGGCGCATCTCTTCAATTCTTAGAAGGTAAAGCATTACCGGGAATTGATTCAATTGATGATTCAGAAGATTGTGGATGCGAAGGATCCCATTGTGATTGCTAATATAAAAAAAAGGGATGATTTTATGAGAAAACCTATTATTGCTGGTAACTGGAAGATGTTTAAAACAAGAGATGAAGCTTTATACTTTATCTTGAAAGTTTCAGAAAAAATGCCAGAAAAAGAAAAAGTGGACACAATTATTTTTTCTCAACCACCTTTATTAAGATGTTTAATCACTAGACAAGGTGAAGAATTAAGAATTGGTGCTCAAAATATGTTTTATGAAGATGAAGGTGCATATACTGGTGAAGTATCTGGTCCTTTATTAGCATCATATAATGTAGAGTATGTATTGATTGGCCATAGCGAACGCAGACAACATTTCCATGAAACTGATGAAGATGTTAATAAGAAAATAAAAGCGGCGCTTCGTAATGATTTATTACCAATTGTTTGTGTTGGAGAAAAACTTGAAGAAAGAGAAAACAACCAAACAAATGATATCTTAGAAAGACAAATTAAAAATGCTTTTAAAGATATTCCAGCCATTGATTTAAAAGATATTGTTGTTGCTTATGAACCTATTTGGGCAATTGGGACAGGAAAGACTGCAACAGCTGACCAAGCTGATGAAGCGTGTGGTTTTATTCGTTCTGTGATTAAAAAACTTTATGGATCAGTTGTTTCTGAAGGCATTCGTATTCAATATGGTGGTTCTGTGAAACCAGGAAATATTGAAGAACTCATATCTAAAGAAAATATTGATGGTGCTTTAATTGGTGGTGCTTCATTAGATCCAGATCAATTTATTGAAATGGCAAACGCTCCTTTAAAATTAAAAAAGTTTTATAAATAATTGATAATAATAAAAAAATTCTAGTTCAAATTGAACTAGAATTTTTTGTGTTTAAATGATTATTTGATTAAATGAATAAGTTGTGATTTGAGTCAGCAGTATCTCCAAGATAAGTTGCAACACCAGCAATCTCGATACCGTCAATTAATTCTTCTTTTTTGATTCCTAAAATATCCATACTCATCGCACAAGCCGTTAATTTAATTCCTAACTCTTGTGCTTTATCTATCATCATTTCTAAAGTATCAACATTTTTCTTTTTCATAATGTGTCTCATCATTTTTGGTCCCATGCCTGCCATATTCATTTTAGAAATGGTTAATTTCTTTGTGCCTCTTGGCATCATTTTAGCAAACATTTTCTCTAAGAAAGCTTTTTTGACTTTTTGCTTTTTAGCTTTTCTTAGAATATTTAATCCCCAGAAAGTAAAGAATAGAGAAACATCTTTACCCATAGCTTTTGCGCCTTGTGCAATAATAAATGCCGCTAAAGCTTTGTCTAGATCTTGAGAGAAGACGACGATGGTTGAACCATCCTTAGCAGAAGCAGGAGCAGTATATGCTTTTTTACCTTTTCTGATGGTAGCTATAAAATTATTGTTCTCGCTATTTACAGATATTATTTGATGACCGCTCTTTTGAGCAAACGTTTTAACATCTTTTTCAAAGCCAGGATCACTTGCTGAAATTTCTAGAATTTCGCCATCTTTAAGCGTTTCTAAACTCTTGAACGCTTTAACGATAGGACCTGGACATTGTAAACCTATAGCATTGACTTTTAGAGTAACATCCAAGTTTTTATTATCTATTAGTGTTGGTTCGATTTTTAATAATCCTGAATCATCGATATCTTGTTGAGCAGCTGCTTCAGCTGGGCTATAGACATATTGATATGTTCTAAAAGCTCCATCTAAATTATAAACATCAAAACCATTTTGAGTTAAAATTCGATATGCATTATAGGCTCTAATTCCAGTTTGGCAATAAATATATATTTTTTGGTCTAATGGTAGTTCATTTAATCTGCTTCTTAGTTTCGGTAAAGGAATGTTTACTGAAGTTGGAATATTCCCTAATTGATATTCTATTTCGTCCCTGACATCTAAAATGAATGATTTTGATTCAATTAATTTATTGACATCATTCCATTCAATGACTCTAACTAAATGGTTAATCATATTTTCTGCGACAAATCCTAGCATATTCACTGGATCTTTTGCAGAAGAGAATGGAGGTGCATACGATAACTCTAAATCTTTTAAATCAGTTACTTTTAGATTAGCTCTAATAGCAGTAGCTAAAACATCAATACGTTTATCGACCCCATCCATACCAACTGCTTGGGCACCTAATATTTTTTCTGTTTCAGGATCAAATAATAATTTCATCGTAATCGTAGAAGAACCTGGATAATATCCAGCATGACTTCCTGGATGAATATGAATTGATTTGTATTTTATTTTTTTTCTAATAAGTGATTTTTCATTGTTACCAGTTGAACCTATAGTATAATCAAATACTTTAGCAACACTGGTACCCATTGATCCATTATAGATAGAATTGATACCACATAAGTTATCAGCAACAATTCTTCCTTGTTTATTTGCTGGTCCAGCAAGTGGAATCATTGTGATGTCTTGAGTTACAAAATCTTTGACTTCAATAACATCACCTATAGCGTAAATTGATGGATCACTTGTTTGTAAATGCTCGTTAACTGAGATTCCACCAAAGGCCCCAAGTTTTATACCTGCTTCTTTAGCAAGAAGGTTTTCTGGTCGAACACCAATTGAGAATATAATTAAATCAGTATCAATAACTTTTCCTGAAGTCAATTCAATTTGTTTGCCTTCATTGTTAAATGATTTAACTCCATCTGATAGAATTAAATCAACTGATTTCTCTCTGATATGTTGATGAACGATTTCAACCATTTCGATATCAACTGGACCCATCACTTGGTTTGCCATTTCAACTAAAGCAACTTTTAATCCTAAATGATGTAAATTCTCTGCCATTTCAATACCGATGAAACCACCACCGATAACGGTCGCGTGTTTAGGTTTTTGTTCGTTAATAAAGCTTTTAATTTGATCCATATCTGGAATGCTTCTTAAAGTAAATAAGTTTTTAGCATCATTGATACCTTGAATCGGTGGTTTCACTGGAAATGCTCCAGTAGAAATAACAAGATTATCATATGATTCTTTATAAATCTCATTTGATTTTATGTTTTTAATTGTAATAGTTTTTTCTTCTTTATTAATTGAAATAACTTCAGTAAAAACTCTTACATCAATATTAAATCTTTCTTGCATATCTTCAACCGTTTCAACAATCAAGGCATCCCTACTTTGAATAACATCACCAATATAGTAAGGTAATCCACAATTTGCAAAAGAGATATATTCTCCTCTTTCAATCATGATAATTTCTCTTGATTCATCAAGACGTCGAAGTCTCGTCGCTGTACTGGCACCGCCAGCAACACCGCCAATAATTATTGTTTTATTTTTCATATAAATCCTCCATTTTCACACAGGTGTTATTGTACGCCAATTGAATTATAAAATCAATTAAAATGCGTAAAAAAAACCGAGTTTCCTCGGTTTTTTAGAATTAATTATTTGTTGTATAACTCTACAATTAAATTCTCTTGAATTTCAGGTAGAATCTCGTTACGTTCAGGTAAACGAGTGTATGTAGCAACAACTTTTTCTTCATCAAAATCGATGTATTCTTGTCTAGCTGCTTGTGCTTCGATTGCTTCTTTAATAATAGCTAAGTCTTTAGATTTTTCTTTAATAGAAATCTTTTGACCTGGTTTTACTCTCATTGATGCGATTGTAGCTTTAACACCATCAAGTAAAATGTGACCATGGTTAACAAGTTGTCTTGCTTGTTGGCGAGTTCTTGCGAAACCAGCTCTGTAAACTAAGTTATCTAATCTTGATTCTAATAAGAATAAGAAGTTTTCACCTTGTTTACCTTGCATTTTTTTAGCTTCATTAAATGTTTTACGGAATTGTTTTTCATTAACACCATAAGTGAAACGAACACGTTGTTTTTCTTGTAACTGTAAACCATACTCAGATAATTTACGACGTCTTTTTTGACCGTGTTGTCCTGGTGCATATGGACGTTTGTTTAACTCTTTTCCTGTTTCAGAAATTGAGTATTCTAAACGACGACTCTTTTTCCATGTTGATCCTGTAAATCTTGACATATATGATCCTCCTTTTAAATTTAGTTACACTGTAATTGAGGAGTTTTTCATCAACTTAGTTTGATTATTTTGATGGTTTCTTGTTAAGCAGTTAACAATACTAACAACCCTGAATTTGGAATAATCAACATCTAAATCAACATCAAACAACTGCTTTTTATTACATGCGCACAAGGTATTATACACGAACACCTATAAAAAGTCAAATAAAAAATCGACTGATTTTGATATGGTTTTTACTGTGTCTTCATCGAATCTATTAACGACTGGAGAGTCAATATCTAAGACCCCAATCAGCTCATTATTCTTTATAATTGGAATGACGATTTCAGAGTTTGAAGCATCATCGCAAGCGATGTGTCCGTCAAAATCATGAACATCTTTTACAACAATCATTTCTCTTGTTTTTGCGGCTGTACCACAGACGCCTTCACCCATAGGAATGGTTTGTACAGCTGCTTTACCTTGGAATGGTCCAAGGTACAATTCTTTGCCATCATAAAGATAAAATCCAACCCAATTAAGGTTAGGAATCATTTCTTTAATGATTGCGACAAAATTAGCTTGATTGGTTATTGGTTTATATTCTTTATCTAAAAAAAGTCCTAAATACTCATTTACTGAAATTCTATCCATATAATATCCACCTCATTACCAAATATTATAATTTATCATTCTTTAAATATCAATGAATATGATAAAATAATAAGTGAAGAGGTGGATACATGTATGATTACATAATGATAAAATATGGTGATTTAATTTTAAAAGGTAAGAATCAACATATTTTTAGGAGAAATATCAATAATCAAATAGCTCATAAATTATATGGTTTCCAAGTAGATATCAAGTATCAACATGATTTAGTATTTGTAAAACTTAACGGTGAAAATCCAGATGATATCATTGATAAATTAAACTATATTTCAGGGCTATCATCTTATAGTAAAGTGAAAGCTTGTGATTATGATTTAGAATTAATCGCAAAGAACGCTGTAGAGATTATTAAGGAAGAAATTAAAACAGAAACGACTTTCAAAATTGAAACAAAAAGAGCTGATAAGCGAGTTCAATTAACATCTTTAGAAATAACCAATCAATTGTCTAAGATGATTCTCAGACAAGTCGAGTTGTTAAAAGTTGATGTTCATCATCCAGAGAAGACATTGAACATTGAAGTCAGGAATGATCATACCTATATTTATCTTGATAAAATTCCAGGTTTAGGGGGATTTCCTACCTCAATCGGCGGTAAGGCTTTGGTGATGTTAAGCGGTGGAATTGATTCGCCTGTTGCTGGTTATCTAGCGATGAATACTGGCTTAGAAATCGAATGTATTCACTTTGAATCTACGCCATTAACACCAATTGAATCTGTTCAAAAAGTGATAGATTTAACGTATAAATTAGCGAAATATGCTCATGGTTCTAAAATCAAATTACATCTTGTTCCTTTTAGAGAATTACATGAATTATTACTGAAAAATGTAGAGGAATCTTACTTAATTACGATTATGAGAAGGATGATGTATCGGATTGCTGAAAAAATAGCGAAAGAGAATCGAATTCCTGTTATCATCTCTGGTGATTCGATAGGTCAAGTTGCTTCACAAACGATTGAAAGCTTAGTCGTTGCTCAAGAACCTTTGACAACATTAGTTATTAGACCTTTATCAACTTATGATAAATCAGATATTATAAAAGTTGCTAGGAAGATAAAAACACTAGAGATTTCTAATAGAGCTTTTTCTGATTGTTGCACGGTATATGTTCCTAAAAACCCAATGATAAAACCTTCAGTCCAAAAAGCTAAAATGATCGAAGAAAACCTAGAGTATAATGTGTTGTTAAAAAAAGCTGTTAAAAACACACATTTAATATGGATAAAGGATAGAGAAAAAATGAATATAGTTGATAAAGGCTTTACCGTGGAGGAAGCGTTGAATGAAAACGTTGGAAACGAAGAGACTGATTCTAAGACAGTTTAAACTATCAGATACAAACGCAGTATATGATTATGCTAAATTGGATACAGTAGGACCAATGGCTGGCTGGAAGCCTCATAAGAATAAGAAGGAAAGTAAAGCAATTATTAATAGTTTTATTGAAAAAGATGAAGTCTACGCTATCGTATATAAAGACACAAAAAAAGTGATTGGTTCTATTGGTATTCATATATCAACCTTAGGAAGTTTAGGTGAGGTCTATGAATTGGGCTATGTATTACATCCTAAATTCCATCGCTTAGGCATTATGAGTGAAGCAATTGACAAAGTATTAGAACATTTCTTTATAACATTAAATCATCAAACAATCTATGTGGGTCATTTTGAAGAAAATATACCGTCGCAAAAATTGATTGAAAAAGTAGGATTTGATTTAGTAGAAGATATTCTCTATCAATCAAAAGACTATGGAGAAAAGAAAGCAAAAATATATCAATTAACACAATTAAATTATGTTTTACTGAAAGGGGATTTATAGTGAAAAAGTGGAGTTTAAAAAGTTTATATGAGGGATTTGAGGATCCAAAATACAAAGCAGATTTAGTGAAATTAGATCAATTAATTTTAGAGATGAATTCACAAACGGTGGATTTTGATAATTATGACCAAAAAGCAAAAAAATTAGTTAGATTCTTAAATAATGAAATGCATCTAGATGATTTAGTAGATAAACTATATCATTTCGCTTCATTAGTGAGTTCAGTTGAAAGTACGAATCAAGACGCCAATAAGATGGTGAATCTATTACAAACTAAGTTAACTCAGTTAACTAAAATCGCTACTGTATTTACCAATTGGATGAAGGATTATCCAAATTTAGAAGAAGATTTAGAAGCAAATGCTTTACTAAAAGAACATGCATATTATTTAAGTGAAGTTAAAGAAGAAGCATCGCATTTATTGAGTACTGAATTAGAAGTCATGATGTCGAAACTAAGACAAACAGGATCTTCTTCATGGGGAAGATTACAATCTTTATTAACATCAACATTAGATGTTGAGTATGATGGAAAGAATATTACATTATCTGAAGTTAGAAATTTAGCGACTGATAAAGATCCAGAAGTAAGAAGAAAAGCTTATATGGCTGAATTAAAAGCATATGAAAAAATTGAAGATTCGATTGCTTTTGCCTTGAATTCAATTAAAGGTGAAGTGAATACAGTGTCAAAAGCAAGAGGTTTTGATTCGCCTTTAGATCAAGCGCTTAATAATAGCCGTATGCAAAAAGAAACATTAGAAGCTATGCAATCTGCTGTTAAAGATTATTATGATATTTTTAGACAATATTTAAAAAGAAAAGCAAAATTATTAGGTCATAAAAATGGATTACCTTTCTATGATTTGTTTGCGCCAATGGGTAAAAACGATACGACATTTACAATTGAAGAAGCAAATGCTTATATTTTAAAGAATTTTAAAACATTCTCACCAAGACTACATGATTTAGCAAAAAGAGCTTTCGATGAAGAATGGGTTGATTACACACCTAGAAAAGGAAAACGTGGTGGTGCTTTTTGTGCGAATATGCATTCAATCAAAGAAAGTCGAGTGATGACGAACTTTACTGGTTCTTTTTCCGATATGATTACTTTATCTCACGAATTAGGACATGCTTATCATGGTGAAGCTATTTTTAAAGAATCAAGTCGCAATAGTAACTATACAATGCCTGTTGCAGAAACTGCTTCAACATTTTGTGAAACGATCGTTAATAATGCAGCTATAAAAGATGTAAATACTAAAGAAGAAAAAATCTTTTTATTAGAATCATCTCTTCAAGATTATACACAAGTTGTCATTGATATTATGTCTCGTTTTATTTTTGAAAAATCTGTTTTTGAAGGAAGAGAAACTACTGTATTTGATGCTTCTGAATTTAAAGATTTAATGATTGACGCTCAAAAACAAACATACGGCGATGGTTTAGATGAAAGTTTACTACATCCATATATGTGGATATGTAAATCACATTATTATTCAGGAGGCTTAAGTTATTATAATTTCCCTTACACATATGGTTTATTATTTGCCAAGGGATTATATGCAAAATACTTAAATGATAAAGAAAGTTTTGTCAAAATCTATGATGAGTTATTGGCTGCGACTGGTAAAATGAAAGTTGAAGATGTTGCTCAATTAGCGAATATCGATGTAACGAAGAAAGAATTTTGGCAAGGTTCATTAGAATTACTCAAAAAGGATATTGAATTGTTCTTAGAATTAACTGAATAAATTCAGGAGGGGATAAGTATGAAAAAAGTATTTAGTTTTTTAGTGTTATTGATGTTATCAATGGTACTCATCGCTTGTGATGCAGGGATGAATCCTATATTTGAAACAACAACTGAAGTGTCAACTGAAGAACCGATAGTGAGTGATTATCTTAAACAATTTTCTAGTGAAGAAGATATGGTTGAGTATTTTGAGAAAATGAGTCAAAATTCTTATAAATACGGTTGGCAAGAAGATGGCATATTAACACCTGAAGCTGGTGTTGATAATACAGCTGATGAGAGTGAAGAAAGACATTCTGAGACCAATGTTCAAGTCGATGGTGTTTCTGAAATGGACACGATTATTACTGACGGAAATTACATATATATGGCGAAAAACCAAGAATTAACAATCATTGATGTCTTATCTATGACTGTTATTTATCAATCATCATTAGATGATACATCAGAAAGTGATGATATTTATTCATATGGATATTACCACGGCTTATATCTTTATGAAGATAAGTTGATTGTCATTTACAATCAATATCAAATGCAAGCATATGATAACGAGGAAGTCAGACCATTTTATGATTATTGGTGGGGCTTTGGTTCATCGAATGTTCATGTGGATGTGATTAATGTTTCGAATAAAGAAGATATTCAAATTGAACGTTCATTAGAGTTTAAAAACACTTATTTAATTGATAGTCGTATGATTGAGGATAACATGTATCTTATGATGTCTTCATCTTCATGGTGGTATGAAGATGCAGTTGTCACACCAAGTTATAAAGATTCAATTTTAGGTGAAGAATTCGAGACACTTGATTATCAAGATATCTATTATTTTCCTGATAATGATCAAGTGACGTCTTATTTGATGATTGGTTCATTTTCTATTAATGAACAAGAAGAAGTAGATTTAAATGCATATCTTGGATATGCTTATGAAGTTTACATGAATCAAGAGAATCTTTTCATTTCAG
The DNA here is from genome assembly GCA_964461565.1 of uncultured Candidatus Izemoplasmatales bacterium. Lineage (GTDB taxonomy): Bacteria > Bacillota_I > Bacilli_A > Izemoplasmatales > Hujiaoplasmataceae > Hujiaoplasma. The sequence continues at coordinate 22,966 of CAYWUZ010000008.1, read as the reverse complement.
GACATCAATATAACTATGATGAAGAAACTGGAACAGTTGATCAAAAAACTAATATATCTCGATTTGAGATTGTTGATGGAAAACTAGTTTTTAGAGCATCAAATCAAATTGATGGATGGACATTAAATCAGTTTTCATTTGATGAGCACCTTGGTGTTTTAAGGGTTGCGACAACTGATTATGAATATAATGAAGATGGTATTAAATTAACAAATCAACTTTACTTATTAGATTCTACAGATGATGAGTTAACTCTAATTTCTACTTTAAGCGGATTAGGAAAACCTGGTGAAAGAATTTACGCTGTTAGAATGAGCGGTGATATTGGCTATGTGGTGACTTTTGTTAACACAGATCCACTATATAAAATTGATTTATCAGATCCTAGTAATCCAATTATCTTAGGAGAACTATATGAAGATGGTGTGAGTGATTATTTACATCCAATCAATGATGATTATATGATTGGTATTGGTAGACAAGCAGATAATTCAAATGGCTTCACTGTATTCACTGGTGTTAAGGTTGCTTTATACGATACAACAGGAGATGAACCTATAGGTTTACAAACATTATTAGTCGAAGGTGAGTATTCATTTTCTCCTGTGACCTATGATCATAAAGCATTTGTAGAATACGAATGGAATAATAACTATTTATTCGCTATTCCTGTCTATAGTTATTCATATGGTTATGGAGAATATTATCAAGCGATTTACTTATATCAAGTCAATCAAGATTATGAATTAGTAGAATTGGCAGAACTTAGAAATTCTAGTGATAATGATTATTACGGATATATTGAAAAAGCGATATTTATTGGTGATTCTATCTATACAATCTCATATACAGAAATTAATCAATTTGATATGACCAATGACTTTGAAAGAACATCAACTATTGTTTTAAAGACAATAGACAATGAAGTTAAAGATACTGAACCTGGAGATACAGACGTAAGTACAGAAACAAACGAATAGGGGTGTTTCTATTATTCAAATTACATCAATAAACAATCAATTAATTATAGAAACAAATAAACTAAAACAAAAGAAACACCGCCAACTTAAAGAACAGTTTCTTGTCGAAGGCTTGCATTTGATAGAAGAAGCATATAATGCTGGTTTTTTAGATATGGTTTTTTATGTAGGTGAAGAACCTAATTTAAATATTGAGAAATATGAAGTAACAGAAGAAATCATTAAGAAATTATCTGATGTTTTATCAAATCAAGGTATCATAGGTGTCTGTCACTTTTCTAAAAAAACTAGTATAAATCATAAAATATTATTGTTAGATGGTATACAAGATCCTGGTAATATGGGAACTTTAATACGTTCTGCAGTTGCTTTTGACTTTCAAACAATTATCTTGGATAAATGTGTTGATATTTACAATCCTAAAGTCATCCGAGCCACACAAGGCGCTTTGTTTAAAATCAACATCATTGATGGAGATATCATTGAATTTATCAAAAACCATAGCGATGTTCATTTCTATGTAACTGATTTATCTGCACCACCTAATTTAGAAATAAATCAATATGATAAAATTGGTTTAGTATTAGGTAATGAAGGACAAGGCGTTCGAAAAAATATTATTAAATTAGCTAATTCTGTGATAAAATTAAAAATGAAAGATACAGAATCGTTAAATGTAGCAATCGCTGGTTCTATATTAATGTATGAATTAGGAGGACATAATTAATGGATTATTTATATGAGGATAATCGAATTTATTCCGTTGATGATGATATGATTTTATTGGCTGAAGTTACTTTTCCAAGTCGAGATAAAAATAGAGTTGATATCAATCATGTCTTTGTTGTTCCTACTTTAAGAGGGAAAGGTATTGCTTCGGAATTGATGAAAAGAGCTTATCAATACATAAAAAGCCAAGATTTAAAAATCGTCGCTAAATGTCCTTATGCCATTAGCTGGTTTAAGAAACATCCTGACTATCAAGATATTGTGATTAATGTTAAAACGAAATCATAAATTTCTTGATTTCAAAATGGCTATATGGTATAATATTTCTAACATAAGGTAACGTGAGAGGGTCATCCCCTCTCATTTTTATTGGAATTTTTGTGAAGAGGTGAGCAATATGCAGATACAAGATATAAAAAATGAAGTAAACTCTTTTTTAAAAACAATTGGCTATGAACTTTATGATTTAGAAATAGTCAGAGAAGAGAAAGATAAAATCCTAAGAATTTACATTGATAAACCTGAAGGAATTACAATGGATGATGTTGTATCAGTGACTCGTCAAATCAACCCTTTCATAGATGAATTAGATCCGATTGAGGACGAATATATGATGGAGGTTTCTTCACCTGGAGCTGAAAGAGAATTGAGAAGTCAAGAAGCAATTAAGCACGTATTGAATCGTTTGGTCCACGTGGAAACATTCACTCAGACATTCGATGGTGATTTAGTAGACTTTGATGGAGATACTCTGACCTTATTGATTAAAAACAAACAAGTAAAAGTAAATTATATAGATGTTAATCTTATTAGATTAGCCATAGATTTTAGGAGAAGAAAATGATAAGTAAAGACTTTTTTAAAGCGTTAGAAAATTTAGCAATAGAAAAAAATGTCACTCAAGAAGAAATATTAAAAATATTTGGTGATGGATTAATTAAAGCTTATGAAAAAGCTTATGGTGGAAAAAATAACGCAGAAGTTATTTTTAACTCAGAAAAAGCAGAAATTGACATTGTTAGTAAATCAATTGTTGTTTCTAAAATTGATCCTACAAGTGAACCAGGTCATGAAATTACTTTAGCAGAAGCAAGAGAATTAAAAAAGAATGCTAAAGTAGGCGATGTTATTAAAGAAAAAATAACACCTAAAAATTTCGGGCGTTTAGCAGCTTCTACAGCTAAGCAAATGTTGACTCAAGGATTAAAACAATTAGAACGTGATAAAAACTTTGAGTTTTTCGAATCACGTGTAGGTGAAATGATTATTGCTGAAGTCATCAAAATTAAAAATGATTTTGTTACTTTATTCCTTGGAAGAGATACAGAAACATCAATTCCTTCAAGAGACTTATTAATGTCTGACTTAGTCATTGGATCTAAAGTCAATGTCTATATTACAAAAGTTGAAAAAACAAATAAAGATCCTAAAGTATTTGTTTCTAGAACAGATCGTAATTTAGTTATTCGTTTAATGGAAAACGAAATACCTGAATTAGCAGATGGTGTTATCGAAATATTTGGTTTAGCAAGAGATCCAGGAGATCGTTGTAAAGTTTGTGTATTATCAAATGATGAAAATGTTGATCCTGTAGGTGCTTGTTTAGGTAGAAATGGATCACGTATTCGTAATGTGATTGATAGCTTAAACGGTGAAAAAATCGATATTTATAAATACAGTAAAAATCCTGAAGAACTTATATCTAATTCAATTCAACCAGCGAGAACATTATCTGTTAAATATGATGAAAGAGAAAAATCAGCTGTTGTCATAGTTCCTGATGATCAATTATCTTTAGCTATTGGTAAACGCGGACAAAACGCAAGACTTGCTGTTCAATCATCAGGTTGGAAAATTGATATCAAAGCTGAATCTGAAGCAGTAACTGAAGGATTAGAATTCTAGGTGATATAAATGAAAGTTAGGAAAATTCCAATGAGAAAATGTGTTGTTACTAACGAACGCATGGAAAAGAAAGATTTATTAAGAGTGGTAAGAACACCGGAAGGTCAAGTGATTTATGATCCAACTGGTAAAGCCAATGGTCGTGGTGTCTATTTGTCTAAGAATAAAACCGTTATTGAAAAAGCAATGAAACATCGTATTTTATCAAAACATTTAGATGTTGAAATTCCTAATGAAGTTTTTGAAACATTATTAACCGTGATTGCTAATGAATAAAGAGCAAATCTTATCTGTTTTAGGATTATGTATGAGGGCGAACCGATTAATCAGTGGTGAAGAGATGTCACTTGAGAAAATCAAAAGTAGTCAAGCTAAACTTGTTTTTTTAGCAAGTGACGCTGGTCCTAATACATCTAAAAGAGTAAGAGATAAGTCTAAAACTTATCAAGTGCAAGTAATTGATGCTTTTTCTACAGACGAATTAAGTAAAGCAATTGGAAAAACAAATAGAAAAGTCATAGCGATAAAAGACCAAGGTTTCGCAAAGAAAATCATCAGTTTACTATAAGTATTAAGAAAGAGGTGGTAATATGCCAAAACATGTGCCAAATAAAAATAAAAAATATACAAATAATCAGAAAACTCAGAACAGTCAACCAAAGAAAGAGTTGCCGAAATCAGTAACTTATAAAACTGGTATGACAGTTGGAGATTTTGCAGATCAAATTAAAAGACCTGCCGCTGATGTTATTAAAAAATTAATGTTTCTAAAAATCATGGCTACTAAAAACCAAACAATTGATAGAGAAAATGCAGAATTATTAGCTATGGAATATAGTTTAGATTTTAAAGAAGAAGTTGTGACTGATGTGACACGTTTCGAAGAGATTAAAGAAGAAGATAAAGCTGAAGACTTAGTTTCTCGTCCACCGGTTGTTACAATTATGGGTCACGTTGATCATGGTAAAACAACATTACTAGATACAATTAGACATTCTCGAGTAGTTTCAACTGAAGCAGGCGGTATCACTCAACATATTGGTGCCTATCAAGTTGAAAAAAACGGTAAGAAAATTACCTTTATTGATACTCCAGGACATGCTGCATTTACTGAAATGCGTGCAAGAGGTGCGAGAATTACCGATATCGTTGTATTAGTCGTCGCAGCTGATGATGGGGTTATGCCTCAAACAAGAGAAGCTATCGACCATGCAAAAGCATCTAAATGCGATATTATTGTCGCTGTTAATAAAATGGATGTTCCAGGAGCTAATCCTGATAGAGTAAAACAACAATTAGCTGATTTAGGTTTATTATCTGAAGAATGGGGCGGAGATGTTCCATTTGTAGAAGTATCTGCATTAAAAAATGAAGGTATAGATGGTTTATTAGAAACTATCCAAGCTGTTGCTGAAATGCAAGAATTAAAAGCAAACCCTAATAAAATGGCATCTGGTTCAGTAATTGAAGCAAGACTTGATAAAGGAAGAGGACCTGTTGCAACTATTTTAATTGATAATGGTACTTTAAGAATTCAAGATTATTTTGCTGTTGGATCAACTTACGGAAAAGTAAGGGCTATGAATAATGATTTAGGTGTTCAAATTAAAGAAGCATTACCTGGTCAAGCTGTTGAAATTATCGGTTTAAGTGATGTTCCTCAAGCTGGAGATCCTTTAAGAGTATTTGAAGATGAAAAAACAGTAAGAGATATTGCTAATGAAAGACAAAACAGAGCATTCGATAAAGAACATAGTGACAAAGAAGTGATGTCTTTAGAAGATTTCTTTAATCAAGCATCAGATGTAACAAAAAAGATGAATTTAATTATTAAAGCAGACGTTCAAGGTTCAATTGAAGCATTTAGAGGGTCTATCGGAAAAATAGATGTTGAAGGTGCTGACATTGATATAGTAGGTTCTGGTGTAGGTGCAGTTACAGACGGAGATATCCTTTTAGCTGAAGCTTCTAGCGCAGTTATTATTGGATTTGGAGTTGGTGTACCGGGATCAGTTAGAGAACTTGCCAAAGAAAAGGGCGTTGAAATTAGAACATATCGTATTATTTATGAAGCTTTAGATGATATTGAAGCAGCTATGAAGGGTATGTTAGATCCTGTATTTGAAGAACAAGTGATTGGTGAAGTTGAAGTTAGAGAAACTTATGCCGTTTCAAGAGTCGGAACAATTGCAGGATGTATGGTTACAAGCGGTATTGTAAAAAGAAATTCACTGATAAAAATTGTACGTAATGGTAAAATTATTTTTGAAGGAAAATTAGGATCACTCAAACGTTTTAAAGATGATGTTAAGGAAGTCCGCCAAGGATTTGAATGTGGTATTACGATTGAAAACTACAATGACATCAAACAAGGCGATATCATTGAAGTTTCAACCATGAAAGAGGTGTAATCATGGCGAAAGTTAAACATTTAGAAACAGATGTACAACGTGTATTAAGTGATATATTACAAAATGAAATCAAAGATAAATTAGGATTTATTACAATTACTGGTATTAAAATCACTAATGAATTATCATACATGTATGCATACTATACAATCTATGGTTCTCAAGAAGAAATTAATAAAACACAAGAGACATTGGATAGAGCGAATGGTTTTATTAAAAACCAAATAGCTAAACGCGTAAAAATGCGTAAAGTTCCAGAATTGGTTTTTAAATATGACGAATCATATGTGACTGGAAAACGTGTTGATGATATTATAAGGAATATAAAGTAAACTCTAGCTCTGCTAGAGTTTTCTTATATTGAATCAAGTATACAATTTTGATATAATTTAATTACGATGAAATTAGAGATAAAAGATAAACTACAAAAATTACCAGCCAAACCTGGTACATATCAAATGCTTGATCGTAGAGGAAAAATTATTTACGTCGGCAAAGCAAAGAACTTAAAGAACCGAGTAAGTTCTTATTTTGTCGGTGCTCATGATGATAAAACAACAAGATTGGTTAGAGAAATAGATGATTTGTCTTTTGTGATAACGAAAACAGAAAAAGAAGCTTTTTTATTGGAATTATCGCAAATCAAACAATATTTACCTAAATATAATATTAAATTAATGGATAATAAAACATATCCATATATTGAGGTAACAGATGAAGAACATCCAATCATTAGAGTTACAAGAAATGTTAATAAAAACAAAAAGAATGTTTTTGGTCCCTATCCAAATGCAACTTATGCAAATGAAACTGTTAGACTATTAGATTCTATATTTCCGTTTAGAAAATGTTCTAAATTTCCAAAGAAAGTTTGTTTATATTACCATATTGGACAATGTTTAGGACCTTGTGAATTTCCTGTAAATCAAAACACATATAAAGAATTGATCAAAAAAGTACGTAGTTTTCTATCTGGTAATACGAGAGAGTTCATTCAAGAATATAAAGCTAAAATGGAAGAACATTCAAAAAAATTGGAATTTGAAAAAGCTAAAGAATATCGAGACTTAATCACAGCGATTGAAAAAACAACTGAACAGCAACAAGTTATTTTCAATGATAATAAAGATAGAGATATCATTCACTTTGTTACATATGATAATTATATATCAATCAATATATTGTTTATGAGAAATGGCCGGGTATTGTTTTCTAATTCTAAGATTTTTAGTTATTATGGTCAAGTAGAAGATATCTTATTAACCTACCTAGCTCAATTTTATGAACAACAACCAATACCGGATGAAATATTACTTCCTTATGGTTATCAATATGATTTATTCCCTGATGTTTTAGGACAAGTGATATCTATTCCCCAAAGAGGAAAAAGAGCTAAACTTTTAGAACTGGCTTATGAGAATGCTAAGACGCATCTTAATAATAATTTGTCAGCTTATTTAAATCGCGAAAATAAGACAATTAACGCTCTTCAAGAATTAGAAGATATTTTAGAAATACCGTCTATTAGACGTATAGATGCTTTTGATAATTCAAATATATCAGGGCAAAATTTAGTATCCGCTATGGTCGTATTTAATCAAGGGTTACCAGATAAAAACGAATATAGAAAATATAGAGTGAAGACAGTAGAAACTGGTGACGATTATCATATCATGAAAGAAATTATCTATAGAAGATATTTAGCTGTTGTATTGGATGAACTTGAAAAACCTGATTTAATTATTGTTGATGGTGGATTAATTCAATTAAGAGCTGCGAAACAAGTTTTATCTGATTTAAATCTAAATCTTAATGTGATTGGATTAAAAAAGAATTCTCGACATAAAACTGAATCAATCATCACAAAAGATGAACGTGAAATTATCTTAGATAAACATTCAAATCTTTATATGCTATTGTATCGAATTCAAGAAGAAGTTCATCGATTTGCAATAAGTTACCAAAGAAATATCGCTAGCAAAAAAATATATGCTTCTATCTTAGATACAATTCCATTGGTTGGGAAAGTAACCAAAGATAAATTGTTAAAGAAATATAAGAATTTAGAAAATATAAAAAATGCTTCAAGAGAAGATTTAAAAGCACTTAAAATTAATGAAGAAGCCATCGATAATATCTACTTAGCGTTAAATACTTATCAAGGCAAGAAAGAAGATGAATCATGACAGAGAATGTTTATGGAAGAATAGAAAAAGTTGATGAAGACAAACGATTGATTGCGATACTACAACATAAAAAATTATCTTATTTCTACATGAGTAAGGGAATGTTTAGACAGTTCTTAGATTACTTTCATGATGATATCTACGTTTTTCTAAAAGTCAAAACAGAAACAAGAGTTTATAAAGATATTCTTGTTCAAAACGTTGTTAGTATTGATAAAGTTTTATCACCAAGAGGTAATCAACCTGTCGTTTTTTATGATATTTCGATGATAAAAACAGAGATTAAAAAGTTAATTAATCAAGAAAGATATAGATTGTTTATCGATTTTGAAATGTCTATGCCACCTTATCAAAATTATAAAAGTTTTATATCTGAAATTATACAAGTAGGATTTGTTTTAACGGATGCCTTTGGTAAAGAAATCCAAAAATATAATGCTTTTGTAAAACCAAAGTTATTTCCAAAGTTATCAAAAAGAACCCTAAAATTTCTTGATTTAACTCAAGAAGATGTTGATCAAGGGACTAACTACGAAGATTTACATCAAATATTATTTAACATTCACCAAGAATATCAACCGATAATTTATGTTTGGGGTAAAAATGATAAATCAGAATTATCTAAATTGAATGTCATCCATAACTTAGCTAACTTTATTCACGATATGCAATTTGTAGATTTGTTGAGTTTACATAAAACATACTTTAGATTAAAAAATGATTTAGGTTTATTTAACGCTTATAACATGTATGCTAATAATGATTTGAGCCAACAAAGACATGATGCTTTAGAGGATGCTTTAGTGACAAAAGATGTGTTTTATTGGTTTAAGGATGTATGTAATCATAAGATGAAAGTGAATATTTAAATATAAAAAAAAGCAGAGATTTTTCTCTGCTTTTATTAATATTATTATTTTATAATACCATAATGATTGGCATAATCATTGGCTCTCTATTTGTTTCATCTTTAATGTAAGATTTCAAAGCCCTTGTAATGTCGTTTTTAATACCACTCATATTTAATTTTTTAAAATCTGGATTTAAATATTTTTTTGATGCTTGAATCACTATTTTTTGCATTTCCTTCATCATTTGAATGTTATCTCTAACAAAAATAAAACCTTTTGAAACAATATTAGGCATACAGATAACCTCGTATTTTTTCTGACTAATCGTTAACACGACTGATAACAAACCATCTTCAGACAATTCACGACGATCCTTAATAACCATTGAACCAACTTCTCCGATACTTTCACTATCAACATAAACATCAGATGTTTTCACCTTGGTTTTTATATAGGCACTATCTTTAGTAAGTGCTAAAACTAAGCCGTTTTCTAGGATAAAAGTATTTTCTTTTAGAACACCTGTGTCAATACCTAATTTTTGATGAGCTTTTAACATTCGATGTTCACCATGGATAGGTACAAAGAATTTTGGTTTTATCAATTTAAGCATTAGTTTAAGTTCGCTTTGTCCACCATGTCCAGATGCATGTACATCAGCGAATGGTGATTGAACGATCACGTTAGCGCCATTTTTTTGAAGTAAGTTAATCGTTTTATTGACACTTTCTAAATTCCCAGGAATTGGTGAAGATGAAAGTATCACTGTATCACCAGGCATTAAAGAAATTTGTCTATGTGATTTATTTGCTATTCTCGTTAGAGCAGCAAATGGTTCACCTTGAGATCCAGTTGAGATGATTGTTAAGTTTTTTTCTTTAATTGCATTACGGTTTCGTGTATCTATAAAGGTGTTTTTAGGAGCACTGATATAACCTAACTCCATACCAACTTCTATATTTCTTAACATTGATCGACCAAACACAGCTATTTTTCTATTAGTAGAAACACTCGCTTCAATAATTTGTTGGATACGGTGAATATTAGAAGCAAACGTAGCGATAATCACTCTACCTTCAATGTCTTCAAACATATCTCTAATATTTTCTGAAACAACTTTTTCTGAAGTTGTAAAATCTTCTAACTCTGCATTGGTTGAATCACTTAATAAACATAAGACACCTTCTTCACCCATGGCTGCCATTTTATGATAATTTGAGTCTTTGCCTGTTGGTGAAAAATCGAATTTAAAATCACCTGTATGAACAATACTACCAACAGGTGTTTTAACTCTAATACCAAAAGTATCAGGAATAGAGTGATTTGTTCTGAAAAAATCGATTTCTAATTTATTAAATTTTATGACATCATCATCTGAGAATTTTTGTAAATTAACAGGAAAACTGACTTTTTCTTCAAGTTTCGCTTTGATTAATCCGTAACTTAACCCTGATGCATAAATAACAGGGATTTTAACTTGTTGAACTAAAAAAGGGATACCTCCGATATGATCTTCGTGACCATGAGATACGATTAATGCTTTAATTTTTTCTTGGTTTTCAATTAAGTAAGAATATTCAGGAATGACATAATCGATACCGAGTAGATATTCATCAGGGAATAAAATGCCTGAATCAACGATGATTAGTTCATCCTCATATTGAATCACATACATATTTTTGCCGACTTCTCCAAGTCCACCAAGCGCAAAAACTGCAGCTTCTTTATTTAGGATTAAATTGTTATTCATTTGTATAGCCTCCATTGTATATTAACATATCTATTATATAGGTATTTAAGTCATTTTGCAATTAATTGAAATAATGATAATCTTTTTTAATCATTATAAAAGTGTTATAATATTTAATAGGTGAAAAAATGATTGCGAAAATCTTAGTTGATGTAAAAGCTAAAAATGTTGACAAAATGTATGATTATCTCATTCCTGAAAAATACATCAGTATTTTACAAGTTGGAGCTCGAGTAATCGTGCCTTTTGGTCGTAGACAAGTAATGGGTTTTTGTTTAGAGATAACTGAGAACAGTGATTATTTAGAAGAAAAAAAATATATTGATAGAATTATAGATCTAGAATCATATTTAACCGAAGAATTAATTGAATTAGCTAAATCACTCAGTGACGAAACTGGATATTTATTAATATCTGTATTGGAAACAATTTTGCCTTCTGCTTTAAAAGTAATGTATAAACCAAAGATAGAAGTTATTGAACGAGAATTATTATCAGAAAATATCCAACAATTGTTTATTAATCGAGAACAATTGTACTTAGATGATATTGATGAATCATTTTATGAAGATATCATTAATGAAATCAAACATAAACATTTAAAACAAATTTATGATATTAAAAAGAAAAACAAAAGTCTTTCAAAAAGATTTGTTAAACTCATTTTGAATCATTCAGATGTATTAACAGAAAAACAAAAACTTGTTTATGATTACCTAGCAAAGTTAAAAACTAAAAAAGAATTACAAACTATTTTAATTCATAAATTGGATATCACTTCATCCGTATTAAAAACCATGGAAAAACATGGTTATATCAAAATAGAAGATCAAGAAGTATTTAGAAAAGTTGAAACATTATATCAAACGAATCCAAGAGACATTGAACTCAACTCAGAACAACAAGTTGCATATGACAATATTTTGCAAGAACTTGGTAAAGATCATACGATTTTATTACATGGAGTAACTGGTTCAGGTAAAACGGAAATTTACATGAAAGCCATTGAAACAGTGATTGAAAAAGGTCAATCAGTAATTTTATTGGTTCCAGAAATTTCTTTAACGCCAATGATGATTCAACGTTTTAAAAGCAAATTTAAACATTTAGTTGCTTCAATCCATTCAGGATTATCAAGTATGGAAAAATATGATGAATGGCGACGAATTATTCGTGAAGAAGCAAAAATAGTTATTGGCGCTAGAAGCGCTTGTTTTGCGCCGTTAAAAAATATTGGTTTAATGATTGTTGATGAATGTCATGAATCCACTTATAAACAATCTGATAATCTACCTTACTATGCATTGGATGTTCTTAAGAAACGTTCAAAGACTCATCAGGCCTTGTTATTACTTGGCTCAGCGACGCCTAACATCGAATCATACGCGAGAGTCTCAAGAGGTTATTATCAGCTCTTAAAACTAGAAAATAGAGCTTTAAATTCTCAACCACCAACGATAAACATAGTGAATATGTTAGAAGAGTTTAAAGATGGACATACTGGTGATATTTCAAGAACATTATTAAGCGCTATAGAAAATCGTTTAAATCATAAGCAACAAGTCATTCTTTTAATGAATCGAAGAGGTTATTCTAATTTTGTTATTTGTCGAGAATGTGGTCATGTTATCAAATGTAAAAACTGTGATATTTCTTTAACCTATCATAAACAATCTCATTCATTAAAGTGTCATTACTGTGCATATGAACGCGATGTTCCCAAAACCTGTGAAAATTGTGGTTCAAAAGAATTAGAGTTTATGGGAACAGGCACTCAAAAAATAGAAACAGATTTACAATTAGCTTTTCCTGAAGCTAAGATATTTCGGATGGATACAGATACAACTTCAAGAAAAAATTCACATGAAAAACTACTTCATCAATTTCAAGAAAAAGGCGATATTCTAATTGGAACTCAAATGATTGCCAAAGGATTAGATTTTCCTAAAGTAACCTTGGTGGGTGTTTTACAAGCTGATGGTAATTTATTTGTTCCAGATTTCAGAGCGCCAGAAAAGACATTCCAATTAATTATGCAAGTGTCTGGCCGTTCAGGTAGAAGAGATACTTTAGGAGAAGTGATTATACAAGCTTATAATCCAGATCACTATGCAATTAAATATGCATATGAAAATGATTATCAAGGTTTCTATGAACATGAGATGAGATTAAGGAGAATCGCTAGATATGAGCCTTTCTATTATCTAATTCAATTAGATATTACAGGTAATTCGATGAAGCATATTATGGTTTTTGGAATGCAAATTATCAAAGACTTAAAAAGACAATTAGCGGATGACTCGATTTGCTTAGGTCCATCATCTGATGTCATAAAAATAAAAAACAAATATACGACATCAATTATAATCAAATACAAAAACGAACCAAGGATTAATGAAATCATTAAGCATTTGATTTCAACGTATCAAGAAAAAGATATATTAATGAGGGTTGATCGATTCCCAGGCGTTGGTTAATCAAATTCGGAAGGAGCAATACCATGAAAATATGTTTTATGGGCAGTATGGATTTCGCTGTTGAAATCCTTGAACAAATACATAAGAAATTTAGTGTAGATTTGGTTGTTACTCAGCCAGATAAACCAGTTGGAAGAAAACAAACACTAACAGGAACACCTGTTAAAGAAAAAGCAATTGAATTAGGTATCAAAGTATTTCAACCTATCAATATTAAAAATGATTATCAAACTATTTTAGAAACAAACTATGATTTTATTATTGTTGCTGCATATGGTCAAATTATTCCTGATATCATACTAAAACATGCAAGATTTAACGCAATAAACGTTCATGCATCTTTGCTTCCAAAATATAGAGGAGGTACACCAATGCACCGCGCTATTATGAACGGCGATGAAGAGACAGGTGTATCAATCATGTATATGGTTAGAAAAATGGATGCGGGTCCTGTATTGGCTCAAGAGAAAGTAAAAATTGAAAAATATGATGATGTTGAATCTATTGAAAGAAAATTAGCGCAATTAGGCTCGAATTTATTATTAAAAACTATGGATGAATTATTAACATCTGATTTAAAAGCAATTCCGCAAGATGAAAGCAAAGTGACTTATGCTTATCATATAAAAGCAGAAGAAAAGTTGATTGATTTTAATCAATCAGCAAAAGACTGTTTTAATTTAGTGAGAGGATTACATACATGGCCAATCGCTGAATTAATCGTGGATGGTTATAAAATGAAAGTCTTTAAATCTGATTATATCGAAAATGATTATAGTGAAACCATTGGAGAAGTTGTTAAGATAGGAAAACAAGGTGTGTATATTCAAACATCAAGTGGTGTTTTTATCTTAAAAGAGATTCAATTACAAGGTAAAAAGAAAATGGATATACAATCGTTTATGAACGGCCTTGGTAAAGAGCTATTTAAGTTAAACAATGCGATTTAACATTTTATTTAAAGCAATAATATGATATAATTAATAATTAAATCTATTTTATAAAGAGGTGTAAATTGTATGAATAGAGATAGAAATTTATTTTCAAGAGAAGAAATGCTTCAAATGAACATAGAGATATTAAATTCACGTGGTGTAAATGTTGATGAAATCGCTAAAATTGCCTTTCGCCAACAATCTAAATGGAACGAAGATATATCATATCAAGAATGTTTAGAATCAGTTGAAAAAATCTTATCATTAAGAGATGTTTTTCATATTTTACAATTAGGCGCGGAGATTGATCGTTTAACTGAAGAAAATGCTTTTAAAGGACCAATTCAATCAATTTTAGCATCTGATTTAGGGATGTTCGGTATTGATGAGTTGTTTGGTTTAGAACTCGCTGGCTTATATGGAACAATCGGTAAAACAAACTTTGGAGATATTGATGTTAATAAACCAGGTATTGTATCTGAATTAAATGATAAAGGAAAAGGCGATAAAATAGCGTGTCATACATTTTTAGATGATATTGTTGGCGCTGTAGCCGCAGCTGCTTCTACAAGAGTTGCTCAAATTGAAAACGAACTAGAAGCTAGAAAAGATCCATCAATTGTAGAAGAACCTAAGTTATTCTAGAAACTTAAATAATTATTTTCTATGGAAGGGGGATATTTATGGATGAACGTCAAAAGAATTTAGATGAATTTTTCAGGAATAATAAATCATCAAGAAAGAAAAAAGAAAAAGACTCTAAACAAATTGATGCTTATTTTGATGATGTCTCTCAACAAAAATCTAAAAGAACTTTTTCAGATAAAGTCGTTGAATTTTTTCGGATCATTTCTTTTAAGAATAAGTTTGATGAAAATAAAGTTTCCACGAATAAGAAAAGAACTGAAATCATAAAAAGCACTCATATGAGAAAACGTTGGTATAGTGTTAAAGATTTTTTTGTTAGACGTTTTAGTTTTGAAGCTGGTGTTGATATTTTAGATGATACAAGTGTATTGTTTCGGAAAAATATTGTTATCTTAAATATCATTACCATAACCAATATTGTTTTCTTATTATTTACCTTAATTGGATCAGATGGTTTAAATCAAAGAATAAATATTATTGTTACCTTTGTGATTGGGTTAATTATGGTTATATCAGGTCGCTCAATTGGTGGAATCATTAGAGAAAAACCAACAACTTTACATAAACAACAGATGGGCCAGTATTTATCAGGTATCTACATATTGATGATGGCGATTGCTGTATATATTAAGTTAAGATTGACTTTAGGGGATAGTTTAGAAGGTGGTTTCTTTTCAATCACACAAGCTGGTTATTCTTTAATCTATTTTTCATTAGTTGTGATTGCTTTGTATCAAGATCCAAAACTATTAAATGTTGTTTTTAAAGTTACCATAGTCGCAATGACTATTATTCATGTTGTTGTCATGTATCCTATATATCTGCATGCTAATGATTTTGTTGAATTATGGGATTACGTCAAGGGTGCTATTATTACTGATTTATTATTACGAACTTTAGTACTAGCAATATTTATGATTGGCTTATATTCCACAGTCAAAATTTCTGAAGACATCAATATAAAAAGAAAACAAGAATTGGTAAAACGTCGAAAAATGGAAAAAGATTTTAAAGACGTTGTTTCCGATGTATTTGATGTTATTTCTGTTTATAAACAAAGAGGTGAAGACCTTGCTGAAAGACATTATGCTGAATCAGCCAAAAGGGTTGCTAAATTAGCTGGTGAATTAGGTGGTTTCTTAGGATATTCTTCCAAACTTTGTCAGGAAATATATGATTTTTCAACAATTCACATTGATAAAAGAGAATTATTAAATGTTGATGAATATGACGATAAAGAACAACTGAATGAATCTGATTATAAATCAATTAGACAAAAAACCATTGTGGGTTCTATCATTATTAAACGGCTTCAGCTTGATAAGAAGGCTGAAGATATTGTTAGAGCACATTTTGAAAAAACTGTAGGTAAAGATTTTATTAAAGAAATGAATGGTATTCAAAACAATAGAGAATCACAAGTCATATTGTTATCACATATATATGATATATTAAGACAAGAAAGAAATTATAAGAAAAAATTGAATCATCAACGTACGATTGATTTAATAAAATATGAATTCAATGAGTATTTCGATCCGCAAATTATTGATAGATTTGTGAAATACGAAGTTGAATTTGAATCAACGTATCATGATTTACTAGAAGAATAGAGGTATTATTATGTATAAATTTTTTACATCTGAATCTGTGACTGAAGGTCATCCAGATAAAATTTGTGATCAAATTTCTGATGCGATTTTAGAAGAAATTTTAACGAACGACAAAACAGCACGAGTAGCCGTTGAAACAATGGTATCTACTGGGCTTGTTTTAGTTGCTGGTGAAGTCACAACTGAGACTTATGTTGACATTCAAAAAATCGTTAGAAAAACAGTTGAAGATATCGGTTATGATCGTGGAAAATACGGCTTCGATGCAGCAAACTTAGCTGTTTTAGTTTGTTTAAATGAACAATCAAAAGATATAGCGATGGGTGTCGATGAAACGAATGATAAAGAACAAGGCGCAGGAGATCAAGGCATGATGTTTGGATATGCTATTAATCAAACGCCAACTTATATGCCAATCACTCATCATTTTGCTAATTTACTAGCAAGAAGACTTGCTTATGTACGTAAAAACAATATTATCGATTATTTGAGACCTGATGGTAAGACCCAAGTCACTGCTCAATTTAATGATGATGGTCAGTTCTTATATTTTACAGATATCTTAATATCAACGCAACATGCTCAAGAAGCAACCCAAGAACAAATAAGAAGAGATGTTATTGAACATGTAATTCAGGCAGTTATTCCTAAAGAATATATGAGTGAAAACATTAAAATACATATTAATCCAACTGGAAGATTTGTTGTTGGTGGACCTCAAGGTGATTCAGGTTTAACAGGAAGAAAAATTATTGTTGATACGTATGGCGGACGTGCGCATCATGGTGGAGGCGCGTTCTCAGGAAAAGATCCATCAAAAGTAGATCGTTCAGCTGCTTACGCCACAAGATATATCGCAAAAAATATAGTAGCTGCTGGTTTGGCGGATGAAGCTGAAATTCAAGTATCCTATGCTATTGGTGAAGCAAAACCAGTAAGTATAGGTATTGATTGTTTTAATACAGAGAAAATTTCCGAAGATAAAATTTTAAAAATTATTGAAAAGCATTTTGATTTAAGACCTAAATCGATTATAAAAACATTAGACTTAACCAACGTGAAATATAGCCAAGTAGCTGCATATGGTCATTTTGGAAGAGATGATTTAGACTTACCTTGGGAACGCTTAGATATGGTAGAAACATTAAAACCATACCTGACTAAGGACGTGGTATAGATGAATCGATTTATATTAGGTATCTTCCTAGAAATTAGTATTTTAATTGTTGTTTTATTACTTTTAGTAGCTGCGGCTTCCGTATTTATTATCAGACATTTGATAAGAGAATATAAGAAGGTTTATAAAGTTCAATCTAAATTTGACATTGAGTTACGTAAATTAATCAACATCATGCATAATTTTCTAGAAATTGATACCTTAGAAAAATATCATAAACTTGTAATAAAAAAACTGTCACATGATGAAAAATCAGAAATACTGAATATCATTGAAACAGCTTATCATCATGTTGATTTAGCAAGTGAAGAGAATGCATATATAGTCGAAACATATCACCGTCTTCAAGAAGTAAGAAGAGATAGGGATAGTAAAGTGATTGTATATAACGATAAACTTTCATTATTTCCATTTAACATTTATGCAAAAATATTGAAATTTCAAAAATTTTATGTCTATACATTAAAAGAATAAAATCGCTTTATGTGGCGATTTTATTCTTTTTTATAATCACTAAAATAGGTGAACTATCTTTATTGGTTAAAGATAAATTGATAACGTCATATGATTTATCTAATGCTTTAGTATAGTTTATGACAGAATCAATTTCTTCACGATTATGTGGATATAATTCAATGATGATGATTCCTTCTATGCTAAGGAGAGACAGTATCTTTTTAAGTGAACTGATTGTTGTCTGTGTCAGAGTTTTGATGTCGTGGTTGATACCAGGAAGATAACCTAAATTATAAATGGCGACATCAATATTTTCTTTCACATATAAATCAATATTTTCGTGATTATCATGAATATAGACGATGTTATCTTTTTCTTTACATAATTGACTTGTTAAATCAATGGCTGTTTTTTGGATATCAATGGCGTAAACTTTATTTGATATTTCTGATAAAAACAAAGTATCATTACCCTTGCCACAAGTCATATCTACTGAAATATCAATTTTCTCTTTCTCTTTTAGAATTTTATGATAAAGATCAGTTAGTTTTACCATTTAGAAACCTCTTTTTTTTAACTAAATAATTAACTCTTGTCGTTCCATAAACACCAATAACAATCAAAGCGCCACCAATTAAATGATTTAAGTAAATAGCTTCTTGTAAAAATAGAAAACCAGCTATAACTGAAACAATGGTTGAGATATTCGCATAAATCGAAGAAACATGTGCAGGAAGTTTACTTAAACTAAAATTAACCAAGAAGAATCCGATGATAGAAGCGATAATACCTAAATACAATATTGGTAAAATAACTTCAACGTTTAATAAGTTTGTGTAATATCTACTTATTTCATTTTTTGATATTAATTGAATGATGTAAATACTATTAAATGAAATCATACCAAGTAACATCATAAAATAGGTAGTTTCTTGTGCTTTATGAGTTTTTGATGCGCTTCTTGAAGCGATATTGAATAAAGCTGCAGAAATAACGGCCATTAATAACAATATAAATCCTATTCCATCAGTTTTAAATCCTGCATCTGGTTTAAAGACTTGAATAACAATAACGCCTAAGAAACTGACGAGAATAAATAGTACTTGAAGTGTTTTTGGTTTTTCCTTTAATATGATTGAACTTAATATAGTCACAAAAATAGGAATTAAAGCAATCATTAAACCCGCTTCTGCACTCGTGGTTCTTTGAAGACCATAAGTTTCAAACATAAAATATAAGACTGGTTGAAATAATCCAACGATTAAGATGGGTAAACTATCTCTAAATTTAATATTGATTTTAATGATTTTTAATTGCCTTAATATTTCAAAAACAACAAAGGCAACTAAAAATCTATAGGCAATGACACCTACAGGTGTGATTGTTTCTAAGAGAATTTTTGAAAACATAAATGAAAAACCAAAAATAATACTAAAACCAATACCTGATATATGTGCCCATTTATTCATGATGTAAGTCTCCTTGATAGAATTGGTTTTTTCTCATAAATTTATCAATTTCATTATTTACTATAAATTTCTTCAATGTCCATTCAGGCTCAATTAATAAGTCCCGAGGTGGATCACCTGTGGTTCTATGAATAATGATATTTTCTTTGAGTTTTCTTAATTGTTTAATTGTGATATCCACATATTCTTTTAAAGAAAGAATATGGAATGGATGGTTTAGGTAATATCTTTCTAACGGTGTGTTCTTTAGTATATATAACATATGAATTTTAATTCCTTGAATATCCAAAGAATTACAATAATCAATTGTTTCTAGCATCATTTGTTCGTTTTCGCCTGGAAGCCCATTAATGATATGAACAACCACATCGATATCTCTTTTTCTTAATTCTTTGACTGTTTGTGTAAAGGTAGAAACATCATGACCGCGATTGATTAACTTTAAAGTTTTAAGATGAGCGCTTTGTAAGCCTAACTCAATTGTTAAATATGTTTTTTGATTCAGTTCTTCTAATAAATCATATATTTTCGGACTAAAACAATCCGCTCTTGTGCCTATATTAATACCAACAATATTCTCATCAAGAGACAATGCATTGTAATATAAATTTCTTAGTTTTTCGATGGGCCCATAGGTGTTTGAGTTTGCTTGAAAATAAACTATATACTTTCCATCTTCCCATTTTTTATGCATCATTGACTTAATTTCATTAAATTGTATTTCTAAAGAACTTTCTTTGTTACCGGCAAAATCTCCTGAACCAGACTCTGAACAAAAAATACAACCTTCAGACGAAAAAACGCCGTCACGATTAGGACAGCTAAAATCACCATTCAATGCAATTTTAAAGATTTTTGTATTGAAACGGTGTCTGAAATAATGATTTAGAGTGTTATAATGTTTTTCATCTGTAAAATAATTCATAAAATCACCAATAAAATTATATCATATTTTATGATTATTATATGATGTTTTATTGGATTGGGATATTATTTCTTGCAAGTCAATTGTTTATTGTTTATAATGGTTAAAGGTGGTTATATGTATAACATTATTAGAGAAAGTATTACATCTCCAAAAAGTTTAATTAAATATCATAGTAAAAAAGGTTGGTTTGTATTTTTATACATGCTTATTTTTACTTTGCTTTTGTCTTTAGATATCTTTATTCTATTATTTGCGAGTGAAAATCCTACTGTTAATAATGAAACAACGAGTTGTGAAATAGTTAGTGGAAGCCTTATTTGTGGTGAAACCGCAATAGAAGATCAAAACTTTAGTGCCTATGGCGTGCCTATTTATTTTTTATCTGAAAGCCAAGAATTATCTGATGTCACGGATAATGATTATGTGATTATTGTCAAAGATGATATGGCATTTTACCGATTTGGAAGTACTGGATTATATGCATTAGAGTTATCAACTTTTGAATCAGTTGGCGAACTTTATAGTTTTATGAAAACAACGATACTGGTTCCATTAATTATAGCGACAATTATTCAAAACTTTTTAATCATTATCTTTATTGTTTTAATCTCTACTTTACCTTTCTTAAGATTTAGAAAAGAAATAAGATATAGGAAAACATTTAAGTTGGTTACTTTTGCATCGACACCGATATTTATTATCTTAACAATTAATAATTTAATGAATTTTGATATGATTATTTTCTTTGTATTAATGTTTATTGGTTATCGATCAATCTTCGTATTACAAAAAGAGTTATACATCCGTTCAATGATGCGCCAACAAAGGCAACATTATCATCAAAAGCAAGAAGATTCAATTGAAGATATGCAACCTGAAGATATCATCGATCAAGAAGAAGACGAAGAGAAATAGTCTTGTTTATTTAATTAAATATGATATAATATCTATAAATACAGGGAAACAGAAATAGTAAATAAATATGTGTTATTCAGAGAGTTGGACATAGGTGAAAACCAACAATACAATTATTGAATTAGTCTGTGGAGTAGGTTTTATGCAACCCGTTAGTAAAACCCGTTTAACTTGCGTTAAAAGTCAAAGTGCTAGTTTTCTAGAACTAAGGTGGTACCACGGTTAATGATTGATCGTCCTTTATTAAGGACGATTTTTTTATTTTTAGGAGGAAAAAAAATGAGTGAATTTATCCCGAGTTTTGAACATGAAAAAATAGAAAAAAAATGGCAAGATAAATGGTATAACAATGATTATTTTAAAGCCATAGATTTTTCTGATAAGAAGAAGTATTATTCTTTAGTTGAGTTTCCTTATCCAAGTGGTATGGGTATGCATATTGGGCATATTCGTGCTTATTTGTCTTTGGAAGTTATTTCAAGGAAAAGAAGAATGGAAGGATATAATGTTTTATTCCCAATTGGCTTTGATGCTTTTGGTTTGCCAACAGAAAATTATGCCATTAAAACGCAAATTCATCCAAGAAAAATCACGGATCAAAATATCGAAACATTTAAAAACCAATTGAAATCAGCGGGTATTTCTTTTGATTTTTCTAGGGTAGTGGACACAACTGACCCAGAATATTATAAATGGACACAATGGATATTCTTAAAAATGTTTGAGCATGGTTTAGTTTTTAAAGATAAAACGTATGTGAACTATTGTCCTAGTTGTCAAGTTGTTCTATCAAACGAAGAATCTCAAGGTGGAAAATGTGACAGGTGTGATTCACAAGTAACGCAGATGGAAAAAGATGTATGGTTTTTAAGAATCACTGAATACGCTAATGAACTATTAGAAGGATTAAAAGACTTAGAATCTAATGAACGAATTCGTACTGAACAAGAACGTTGGATAGGGCGTTCAACTGGTGCTAATTTACATTTCCCAATAAAAGATAGCCAAGAGTCTCTTGAAGTTTTTACAACCAGACCTGATACAATTTATGGGGCTACTTTTATGGTGATTGCGCCTGAGCATCCTTATATTCAATTATTTAAGGATAGAATTAAAAATATGGATGAAGTGATTGCTTATCAAGAAAAAGCAAAAATGAAGACAGAGTTTGAACGTATAGAACTTGTTAAAGATAAAACAGGCGTTCGTTTAAATGGTTTAACTGCGATAAACCCAATTAGTCAAAAAGAGATTCCAATATTCATTTCTGATTATGTTATGATCACTTATGGTACTGGAGCTATTATGGCGGTGCCAGCACATGACACAAGAGATTATGATTTCGCTAAAAAATATAACTTAGATATTATCGAAGTTATTAAAGGCGGAAATATTACTGAAGAAGCCTATACTGATACAGATTCTGGTGAATTAATTAATTCACCACTCATTGATGGGCTAAGTGTTAAAGATGCTAAAGTAAAAATACTTCAAGAGATAGAATTAATTCTCTTATGACTACTTGAAGTTGGAATA